>JAHLLJ010000020.1 GCA_020444205.1 Deltaproteobacteria bacterium | reverse complement strand
CCTTTGGCCACTCCGGGGCCAACCCGGCGGGCATCCGCATCGGCGGGCCGGGCGGTGGAGGCCGGGCTGTGCAGATCGCCGCGGCGCGCAAATTCAAGAATTACCGCACCGACGTTACCTTGGACGTGCGCCAGGTGAAGATGGCCCTGAAAAAGCTGCGGCGTTTTGCCAAGGAAGGCCCTGAGGACTTCTTGGACATCGAGGCCACCATTGACAAAACCTGCAAGGAAGCGGGCGAGATCGAACTGGTATTCACCCGCGAGCGCAAAAACACGGTGCGGGTTCTCCTTTTAATGGACTCGGGCGGCTCCATGAATCCTTACGCCCGCCTGGTGGACCGTCTGTTTTCCGCTGCCCACCAGATGACCCACTTCCGCGACCTAAAGGCCTACTACTTCCACAACTGCATTTATCAGGACATCTTCACCGACATCTACACCTCCGAGGCGGAGCCCACCGGGAGCCTGATACGCAATCTGGGAGCCGACTATAAGGTGATAATCGTGGGTGACGCCTTTATGTCACCTTCGGAGTTGGTGAGCGTGGGCGGGGCCATTGACTACTACTATCACAATGAGATACCCGGCCTGGATTGGCTGCAGCGCATCGCCGACCATTTCCGCTACTGCGTGTGGCTAAACCCCATGCCCGAGCGGGCCTGGATGCACCCCACCATATCCACTGTCGCCAAGGTCTTCCCCATGTTCCCCCTGACTTTAGACGGTCTGGACGAGGCGGTGCGGGCGCTCATGGTTCGCCATTAGCCGCTGCTCGGTTTCAAACAGTACCTCGGCCAGATGCCGCGAGAAGCGGATAGCGCTACGCCATCCCATGTGCACTCCGTCGTAGGTGGGGAAGGAAGTTTCGTCTACCTTCAGCCATACGCCGCCCGAGGTTTGGAACCTGCCCGGCACCTCGTCGAAATCAACCCCACTTTTTTGGTTCTCCACTCTGCGCATTTCCTTGTCGCCCGGAGAGCGGAAGCCATAGACCGTGATGCCTGCTTGTTGCAACTCACCTATCATATGGAACAGCCCGTCCAGAATAGCCAAATCAACCGGCTGCTTTTGATAGACCTTCTGCATCCATTGAACGTAACCCTCCTTTTGTTTGCGCAAGGGCACGGATGCTTCCCAGCCATCAAGGAAATAACAACCAAGGGGTTGTCTTTTCACCAAGCACAGGAGGTTTTTGACAAAAAAGCGCGCCTGCGCCAGACCGGTCCAGTTGTCCCGCCGGATTTCAGCAAGAAGAGCCTGCCGGCTGGCTGGCCTTTGGGCGGACCAGTGCAAATAGCCCTGGTTTAGGTTGACCTTGGTCCGAGGCATGAAGCAGTGCGGGCTTATGCCGATTACCAGGCTGCGGTTCGGGGATTTTGGATTCAACAGCCTGGCCGCATGTAAAAGATAGGGCCTTTCCAAAGAGCAACCCACGAAGCTGAAGTTGTAAATACTACGCCCGGGCAAGAACTTGGCCATCTGGCGAGGCCGCAGCCCCAAAAATATGCGGGAGTTGCCGGCCAGGACCATGTCGTGGACCGGAGGCTGGGAAACCTTGAGTTGCCAAAATTGTCTGGTTGATAAAACGGGCATAAGCAGTTGTCAAGCTTGGTTCACTATACTTGACGGTCCTTTGTCAATCGCCAAAAGGGCTGGTCACCGGGCGCATTGAACCTTGGGGCCCGTAATAAGTGGGGTTGGTCTCCGAGGTGTCGATTATGTTCAAATTGCCGTTGTCTTAACGGTGCTGGAATTTTCCGGAGTGTGCTAATTAGAATGATTTTTAATATTATCAGCGCCCGGCCAGACACACAACGATGGGGTGGCTTGTGAGGCCTTAGTCCATTCAAGACCGTATCGGCCTGGGGATGGCTTTTGAATTGGTTTGGATATCGCTCTTGGCGCTAGGTGACTTTGCCACGATAAGCCTAATATAAACGGTTGGGGTGTTTACCTGCCTCTCCGCTCTTTGAATAGGCGCTTGACTCCCTCATGGTATGGCGCGCTCACCGCCCATTTGTCATCACGCATGGTGTGACGCTCCGGAGGATCAACCTCACGGAGGGGGCGTAGCTTGGTTTTTAATTTGTTCAACTGGCTCAGGTAGGTCCTGGCTATTTCGTAAACGATCTTGGGCGGCACTTTGTCGGTGGTCACCAGGAAGCTTTTAATGCCAAAGGTGTCCACCTTCATATCATGGTTTTGCACTCCCGGATAATCGTTGGTCCACAAAAAGTACTTCACATAATAGGGCACCTTGCTGGTCATCGACTTGGTGGGGGTGAACGGCACGAAACGGGCCCGGCCGTATTTGGCTATGAACTTGCGTAAAGCCTGGTTGGGATGGCCCACGGTATAAAAGAAGGCGTCGAGCTTGCCCTGGGTCATCAGGCGCATGGCCTCTGGTGGATTTATGGGCAGCGCTTGGGCCAAGTCCGAGGGCTTGAGCCAACAAGTGCCCAAGGCCTGCACCGCGTTCACATAAGTCCCTGAACCCTTGGTGCCCATGGCTACCCGTTTGCCCCGCAAGTCGGCGCAGGTGCGTATGCCGGAATCAGCCGAAGCCACGCAGGTCACCGCTTCGGTGTAAAGCTCATACACGGTGCGCAGGCCTTTGAACTTGCCGGTTTTCGCCCATGGGCCTTTACCTTTGCAGGCCATGTATTCCATATCCGCCTGGGTGATGGCCAATTGGTATTTCCCGCTTCGGAGCCCTTCAAGATTGCTTAAAGAGCCGTCGGTGGGGCGAGGCTTTATGCGGATGCCGGTTTGTGCGCTGTATTGATTGACCGCCCTGGCCAACAATTGACCGAACTTGTAGTAGTTGCCTCCCGTTAAGCCGGTGCCCATGACAATGGTGGTTTGCGCTTGAGCATAATTATTTAACAAAACAATGGACAGGAGCAGAAGTCCCCCCAACATCCAAGTAATGGATTCCCTAAACACTGGACGCTCCATACTGAGGTTTAGAGTAAGGCTTTTTGTTAAGACTATATTAAACCTAGGGATATATAGGCAACAACGATTCTCAGGCGGCCATCATAAGCTGGGTCTGAACGCTCAGTTGAACAATGCGGAAAATTTCGACCGAAAAATTACGGCACGGTTAGGCGGAGGATTCCACGGTTTGGTTTTTGCCCTGGTTCTTGGCTTGGTATAGAGCCTGGTCAGCCCGCCTAAGCAAGGTATGAGCGTCGTCACCGGGTTGGAGTTGGGCGATGCCCAGGCTGACGGTAACCACCTCGCGCGCGCCGTCTCCAGGCAGGAACACGCACCGGGCCAGGGCTTCGCTGATGCGGTTGCATACATCCAAAGAGGCCCGGTTATCTGCTCCGGGGAGCAGTATGGCAAACTCATCGCCGCCGTACCGGCACGGTGAGTCCGCCGGGCGCACCGCCGATTTCATAAGCTTGCCCAAGGTGGACAATACCCTGTCGCCCTCGGTGTGGCCGTAGGTGTCGTTGAAACGCTTGAAATCGTCCACGTCCAACAGGATCAGCCCCAAGGGATGGCCCATTTCGTGGGCGTGTATTATCTCGCTGGTGAGCTTGCTCCTGAAATAGCGGGAGTTGTACAGCCCGCTGAGTTCGTCGGTGGTGCTTAGCTGGCGGTAGCGGCGCTCCCGCTGGGCCAAAATGCTGTGCTCGCGCTGGATGACCCCGATACGGTCGGCCAAGGCCAGGGACAAAAGCACGCTCTCCAAGGCGGCGGCAATGGTAATCAACTCCCTGGGTAAGGGCACCAGGAAATTCATCCCCATGCTCCAGGCTCCCCAGCTCATGGCTCCGAATAAAAGCACGATCCAGGCCACAAGATAGAACCGCGCGGGGCGGAATCCGCGAGCCAGGGCCATGAACCCGGCATAGATGCCGATCAGGGGGCCCACCATGGCCAAGCTGTGCACCAGCCAGGTACCCCACCAGATTTGGCCGGTGAGGGCCAGAATAAAAAGAACCACGGATGCCGCCTGGTAACCACGTAGTAGATAGTCGGCCAGACGAGCGTTTTTCTTTACGTTTAGGAAGACCCGGCAGAAACCCGCGCCAAAGAAAAGAGTGCATGAGGCGACCACCAGGCTTATGACCGGCACCAGGTGCCAGATTGAAGTGGGTAAAAATAATACCTGCCCCTGCAGGCAGAACTGGTGGGCCATTATGCTGACCAAGTAGAGGATATACATCAGATAGGCTTGGTCGTGAGTGGTAGCCAACACCAGAAGGTTTATCAAAACCATGGCCCCCATTACGCCAAAGAGCAGGCCATAAAAGAAGGTGTTGGTGCTGTTGTTGACCTCAAAGGCGGTGTTGGACCATATGCGTAGCCCGGCATTCAACGACAGCACTGATTGCAGACGCAGATAGCCATAACCGGTTCGGGGTGTGTCGACCGGGGCCTTTAAGGCGAAAATACCTTGCCGGTTGTCCGCCAAGGGCTGCTGGAGTCCGGTGGATTGCTTGCGCCATCCTCCATCCGGCCCGGGCAAGTATAGGTCTATGTAATCCATCCATGGCGCGGTGATTTCCAGAACCCAACTACCGCCGGACGGTGCTTGGCTCAGGGGTATGCGCACCCACAGGGGTGACCGGCAAAAGCCGAAGGACATGCGATTGGCATGCCTGATTTGATAAAGGGATGCGTTTTGGGCTGAGGCCGCCTGGGTGATGTCCATGTAGCCGGAAGAGTCTCTGAAAAAGCCGACCTCGGTAGGAGGATGCATTGCATCCGGGCCGGAACTCCAATTGCACGCCGAGCAAGACAGTAGCGTTAGGAAACACAACAATGTGGCAAGGGCACGGGGCATAATGGCCTATATCCGATCCACCTGTATCGCTATAACCTTCTTACTATTAAATAACGGGATTAAGAAATCAATAAGGTTTAATGCCCGCTAATGGAGCAACTGCCCGGGCAATAACGCCGGATGTTTCTATTTTGGCTGAGGGTAACTCAAGGGCGGCCCTTACCCCACTAGACTCAACAAAAGAATTATTGCAAGAAGGTTCGTGCCGTCAAGTGGGGTGCGCCCACTGGTATGGTCTGGCTTACCGATAGCCGGGCATGAATGCGCCAAATCCCTATGTTGTTTGCGCCAGGTCTCCTAACCGCCTCCTCATGAGACGTTTTAGCCTGGGACCACAACGGAGGTAAAGATCAGTCCCGTTGCTGGGGCCTAAGGCCCGAGAAACAAACCATGGGAGGTGAAAAATGAGAAACCCACTTTTTAGCCTTATGAAGGCTACCCTGGTCGGTATCCTTTGCTTGAGTAGCAGCCTTGCATGGTCAGGTGAAAAGCTGAGAGAAATCCCCACTTACCTGCAGAAGAAGGTATTGGCGGCATGTAGCCAGGCCGCAGAGCAGGGGCTAATGTCACCGATTAGCACTGTGGATCAGGGTGCTCTGATTGCCTTGGTGGATGCTCCGTGTGACCATGTGCGCTTTGTGGCCGTTTACACCTTGGGCGAGATCCGCTGCTCCGACGCCGCAACAACTCTTATTGATTTGCTTGACGATACCGATCCCACCATGCGTCGGGTGACTGTCCACGCGCTCGGCAAGATCGGCTGTGAGCAAGCAGTAAGTCCATTGACCGTTATTGCAAATGATCAAAGTCAGCCCACCCTGGTGCGCTGTACCGCTGCCCGCGCACTGGGGCGGATTAAGGGCCGGCATGCCGTACAAGCTCTTCGTCAGGTGGTGCGGCACAATTCCGGCCAAGTACAGCTGACGGCAATGGTTGCCTTGCGTAGGAAGGCCATGATAATTTCCGAAAAGTATCAAATCGCGGTTGGTGATTAGCTCTTATACCTGGTGTGCTCCAGGGGGCCGGAACAGTTCCTGGTGTTTACCCCCTAGTTACCTTAAAAAGAAAGGAGTTAGGTCCAGCGACCTAACTCCTTGTAATATTTGGCTCCCCGGGTCGGACTCGAACCAACGGCCCGGTGGTTAACAGCCACCTGCTCTGCCAACTGAGCTACCGGGGAAAAACGTTGAGCGATTTTTACCATAGGGTCCCCAAGCCGTCAACAATGTAGCGGGTTAATGAGTCCCTGGGGCCAATAAATACTTGCCAAAGCCTGCCTGGGCGGCTATACAAGCAGGCGCGGATTATGTTTCTAGGTTTCGGCCATCCCGGTCTGCACCGGGGTGGCCGTTTTTTTATTTTGGCGGGAGTGCTTCGCCTATGCTGACCAAGGTTATCGTGCTGACCGTATATTTCGTGGTGGTGCTTATCCTGGGTTTTTTGGCCAAAAGCCGCCTTAAGGACGGCCCCACGGATTATTTCTTGGCGGGCCGGGCCCTGGGACCCTTTGTCCTGGTAGGCACCATGGCGGCCACCAACTTCAGCGCCTTCACCGTGTTCGGGGCCTCGGGGGCCGGCTACCGCGAGGGCCTGAGCTTTTTCCCCATCATGGCCTTTGGAACCGGCTTCATGGCCCTGACCTTTTGGCTGGTGGGCAGGAAGGTATGGCGATGGGGCCGCACCCACGAGTTGGTCACCCCGGCCGAGCTGGTGGAGCAGGTGTACTCCAGCCGCCCCCTGGCCGGGCTTTTTGCCTTGGTCATGGTTGTGTTCACGGTGCCTTATCTGGCCTTGCAGCCTCTGGCCGGGGCCAAGGTGCTGAGCCAACTTTTCGGCCTGCCTCCCTGGGCCGGGGCCTCGTTGGTGACGGCCATCATCCTGGCCTACACCCTGCGCGGAGGGCTCAAGGCCGTGGCCTGGACCGACGTTTTCCAAGGCATCCTGATGTTCATACTCATGGCCGGGGCCTTGGGCCTGGTGGTGTCCCACTATGGCGGCTGGAGCGAGGCCTTTGACCGGGTGCGCCAGGCCGAGCCCGCCCTGTTCAGCCGCCCGGGTCCCCATGGGGTGTACAGCCCGGCGGTGTGGTTCAGCTTCATCACCCTGTGGTTTTTCTGTGACCCCATGTTCCCCCAGCTTTTCCAGCGCTTTTACTCGGCGCGCAGCCAAGGTTCCCTGGGGCGTACCATGGCCCTGTATCCGGTGATCTGCACCGCGGTGTTCACCCTGCCCATAGCCTTGGGGGTTCTGGGTCATCTGGCCTTTCCCGGCCTCAGCGGGAGGGAGTCGGACGCCATAGTGCCCCTGATGATGACTCACCTTGCCGGCGACTTCATGGGCACCCTGGTGCTGGCTGCCGGGCTGGCCGCCTTGATGTCCACCATGGACTCTCAGCTACTCACCCTTAGCTCCATTTTCAGCCGTGACCTGTTCCCCTACCTCTGGGGGCGCAAGGCCCAGAGCGGCCTGGTGGGGCGCATCTTCGTGGTGTTTCTGGCCTTGGCCGGGCTAGGCGTGGCCCTGATTTCCGACACCACCATCCTCAAGCTGGGGCTTACCGCTTTCACCGGGTTGGCCGCTTTGTTCCCCACCGTGTTCTTGGGCTTGTACTTGAAAAAACCCAAGGCGGGCGCTGCCATAACCTCCATGGTGGCGGGTGAGGTCTTGGTAATTGCCTATCATCTCAAAATGCTGCCCACTGGCGGGTTTTTGCCGGCCGTGCCGGTTATGGCTCTCTCCACGGTTGCCTACCTGGCGGTGCAATTGCTCTCCGGCGGACTAAGCCTGCCCAGGTTCACCAAGCGGGGCTGGCTGGCCCTGGTGCTGTTTGGCGGCATCTTCGTGGCGGCTCAGGACTATTGGGCCTGGGGCAGGGTGGGGGGCACTCTAATGGGTTGGCCATTATGGGCCTGGTATTTTGTGGGCCTGAGCGCCTTGCAAACCGTTTTCAGCGTGTGGTGGCTGCGTACGTCAAAAAATTGACGGCGCAATTTTCTTACTCCCCAAGCATGGTGTGCTAAGTTGACCCAGAGTGGGAGGTGAACATGCGCGCACTGATAATCAACGGCAGCGCCCGGGGCGCCAAGGGAGTCACCGCCAAGATGGGCGCGGCCCTGGCCGAGGGCTTGGTCCAAGGCGGGGCCCATGTGGACACCCTGTTCGTGGCGGATATGAACATCGCCCCCTGTACCGCCTGCCTAAGCTGCATGCACCTGCACCCCGGCCACTGCGCCCAGCGCGACGACATGGACGTTGTGGTGCCCCTGCTAAAGCAGGCCGATCTTCTGGTCTGGGCCGCTCCGGTGTACACCGACACCATGAGCGCCCAACTAAAGGCGGTTATGGACCGCACCATCTGCTCCAAACAGCCGTTTTTATACCAGGATGCCGGCGGACGGGTGCGTCACCCCAAAGCTTGGGACATGCCCCCCAAGGTGATGCTGATATCCACCGGCTCTTTTCCTGAGCCGGTGAATTTCGAGCCCCTGGTGGCCACCATACGGGCCCAGACCATTAACTTTGGCGGTAGTTGCATAGCCGAGCTGTGCGTACCGGGCTCCCTGGCCATACAGATGGAGCCCTCGGTGTTGGAGCCGCATCTGGCCTTGATCACCCAGGCGGGCCGGGAAGTAGCCCAAGAGGGCAGGGTGCGTTCCGGCACCTTGGCGGCCATCCAACGGCCTCCCTTGAGCGTGGACCGCTACCGGGAGTTGGCCGGTCGTTATGAAAATTGGTGCCGCAAAAAGCAGGCGAAAATGGCGGAAAAGCAAGCTGGAAAAAGCTAGAAATAATATTAATAAAATATATTAACTTATTGTTATTAATTGTTTAAAATCAGATTTTATTAGAAAGATTGGGCCCAACGCCGGGCAGCGGTGCCGGCCTTGGCCAGCAGCTCATGCGCCTCTGCCTCTTCTCCAGACAACAGGGCTTTGGTAACCGCCACCTTAAGACTCAGGGCCTGTTGCTGCCCCAGGGCCAGGGAGGCCACGGCAAAGGCAATGTCTCCGCCAAAGTCGTGCAGCCGCTCCAGGCTATCCGGCAGATCGTGGCTCAGTTGCAAGGCCCGGTCCTCCAAAGCCTCGATGGCCGCATCGTCTGGGGCGGAGCCGCCAATCGGTTTCACTTGACGGCAATAGGGCGGGGGCGGGGCCAGAACCTCGGCGGGTAGCTCCACTCCCATGCTTTTCCAGGCTTGGGCCACGGCTTGTTGGCTCTGGGCCGCCTGGGTGGCGCGCTTTTCATAGACCTGGGGCGACCAGAGGCCATAGGTGCGGCAGCCCATGAAGCGCTGGGAATATATGGCGCAGGAATCAGGACGGGCCCATGGACAGGAGCGGCGCTCTGCCGCGTTACACAGGAAATGCTCCACCAGCCGCCGGGCCTGGGCGGCACGCTCCTTATAGGGAGTTTCGGGCAGGCGGTGCAGCCAAGCGGCCAATTCCACTGTGGAAACCGGGGGCAGCAAGGTGCAGCAGGAACCTTGGCGGGCGCAGGTGGTGTTGGGGAGCTCTTGATAAAGCTGCTCTAAAATAACGAAGAGGCCTCTTGCAGAGGCCTCTTGCAAGCCGCTCCTCAAATCCGGACGTCCCGAGTGACTCATAACCGGTCCTCAGGCTCCGCCACGGCAAAAGGGCGGTGGAAAAACTCGGGTTCTAGCCCAGGCTGTCGGCCTGTTGCTGAACCTGAGAGTAGGAAGCCAGCAAGGTGTCCAGATCTGCCTGGCGCACCATGACTTGGCCGCATTGGTCGCAAATGATCGTGTGGTCGTCCAGACCGCCAATGCGCTGCTCTCTTGCTTCGCAGTTGCTGCAAACATACTCGTATGCGGGCATCTTTTTTTCTCCTGCTGCCGTTTGTAAGTAGGCGGCGGTTGTAGGTTGCCCGCTTTTAATAGCAATTTGTGTGCCACTACCTAAAATACCCTAGCTAAGCACTTCGTGAATGGCCCATAGAAACGATTATTAAGGGAAAATGTGTCATCCATAGCCAATTGGTAACCTAATGGGGAGAAAATTCACAAACGTTACAAAGAAGGCTTTTGATGGTGCATTATCCCCCGCCATGGGGAAAATTTCCCCATGACTCAATATCCTAGGGGTATCGTGGATTTAGAGGGTAAAAGCCCTCTTCAATCGGCTCCGACAGACCCTCAGGGGGTTCACAGACCCAGGTCCAATGCATCCGGTTTCAGCGAGGCCAGGGTTGAGTCATGAGTCAGGTCGTGGCCCACCGGAGTGATGGTCACGTACCCCTCCAGGAGAGCGGGGTAGTCGGTTTGGCCGTTGCCGTCGGTGCTCATCACCTCGCCCGCCTGCCAATAATAAACATGCCCCCTGGGGTCGCGCCGCTCCAGGAAAGTTTCTCGCAGGGAAGCGGTGGACTGGCGGGTGAAGCGAACCCCTTTTATTTCCTCTGGGGGTAGGGCGGGCACATTGACATTAAGCGATACCCCGGGCGGAACTCCCAGGCCTGCCCAGGCCGTCACCAGGCGCGAAGTGATCTGGGCCGCCTGGCTGAAGTCGGAGGGGTGGTGGGTGGCCAGGGACACGCTGATGGCCCCCAGGCCCATGATGGCTCCCTCGGTGGCCGCGCTGACCGTGCCCGAGTACAGCAGGTTCACCCCCACGTTGGCCCCCTGATTTATGCCTGAGATCACCATCTGCACCGGCTGGGGCAAAAGGCTGCGCACCGCCAGCTTTACGCAGTCGGCCGGGGTGCCGGTAACCGCCCAGCCCTGCATGCCGCTTTCAGTGGTCAGGGGGTGCACCCGGATGGGGTCGGCCAGGGTTATGGCGTGGCCCACCGCTGATTGCTCGGTTTCCGGGGCCACCACCCATACCTCGTGCTCAGCGGCAAGGGCCTGGTGCAGGGCTTTTATGCCCGGGGCGTAGGCCCCGTCGTCATTGGTGAGAAGTAGGCGCATAATATTTGAAGTCTAACTCCGTGGCTTTGTAGAGGTCAAATTACACTGCGTTGACAAGGCGGCATGGGGTTCATATGGTTTTATATCCTGCCCGGAGCGGTTTACCAAATGCGAGCTATAACCATGACTGAATCTGAGCACGTACGCATCAAGCCTGTGCCGCCCGCAGAGGTGGCTGCGGCGGCCGAGCTGGTGACCCGGGTCTTTGAGCAATTCGTGGCTCCGCAGTTTCCTCCCGAAGGGGTGAGTGAATTTTTAAGCTACGCGACCATTGCTGCCCTTGAGCAGCGTATGGCTGAAGGCAACCTGTTTTTGGCCGCTTGGTCCGGGGAGCGCATGACAGGTTTCATTGAAGTGCGCGGCCTGGAGCACATTGCCATGTTTTTTACTGAAGGCTCTTTACAAGGCCAGGGGTTGGGGCGAAGCCTTCTAGGCAGGGCCCTGGAGGTATGCCTCAAGCAGAAGCCGGACCTGGAGCGCCTAACGGTTAATGCCTCGCCCAACGCGGTAGATGCCTATCGTCGCTTGGGTTTTAAATCAACCGGAGGCATGCAAACCCATAATGGCATCAGTTTTGTGCCCATGGCCCTGGCGATCAATACCGATAGCGGCCATACTTAGACCACGGGATTAAGAAACCGGGAACTAATTTCAACCAACCCGGCGTTTGGAATTTGCATTAATGGCCATACGGCATTCCCATAGGCTCCTTTTGGTTTTGGCAACTCTGGTCTTGTTCCTAGTAGCCGCCGGCCCCGGGACCGCCCAGACCAAATCCATGGGCCGGGTCACCCCGGTGGTGTCGGTGGTGCGCTCCGCCGGACCCGCGGTTGTCAACATCTCCAGCACCGCCAAGGTGCGCATGCGCTCCTTCAATAGCGGCGACGATATGTTGGACCGCTTTTTCCAGGAGTTTTTCCAGCCCTTGGAAAGGGAGCAGACCAACCTGGGCTCCGGAGTGATCATTGACGGTAAAAAGGGGCTCATTGTCACTAACAGCCATGTGGTGGGCGGCGGCAGCAAAATCAAAGTGCAACTGGCCGACCGCCGGGTCTTTAAGGCGGTGCTTGTGGGGGCTGATCCCACCTCCGACCTGGCGGTGCTCAAGATCAAGCCCCGTGGCAGCCCCTTGCCCCAGGTAAGGCTGGGCGACTCGCGCTCGCTGATGATCGGCGAGAGCCTTATCGCCATCGGCAATCCCTTTGGCCTGCAACACACTGTGACCACTGGAGTGGTCAGCGCCCTCAACCGCAGGGTGCCCACCGGCCCGGGCGAGTGGATGGGCGGGCTTATACAAACCGACGCCAGCATCAACCCCGGCAACTCCGGCGGACCTTTGCTCAACCTGGACGGCGAGGTCATGGGCATAAACACCGCTATATTTCAGCGGGCCCAGGGCATAGGCTTTGCCATACCGGTTAACCGGGTGAGCCGGGTGGTGGAAGACTTGCTGGCCCACGGCAAGGTAATACCCACCTGGCTGGGCATCGAGGTGCAAGACATCACTCCCCGCCTGGCCTCTCACTTCGGCCTGGAAGCCCCTTCCGGGGTAGTGGTGGTACGGGTGATAAAAAGCAGCCCCGCCGCGCTTGCCGGGCTCAAGCGGGGCATGGTGGTGCTGGCCTTGGACGGGGTGTCTCTGGAGGACACGGCGGATTATCAGTCCCGCCTGGGCTCGGTGGCTCCGGAGCAAAAGATCAAGCTTTGGCTGCTGGAAAGAGGCAAGCGCAGCACCCTGGTTCTCAACGCCCAGCGCTATCCCGTGGAGCGAGCCAAGGACTTGGTCTGGCAGCGCCTGGGCCTGGGGGTGGGGCCCATGGACGCCCTGGCCGCCCAGCGCAACCGGTTGCCCCAGGACCAAGCCCTGATGGTCACCAAGGTGCGTCCTGGCTCCAAGGCCCAGAGGGCCGGGCTCAAGCCCGGCGATCTGTTGCGCCGCATAGGCCGGGACAAGATAACCGACCTGGACGAGTTCTATCTGGACATGGTGCGAAGCCGTCACCAGCCCAAGGTGGCCATCCTCTTCCAGAGGGGCAGGGCCCAGCAAGTAATAACCTTCGGCCGCTAGTTCTTGGCGGCTTCCCACAGCAAGGAGCTGTAAGACATGGATTTAGGACCTTTGCCCGAGCAACTTAAGCAGGCGGTTGCCTTTCACGGCCATTTGTGCCCCGGTCTGTTGATCGGTTATAGAGCGGCCCAGGCGGCTTCCCAGGCCCTGGACCTGAATAAGTCCGAGGACGAGGAGCTGGTCACCATAGCTGAAAACAACTCCTGCAGCGTGGACGCCTTTCAGCAGATGCTCTCCACCACCTTTGGCAAGGGTAATCTCATATGGCGCGACTACGGCAAGCAGGCCTTTACGGTGATCGACCGCAACCAGGACCGGGCGGTGAGGGTCAGCTTTATCGGTGACCGGCTCAAGCACGCGGGCCCGGACGGCAAGGTGGACCGCGAGGCCTTTGCCAAGGACCTGCTCAACGCACCCCAGGAGGAGCTTTTCAAGGTGGAAGAGGTGGATGTGGAGCCACCCGCCGAGGCGGTGATCGAAAAGTCCATCACCTGCGCCCGCTGCGGCGAGCCCACCCAGGCCAGCCGCACCGTGGAGCTTGGCGGCAAGCTGTATTGCCGCCCCTGCGCCCAGGAGATGGGCGCATGAAAGCCCTGGCGCGTTTTTTCTTCGAGGCGGGCATGCTCAAGAAGATGCGCCGCACCGGCTATCCATTTTTGGGTAGCGGTGGCGAATCCATAGCCGACCATTGCTTCCGGGCGGCCCTGCTGGGCTATCTGCTGGCTCTGGAGCTGGAAGACGTGGATGAGACCAGGGTGGCTCTACTGCTTTTGCACCATGACCTGGCCGAAGCCCGCACCGGCGATTTGAACTATATGAACAAGCGCTATTGCACCGCCAATGAGGACAAGGCCTTGGATCATGCCACCCGGGACCTGCCCGAGGCCACCGCGGCGCGCATCAAAGAGTTCGCCCAGGAGTTTAACGAGTGCCTCACTCCCGAGGCCCAGCTGGCCAAGGATGCCGACCAGCTCGATTTGCTCATAGAGCTCAAGGAGCAACAAGACCTGGGCAACATCTACGCCAAGCATTGGATCCACTACGCCCTCAAGCGTCTGAACACCGAGGCGGCCCGCGAGTTGGCCCAGGCGGTGCTCACCACCGATTGGACCGACTGGTGGTTTGAAAAGCGCGACGACCTATGGGTGCACAACCACAAAAACGGAGAATAAGACTCCCTTTTATGTAGCCGTCTACCTGAGATAAGATATTGATCCGCCCGTTGGTTTTTTTCGAGTCGATTTGAAAGCAGGACAGGAGACGACATGGCCGCCTTTGAAAAACTGCTTAGCTCCGTGAAGGTGGGTAGCCACACGCTGCCCAACCGCGTGATTATGCCCTCCATGGGCAGCAACCTGGCCGATGGCCAGGGCCGAGTCACTCCCGCCATGTTGGCTTATTATCGCGCCCGGGCGGCCGGGCGTCCCGGTTTGTTGGTGGTGGAGGCAGCCTGCGTGCATCACTCGGGCAAGGTCATCGACCGTAACTTCATGGCCCATGACGACTCGCTTATTGCGGGCATGACCGAGCTGGCCTCGGCGGTCAAAGGTCAGGGCAGCGTGCCCATCCTGCAGCTCATTCACGGAGGGCGCAACGCCCATCCCCGCCTGGTGGGCGAGCCCATGGCCCCCAGCTCCCTGCGCGGGCCCACGGCCCATTCCACCCCGCGAGCCATGACCGTCATCGAGATAGAGGCCATGGTCCAGGCCTTTGCCCGGGCCGCCTGGCGGGCCATGGAAGCCGGGTTCGCGGGGGTGGAAATTCACGGCGCCCACGAGTACCTGGTGCACGAGTTCCTGACCCCCTATGCCAACAAGCGCCAGGACGGCTATGGCGGCGACCTGGAGCACCGCGCCCGTTTTGCCGTGGAAGTGGTTCAGGCGGTGCGCCGGGCGGTGGGCCCGGAGGCCATCATCTCCTTCAGGCTTTCGGGCGACGACCACGTTTCCGGCGGCATGGGCCCCGAGGACGCGGCGGCCACGGCCAAGCTGCTGGTGCCCGCCGGGGTGGACCTGATTTCGGTAACCGGCGGAGTGTACGAGACTCCCTCCATGGTGGTGCCGCCCACCCCCATGCCTCCGGGGGTCCATCTGGGCCCGGCCCGGCGGGTGAGAAAAGAGGTTGAGGTGCCGGTGGCCGGAGTGGGGCGCATACGCAATGCGGCCGAGGCCGAGGACGCCATGGATGGTTTGGACATGGTGGCCGTGGGCCGGGCCTTTTTGGCTGATCCCCTTTGGCTCACCCAAGCCGCCGAGGGCAAAAGCGGCGGGGTGCGGCCCTGCATCGGCTGCAACCAGGGCTGCATAGACAAGGTGCTTTTCGGCGCACCCATAAGCTGCGTTTCCAACCCCTGGGTGGGGTTGGAGGTTCAGGCCGAACAGCTCAAGCCGGCGGCCAAGCCCATCACCGCCGTAGTGGTGGGCGGAGGCCTGGCGGGCATGGAAGCGGCCTGCACCCTGGGGCAACTGGGTCACAAGGTGGTGCTGTTCGAGGCAGACGAGCAACTGGGCGGCCAAGTGCGCTTGGCCTGCCTGCCGCCGGGCAAGGACGAGTTCCGGGGACTGATCGATTACTACCGCCAGGCCCTGTCCGAGCTGCCTAATGTGGAAATCAGATTGGGCACCAAGGCCACGGTGGGAGCGGTGTGCAAGATCAACCCCCGCGCGGTGGTGGTGGCCGCGGGCAGCGAGCCCATTTTGCCCGACCTGCCCGGAGCCGACGAAGCGCCCCTGGTCAACGCCCGCCAAGTGCTCTCCGGCGAGGTTCAGGTGGGCCACAAGGTGGCGGTGATGGGCGGCGGCAACCTGGGCAGCGAGGTGGCCCATTATTTGGCCACGCGAGGCCACGACGTATGCATCATTGAGCTGGGCCTGGGCATCGGCAACGACCTGGGGCCGGCCCGGCGCTACCACTTGCGCCGCGAGCTGGGCAAGTACAAAGTGCGCCGTTACATAAGGGCCAAGGTGCGCCGCTTGTTCGAGAACAAGGTGAGCTTTTTGCACACTCGGCCCGACGGCAGCCGTCAGCTGACCTACGTGGAGCCGGTGGACACTTTTGTCTCGGCCTTGGGGGCCAAGCCCAACGAGCAGATATTCCTGGCCCTGGAGCCCAAGGTGAACGCCATCTTCTTGGTAGGTGATGCCATGAGCCCGGCGGGCATGGGGCAGGCCACCAGCGAAGGGGTGCGGGCCGCCTTGGAGATCCACCGCATGGCCGAAGAAGGCGCCTTGGACGCTCCTGTGTCCGGCCCCGCCTGCTGAATGGCTGAGGAATCCACCCTGGCCTTGCATTTGGGGGCCTTGGGCGACTTTGTACTCTCCTGGCCCGCCTTGGGGCGGCTGGCCGCTTTGGGGCCGTTGCACCTGTGGGGCAGGGGAGAGTGGGGCCGCCTTATCCTGCCGCCCGAGCGGGTGCACGATCGCGAGGCAGCCGGTTATGCCTCCTTGTTCGCCCAGAACATGGAGCCCCTTCTGCGAAAATGGCTGAACGGCTTTAAGCGGGCGGTGGTGTTTGCCGCCGCGCCGGACCAAGCCCTGCTGCGCAACCTCGAGGCAGCAATCCCCCATGTGTATGCCGTATCCACCCGCCCGCCCAAGGGCCGTTTTAAGTTGGTGGGCCGCTGGCAGGTGGAGCAACTGGAGAGTCTGGGCCTGGCAGATGAGGCCCATCCCCTAAAACCCCTGGTAACGCCCCCTGCCCAATCCTTCGGAGCCTTGCTGGCCCCGGGCAGCGGGGGCAAGGCCAAGCGTCTGCCCCCGGAGTTAACCGCCTTTTTGGCCCACCGTTTGGAGGCGGAGCATCCGTCGCTTACCCTGGTATTGGGGCCGGCCGAAGAGCCCGCCTTTCGGGAGCAACTAACCAGCGCCCTGGAGGGCGTCAAATACCGCCTCATGGCTGATCCGGCCATTGACGAGTTGGCTCGAGCTCTTCTGGGCGCGTCCCTGTATGTGGGCGCGGACTCCGGGGTAAGCCATTTGGCCGCAGCCTTGGGCGCTCCAACCTTGGCCGTGTTTCAGGCCAGCGACCCGCGCCTATGGTCTCCCCTGGGTCCCAGAGCCCGCGTGCTGGGCGCCCAAGAGGCTCGTTACGCTGATCTCTCTCCGCCCAAGCCCCAGGCTGTGCTAGATTTGTAAGCATGAGGCTGGCGGTTTTAAGCGATATTCACGGCAATCTGGAGGCCTACACGGCGGTCCTGGCCGATGTGGACCAGGCCGGGGCGGATAAAATCGCCCTGTTGGGTGACATCGTGGGATACGGCCCGGACCCCGAGGCCTGCGTGGAGCTGACCAGGGAGCTGGGCCTGCCCAGCGTTATGGGCAACCACGAGCTGGGCATGAGCAAACGCGGTGAGCTGGCCTGGTTCAACCCTACTGCCCGCCGTTCCTTGGAGCAGTGCATGGACATGCTAAGCCAGTCCTCCATGGAGTGGCTGGCCGGATTGCCCACCTTCCTGGTGATGGATGGTTGCCGCCTGGTGCACGGCGCGCCGCCGGACTCGCCCCGCACCTACTACTTTGAGTTGGATCGCCGGGAAATACTTCGGCGCATGGGGCTCATCGACGAGCCCATTTGCCTGGTGGGCCACAGCCATGAGTTGGCCATGGCCCATCTGCCCGCCTCGGGCGGCCTGGAACGCCTCAAACTGCGCCAAGGGATGAACCAACTTAAAAAGGGCGACCGTTACCTGATAAACGTGGGCGCGGTAGGTCAGCCCAGGGACGGAGACAATAGGGCCAAGTACGTCATCGTGGACCATGAGGCCGGCACCCTGGAGGTGCGCCGCGTGCCTTATGACGTGCAGACCACGGTGGACAAGATACATCGCCTGGGCCTGCCCAGATTCAACGCGGACCGCTTACTGTAATTGGTGGCATGAAGCTCGTAGACGGATACCAGGTGCTGGGCCTGCTGGGCCGGGGGGGCACCTCCCGGGTGTACAAGGTGCGCCGGGAGTTCGGGCCGGTGCGGGCCTTGAAGCTGTTCGATCCCCGGCCCGAGCTGGAGGCCCTGCAGGGCCGGGGCGAGCTGCTGGCCCGCTTCCTGGAAGAAGCCCACAGCCTGGCCGGGCTGAGCCATCCCAACCTGGTGCGGGTGCTGGCCGTACATGAGGATGCGCCGTCCTATTACCTCATGGAGCACTTCTGCCTCAGCCTGGCTGATATCATCGGCGAAGGGCCGCGCCTGGATGACCCCAGCCGCGCCCTGGGCATGGACCAGGTCATAGCCTATGGCCGAGAGAGCCTGGCTGCCCTGGGCGCTCTGCACCAGGCCGGGCTGGTGCACGGCGATTTGAAGCCGGCCAATCTCATGCTGGGAGATGGAGACGGGCTGCGCCTGGGCGACCTGGGCCTGAGCCACCGCCGGGGCGAGAGCCTGGCCGGTCCCTCCAACCTGGTGCTGGGCTCTCCGGCCTATGCCGCGCCGGAGCAGGAAGTAGAGCCATTGAGCACGGGCCCCAGGGCTGACCTCTACTCCATGGGGGTGAGCCTGTTCCGCCTGCTTACCGGCGAGCTGCCCGAGCCGGGAGGCCCCGCGGCTTCGTCCCTGGCCCCCTTGGCCGATGCGGCCTGGGACGAGTTTCTAATCCGTGCCATGGCCCCTGAACCGGGCGCACGCTTTGCTTCGGCCAAGACCATGGCCCAGGCCTTGGAGGGCTTGGCCTCTCAGTGGCAACAAAAACGCGAGGCAGTGTGCGCCGCCTGGCCGGAGCTGAATAAAGCTGAAGCCACTGCAAAAGGCGATGCCGTTACTCGCAGCCAAGCAGCGCGCATCAGGCTGGCCGAAGCGCCTACAGCCCTGGGCCTGGACCGGCTTATGCGGCCTCAAACCTGGCCCCAGCAGCGCCTACGGGAACAGGAGACCGGCGTGGCCCAGGATTTGGACACCGGCTTGCTGTGGCAGCGCGGGTGTTCGCCTCAACCTCTGGCCTGGGAACAGGCCCCAGCCTATGTGAGGGCTCTGAATCTGCGCCGTTTGGGCGGGCGGGGCGATTGGCGCTTGCCCACCGTCTCAGAGCTTGTCTCCTTGCTGGGGCCGCCTCAGGGCCCGGATGGTTTTTGCGGACCGAGCTTGTTGGACCCCCTGGCCCAGCGCTTGTGGTCCTCAGACTGGGCCACCCCCCTGGCCGCCTGGTACGTGAGCCTGGACGGCGGGTATGTGGGCAGGGCGGACAAAGACTGCTTCTTCATGGTGCGGGCCGTGGCCGGATAAACCTCCAGCCCTGGATTTGAGCGCCCCAAGGCCTCATAATTTTACTCATAAACCCAACCGCACAATGAGAGGCTCTATGAAACCCGCGCGACTGATTATCACCCTGGCCCTTATTCTGGGCCTGAGCGTTCCTGCCATGGCCGCCGCGCCCCAGTGGCGCATTGATCCGCCCCATTGCCAGATCATCTTCACCATCAAGCACATCTTCGCTCCGGTCATGGGCCAGTTTCACAAGTTCGACGGCAAGATATTTTTCAGCCCCGATGACCTGGCGGGCAGCAAGGTGGATCTGAGCATCCAGGTGGACAGCATTGATACAGGGATTGCCGCCAGGGACAAGCACCTCAAAACCGCCGACTTCTTTGACGTGGCCCGCTATCGGGTGATCCGTTTTGTGAGCGACAGCTTTGCCAGGCGCGGTGCCAACCAGTACGCGGTCAAGGGCAAGCTGACCGTCAAGAATGTCACCCGGCCGGTGGAGATCGTGTTCACCCACCTGGGCACCAAGCCCAACCCCATGAACAAGGACCAAATGCTTGCCGGATTCCAAGGCGGTTTCTCCATAGAGCGTTTGGACTACCATGTGGGCGGCGGCAAGTTCTATGAACAGGGCTTGGTGGGTAACAAAGTGAATATGTATATCCACTTGGAGCTGGTGCGGTCCAAATGAGCCCAGGAGTTGATCCCAGAGGCGCGGCCGGACTGGTCTTGGAGCTGGATTGGCAAAGCCCCGAGGCGGCTCACCGCGAGGTAATGTATGCCCCGGCCGACTTGTGGGGCGACATGCTTCCCCCGCGCCTTTTGGACGCGCTAAAGGGCCTGGAAGACGGCCAGAGCGTGGAGATGGAGCCCACCCCGGCTGAGTCGGTGCCCGGGCCCTCCCAGGACTTGGTGCGCACCGTGCCCCTGGAGCAGTTCGCCGGCGGAGCGCTTCTGCCGCGTTTGGGCCGCTTTTATCCCCGCCATTTGCTCGCCGGGGTGCCCGGGGTTTCGCCGGGCAGCACCGAGCCCTTTCGCTGCCTGGCCGCCGAACTCCACGGCCTGATCGCCGATCTCAACCATCCCCTTGCGGGAAGGCAGTTGCGGCTCAAAGTGAGCGTGGAACAGGCCGGGCTGCCGCCGGAAAAGACCACCGGCCAAGGGGTGGATTGGATGTCGCGCCTGTGCTCCGGCCCAGGCATGCAAGCCAGGGCAGGGGGCAAGCCAACTGATTTTTTGGGCGGCGATGCCCTGCTGCGCGATGAGGAAGTGCCTGACGCGGCTTTTTATGAAAAGCCCCGTCTGGTGGGCCATCTGGACTCTCAGGCCAGCGCCCACGTGGCCGCGCTATATGGGGAGTTGATATCGCCCGGCTCGCGGGTGTTGGATTTGATGAGCAGCTATCAGAGCCACCTGCCGGTTCACCTGGAGGCAGCCGAGGTAAAGGGCCTGGGCCTGAACCTGGAGGAGATGGAGGCCAACCCCCAGGTGGATCGCGCCGTGGTGCACGACCTCAACCAGGAGCCGACGCTGCCTTTTGACGACGAGTCGTTCGATGCGTTGATTTGCACCGTAAGCGTGGAGTATCTGACCCAACCCAGGGAGATTTTCCTGGAAGCAGCGAGGGTGCTCAGGCCCGGCGGGGTGCTGGCCATGGCCTTTTCCAACCGCTTCTTCCCGCCCAAGGCGGTGCATCTATGGAAGGAACTTCACGACTTCGAGAGATTGGGCCTGGTGCTGGACTACTTCATCGAGAGCGGGTCCTTTAACCAATTGGCAAGCCTGAGTCAAAGGGGTTGGCCCCGCCCGGAAGACGACCGCCACTACGGCGAGTACTCCCATTCCGACCCCATCTATGCCGTATGGGGGAGCCGTGCCTGAGCTAGGCGCGGCTATTGACCGGTTTTCGTCCTGATAGTAACCTAAAAACAATCATTTGTTAACCATTGCCCCGGCAAGATCACAGGTGGGTGGTTCACAGGGAAATACCTGGGCCGGGGAAAGGGATGGCTTCGCTTGGAAAAGCACCATAAATTTTCCATCTGGTACGTGCTTCTGGGCATCTGGTTCGTGCTCATTCTCAATAATGTGATCTCCAGCCAGATCGGGCCCAAACAGATTCCCTATAGTAAGTTCCTGGAACAGGTACGCGCCGACAAGGTCAAGGAAATTGCCATTGGCAAAGACCGCATAACCGGAAAGATGCTCGATGAGCGGGGCAGCGAGGTCACCTTCACCACGGTGCGGGTCTCGCCCGACTTGGCCAAGGAGCTGCAAGGGCACGAGGTGGAGTTTCGCGGCGAGGTGGAGTCCACTTTTCTGCGCACCCTGTTCTCCTGGATGGTGCCCATCTTCCTGTTCCTGGGGGTGTGGTACTTCATGATGAAGCGCATGGGGCCCGGCGGTCAGGGGGTAATGAACTTCGCGGGCAACAAGGCCAAGATCTTTGCCGAGGAAGACATTCCTACCCGCTTTGACGACGTGGCCGGGGTGGACGAGGCCAAGGAGGAGTTGGAGGAGATAATCCAGTTCCTGCGCACCCCAGAAAAATTCAGCCGCTTGGGCGGGCGTATGCCCAAGGGCGTGCTGTTGGTAGGCCCTCCGGGCACCGGCAAAACTTTGCTTTCCCGCGCCGTGGCTGGAGAGGCCGGAGTGCCTTTCTTTTCCATCAGCGGCTCGGAATTCGTGGAGCTGTTCGTGGGCATGGGCGCGGCCCGGGTGCGCGACCTGTTCAAACAGGCCAGGGAAAAGGCACCCTGCATAGTGTTTATCGACGAGCTGGACGCCCTGGGCAAGGCCCGTGGCATGGGCGCCATGGGCGGGCATGATGAGCGCGAGCAGACCTTGCAGCAGCTTTTGGTGGAGATGGACGGCTTTGACCCCAGGGTGGGGGTTATCATCATGGCCGCCACCAACCGGCCCGAGATATTGGACCCGGCCTTGCTGCGGGCCGGGCGTTTCGACCGCCAGGTACTGGTGGACAAGCCGGATCTCAACGGCCGCTTGGCCATTTTGGAAGTGCACGCAAAGCGTATCGTGCTGTCCCAGGACGTCAATTTGAAGGCCTTGGCCCAGCGTACGCCGGGGCTCTCCGGGGCCGACTTGGAGAACATCCTCAACGAAGGCGCCCTGCTGGCCGCGCGGGCCAATCGTGACGAGGTGACCATGGCCGATCTGGACGAGGCCGTGGACCGCATTGTGGGCGGGCTGGAGAAAAAGAACCGGGTCATCAACACGGAAGAGAAAAAGCGGGTGGCCTACCACGAAACCGGGCACGCCCTGGTGGCTGCCTTCACCCCCAAGGCCGACAAGGTGCACAAAATATCCATCATCCCCAGGGGCATCGCCGCCCTGGGCTACACCGAGCAGCGCCCCACCGAGGACCGCTACCTGATGAGCACCAGCGAGTTGGAGGGCAAGGTGGAGGTGATGCTGGGAGGCAGGGTGGCTGAGCATATCATATTTGGCGAAGGCTCCACCGGCGCGGCCAACGATTTGCAGCGGGCCACCGACCTGGTCAGGGCCATGCTCACCCAGTACGGCATGGGCACCACCCTGGGCCCGGTTACCTACAGCCGCCGCAACCAGCCGGTGTTCATTCCCCAGGACTCGGCCTTTGCACCGTCTCAGCAAGAATATTCCGAGGCCACCGCCGCCGCGTTGGATGAGGAGATTAGGCGTTTCATGGAAGACCATGAGCAACGGGTGGAGAACCTGTTGACCAAGCACCGCGATCTGCTGGAGAACGTGGCCCAGCGTCTGCTGAGCGTGGAGGTGCTCGAGGGCAAGGAGTTCGAGGCGCTCATTAAGGCCGAAGCAGAAGGCGATTTGCCCGAGCCGCCTCCGCCGCCGGAGATCGATAAAGAGCCGGCCCAGGAACCAGGGCAAGAGGCATAACCGATCATTAACAACTTAGGTGGAGTAATCCTGCACTATGCAAGCCATCAAGGCCCTGGACGCCCAGGACGTAAAGATCGAACAGTTCCCCTACCGGGGCAAGATGTACGAGGTAAAGGGCATCAGCGTTCGCTGGCTGTCCAAGTGCGGCGACGACGGGCACGGATCGCCGGAGTACGGGCTAAGGCTGTTCACCGCCCAGCCCGGTGGCGAGATACCCATACACAACCACTTTTACCACCAGACCATGTACATCCTGGAAGGCACCTTTGAGTGCTACGGCTACGACGCCGAGAGCGACGAGTTGAGCGAAACCCAGGTGTGCGGCCCGGGCTCCAGCGTGTACATCCCTTCCATGGAGCCCCACGGTATGAAGAACCTCAGCGACAGCGAGGTGGGCCGCTTTTTGTGCTGCATCGCCAATGTATATGAAGACGAGGAGGTGCTCTAGGCGTCCAGCACCTCGCGCACAGTGCGCAGGAACTTGGCTTTGGGGGTGGGCTTGTTCAAAAAAGCGGCTGCTCCGGCCTGCAAGGCGCTTTGCCTATGTTCGCCGGCCGTGTAGCCGCTGAGCACGATCACTTTCAACTCGGGGCTAATTTCAAACAGGGTGCTCAGGCAGTCCTGGCCGCCCATGCCGGGCATACCCAGGTCCAACACCACCAGTCCTATTTGCGCGGCGTTTTCCCGGTAGGTCTGCAGGGCCGCTTCCCCGCTGCCCGCGGTGAATACTTTGTAGCCGGCTTCCTGTAGGGTGCGGCGTCCCATATCACAAAGCACCGCTTCGTCGTCCACTAAAAGAACGGTCTCATCGCCGCCGGGCAAGGGGCCGCTATCGTCCATGTCCTGCCCGCCCAGGTTCGCGGCGCCTCCATATACCGGCAAATACACCTGGAAAGTGGAGCCTTGCCCCGGTTGGCTTTGGCAGACTATGTGGCCCCCATAACTCCTGATAATGCCGTGAACCACCGACAAGCCAAGGCCGGTGCCCGAGCCTACTTCCTTGGTAGTGAAGAAGGGCTCCAAAATACGGCTCATGGTTGCTTCGTCCATGCCGTGGCCGGTGTCCTTTACTTGCAAAAGCACGTAATCACCGTTGAGGCTTTCACCGCAGGTGGGACAGGGCATCTTATCAATACTTACGTTTTGGGTGCTTATGTCCAGCTGGCCCCCTTGGGGCATGGCGTGGGCCGCGTTGCTCACCAGGTTCACCAGAAGCTGGTTTATATGGCTGGCCGATACCTCGACCGTCTTTAACTCCGGGGCAAGGTCGGTTATGAACTCCACCGAGCGGGGCAGCAGCCTTTGCAGCATTTTTTGCCCAGCCAGGATCTCATTGTTGACCTCCAGAGGCCTTACCTCTGAGACTCCCTTTCGGCTGAAAGTAAGCAACTGGGTGATCAATTCCTGGGCCCGCAGACAGGCGGCCACGATCTGGTCCAGGCTTTCGGTCACCTCGGGCTGGTTCTTGGGTTTATCCTGGGCCAATTCGGCATATCCCATGATCGCTGCCAGCAGGTTGTTGAACTCGTGGGCAATGCCACCGGCCAGGGTGCCTACGGCCTCCATTTTTTGAGAATGGCGCAGCTGAGCCTCCAGCCGGTTTTTTTCATTTTCCGCTTGCTTGCGTTCGGTAATTTCGGTGATGGTCCCATAGAGCGAACTTTCTAGCCTTTCCACGCCCTCCACCATCTGGCCGCGAATCAAAAACCAGTGCAACTCCCCTTGGTGGTCCAACAAGGGCATCTCAAAAGAGGTGCGCTCCGGGCCGCCCGTCCTCAGAGTTCGCCAGCCACGCCGCGCTTGCAGGCGTAGGCTCTGTGGACACAAGGCCAACAGCTCATCCAAGCTGGAAAGTTGGGAACTGTGGGGCAGGCCCAGCATCTTGAGGATATTGCGGTCGATGTGCATCCTGCGTCCGTGGCTATCCATTTCCCACACCCCCACTGAGCCTGATTCGGTGGCCCAACGGTAGCGCCGGTCCGACTCCAGCAGGAAGTCTCTTTGGCTGGTGGTTTGTTTGAGGAACTCCCGGCGTTTTTTGTCCATGTAAAACAAGCTGATGGTCAAAATGAGATAGATCACGATGTAGCGTATGCCGAAACTGGAAAAGTAAATCTGGTCAAAGTTGCCCATGTGCAGGCTGAACATGACCGATACCGCCTGATACATCAGGGCGAGGACCAGGCCCCAGTTGGGGCCAAAGGCCAGCATGCACACCAAGGGCATGGCCAAAGACCATAGAATAGTGCCGCTATTTAGGTCGTAGCTTAAAAAGTAGATGCACAGAATCCCCAAAAAGACCACGAAAAGGATCACGCTGGTTTTTAACAACCGGTCTATGCTTTTCATGGACCGGGCGTTGACGATTAGAACAGCGAAGATCACTATGAGGGCCAGGCACAGGACGTTGATGGTGCCGGCAAAAAACCACCCACCGTCAAGGTTGCTGGCCGCAAAAAAGGTGAAGGTAGGGATCATTACCACGGTCAGGGCGCGTACCACCTGAATCTTGAAATTGACCTCAATTGCTTTTCCAAAATCGTCCACCGCGCTGGTCTTGGGAGAGCGATAACGAAATATGGCGATAAAGGCGAATAGGGCGGCCACGGCAAAGGATGCGGTGGTGGGGTCGGGGATCTCAAGGTGGGACAGCCGGAAGTGGTACAAAAACACCAAAAAAGTCGGCAGGGAAAAGCTCAACAGGATGAACAGGAGCTCATGTTTTGGCTGCCCTTTAAGACGAACGAGGGAGTGGAGCATGATCACTATGCAGGCCGTGGACACCAGGTAGGGGTAGGCCAGATAGAGTATCCAAAAACCCGCCTTGAAATCGGGCCGAAGCACATTGACGCCCGGGGCGCCCGCTACATGACCGAAAATTAGGTGATGATATCCGTTGGTCCAGGTCAGGAGAGCGGTGATTGCCGGCAGCACGAACAAGCAGGCAACCACTCTGCGGTTGAGTAGGGAAACCCATTGAGAGTAGCTAAGGGCCAGCATGGCCAGGGCCGCGGGAATGATGGCCACGCCGGTCATCTCCACCCCGACCCACAACATCTTTGAGGGGGTAGCGGCAAACCTCAAGACCATCCCATAGCCCAGGGCCCACAGGAACAGGTCCAGCAGCATGACCACCAGGCTCTTGACCTGCCATGAATCCCGGTAGCGCCAAAGCTGGATGGCGGCGGTTAGGCACATGGAGCCGCTCACCAGTGAAATGATCCAGGCGTTGTTTACCCAGGTTTCCATTGTGATCCTGGTCTCATGCCCAAATGAGAGGAGTAACCGCGCGAAGTATTAAAGCTCGACCTTATCGGGAACGTGAGAATGAGGGTATATCAATAGAGTTTTTTTAGTCAAACAAGTAATTTCAATTACTCTTACGAATAAACAACGCGCTATAAACAGGAGCGGCGCCTTGGGCGCCCACTCCTGTCTATGATTTGATTTACAGTTCCAAAACCTTGAGCAGATTGGTGGTGCCCGGCGTGCCCACCGGGACACCACCGGTGAGTATGATGTGCTCCCCGGGTTGAGCCAGGCCGTTTTCCAATATCCACCGTCCGGCTCGTTGGGCCATTTCTTCAATGTCCTCAAAAGGCTCCACCAAGGCCGGAACCACGCCCCAGGACAGGGCCAATTGGCGGCAGGTGGAGGGGTCTGGGGTGAGGCTCACAAAGGTAGCTTCCGGGCGATAGCGGCTGATGAGCCTGGCAGTGCTCCCGCTGGTGGTTGAGGCAACTATGGCCGCGGGCTTGAGGTCGCGCGACAACCAACAGGCGGCCCGGCTCAGCGCGGCGGCCACTGCCGGGAGAAGGGGGCTCAGCTCTTCCTTGAGCAGGGTTTCGCTGTTTACCTGACCTTCGGTGGCCCGGCACAGGCGGTCCATGATCTTCACAGACTCCACCGGGTAGGAGCCCATGGCCGTTTCGTCGGAGAGCATCACCGCGTCGGTGCCGTCCAGGATGGCGTTGGCCACGTCGGCGGCTTCGGCCCGGGTGGGGCGGGGGTTGTCCATCATGGAGCGCAGCATCTGGGTGGCGGTTACCACCACCTTGCCCGCCCGGCGGGCCTCGGCGATTATGCGTTTTTGGATCAGCGGCACCTTTTCCAAAGGCATTTCCACGCCCAAGTCTCCCCGGGCCACCATTACTCCATCCACCGCGGCCAAAATTTCATGCAGCCGCTCCACCGCCTGGGGTTTTTCTATCTTGGCCACCAGTAGGGGAGGGTCTTCGCTGTGGTTGAGGCGCTCGCGCACCGGGGCCAGGTCTTTTTCGTGACGCACAAAGGACAGGGCCACCAGATCCACCCCTGCCTCCAGGCCCATTTCCAAATCGCGCCGGTCCTTGTCGGTGAAGGAGCTTATGCCCAGCTCGCTGGTGGGCAGGTTCACTCCTTTGCGAGAGCTGACCTCGCCGCCCACCTTGACCATGGCCCTTACCTTGCCGCCCGAGGTCTCCAGGACCTTGAGCTCCACCAGTCCATCAGCCAGTAGTATGCTCTGTTCAGGAGCCACGTCCTCCACCAAACCGGCGTAATCCACGGGCAATACGCCCGGGGTGGCGCTGGCTCCGGGGGTGAGCTCCACCTCCTGGCCCGACTCCAGCCACATGGGCTCGGGTAAATCTCCCAGGCGAATCTTGGGCCCGGCCAGATCCTGCAAGATGGCCACGGTGCGGCCCTGTTCGGCGGCCAGGCGGCGCACCAGGTCCATGGTTTTGCGGTGGCTGGCGTGGTCGCCATGGGAGAAGTTGAGCCGGGCCACGTCCAGACCGGCATTGATGATTTTTCCGAGCACCTGAGGGTCGGCGCTGGCCGGTCCTATGGTCGCAACGATCTTGGTTTTTCGGGGCTGAGTCATATTGGCTCCACCATTGATTGCCATTGTAAGCTTTCTAACGGTAAGCTTAGGGCAAAAGTGTTGCCCCGGACAGGTTAAAAAGGAATTGTCATGGAAAGTAAACGCGTAAGTGACTCCAGCGTGGTAATGGCCGTGGTCATGCAACCGGCGGACGCCAACCCCGCCGGCAACGTACACGGTGGTGTCATCATGAAAAACATAGACTCCGCCGCCGGGGTGGTGGGCTTGCGCCATGCCGCGTGCAATGCGGTTACGGCCAGCATCGACCGCCTGGATTTCCACAACCCGGTCTACGTGGGAGAGCTGTTGTTTCTAAAGGCGGGCTTAAACCTGGTGGGCAAGAGCTCTATGGAGATCGGGGTTCGGGTGGAGGCGGAAAATCCCCAAAAGAGGCAGACCAGGCATGTGGCCAGCGCGTATCTGACTTTTGTGGCTCTGGACCAAAACAAGCAACCCGCCCCGGTGCCGGGCTTGATCTTGGAAACCCCTGACGAGCGCCGGCGCAACGACGAGGCCATGAGCCGCCGCAAGATGCGCCTGGCGGAAAAGGAACAGGAAAAACGCAGCAGGCTCGGAAATAAAAAGTGAAGCTGCTCATGTTCTATGCCCCCAGCTTTTGGCATAAGCCCTTTGCCAAATCCCTGGAGGAAGCCCCGGAGGCGACCCAGAGCGACCAAACCAGCGATGCGGTGGTGGTGTTCTACCACGCCGAGGCCGAAGACCAGGGCCGCGAGACCAAAGTGGTCAACAAGATGCTTAAAAACATCAAGTGGCTGGCGGGCAAGTTCAACACCAAGCGGGTGGTGCTGCACTCCTTTGGCCATCTTTCAACCAGCAAGGCCCCGCCAGAGCTGGCCCAGGAGATGGCCGGGCGCACCGCCCAACGCCTGAGCGACACCGGCTACGAGGTCAGCGCCACGCCTTTTGGCTATCTCAACGAATGGAAAATGCACGTGGCCGGGGAGTCCCTGGCCAAGGTGTTCAAAGAGATTTGAAAGGACCGGTATGAGCCAAGCCCCTCAAGACCAGTTGCAGCAAGCTTTTGTTCAGGCCAGTTTGGCCCTGGCCAGGCTGGAGATGTTCGCCCAGCAGGCCCGCAGCCGCCAGCGCGACCAGGAGGCTGAATTTTATGAGGCCCTGGCCGCCTCCCTGCGGGTGCACACCCGGCGCTTTCTCATGCTTATGCGGGGTAAGCTGGGCGACGCCGAGGCCAACCTCGAGGAAACCAAAGTCGAGATGCTGCCCGGACTACTCCAAGGCTATGCCGGGCTGGTGGCAGAAGCCGACCGGCAAGGGCAAAGAGTGGCGGGTACTGCTTTGGACCAATCGGCCCAGGTGGCCCAGCGCCAGGGCGATCTGGCCCAGGCCCTTGGCGAAGACGGGTCGGCAGATTACCTGGTTTGCTCGATCTGCGGCTGGATCGCCACCGGCAGTGCGCCGGAGCGCTGCCCTGTGTGCGGCGCGGTGCATGAAAAGTTTCAGCCGGTAGCCTAAGGCGCCTTGCCCATGGCGGCGGCCTGCTTGGCCCCTGCTTTTTCATTAAAGCGCGCCGCGTCGATTATGTAGCGCCCGTGGGTGCCTTTAGAGATCAGCTCCACTCCGTCGTGACCTTGCATGGCGAACAACAGGCGGCGTCCCTTAATTTCTATCAGCTCTCCGCTTATGCTTACCGTGAGCCCCGGCGGCGTGGCCGCCACGTGGCTCAGGCGCACCTGGGTGCCCACGCTCTGCTCACGGGGCCAGTCCAGGTGGGGCTTAAGGGCCTGGATGCAGGCCCACTCGAACAACCCCACCATGTAGCCGGTGGCCAGCACCTGGGGCATTTGTTGAAACTCTGGTGACTCAGGTAACAGGAAGGGCACGGTGCGCTCCGGCGGTACCTTGTATTCAAAGGTAAAGCTAAGGCCAAGTTTAAGGCTGGGGAGCATAACGTCCTCCTTGCTTGTATTTCACTATGAGACCAGCCTAAAAATAAGTAAAATTAATAATAATTAAAAAATATATGAGGAATAATCATGGAATGGCAGCAGCTAAACGCCTTTCGCCACTTGGCCAGGACCGGCAGCTTCAGCAAGGCGGCCCAGCTTACCTTGCGCACCCAGCCGGCGGTGAGCCGACAGATCAAGGCCTTGGAAGATGAGCTGGGGTGCGTTTTGGTGGAGCGTTCCGGACGCAAGGGAGCCCGCCTGACCAGGGCCGGAGAGCGACTGCTGGCCTTTTGCGACCTGGCTCTGCAAGAGGAGTTAGCTCTAAGGGAAGATCTGGCCGCCTTGGATAAAAGGCCCCGGCATCGCCTGCGCCTAGCCGCGCCGCTAACCACCCTGGTGCAGCTATTACCCCCGTTGTTGGCTGCCTATGGCCAGGAGCATCCCGAGGTGGAATTGACCCTGTGGGATCGCCCTCAAACCCAGGTGGTGCATTTGGTGCGCTCCGCGGAGGCCGACCTGGGCCTGGCCTTGGCCTCGGTGGCGCCCAAGGGCTTGCGGGCAGTGCCTTGGAAGGCGGTGCGCCCGGTGCTCTTGGTGCCCAGGGAGCATCCCCTTACCAAGGCGGCCCAGCCCCTCAGCCTAAAGAGCATCAGCCGCCATCGCCTGATCCTGCCGGCGCCTCCTCCCGAGGTTTCTCATCGCGGCGCCCTGGATGAGTTGTTCCGCAGCCAAAGGCTGCCTTGCAGGGTGATAGCGGAATCAGCCAATGCCGAGGTTAGCGCGGCCCTGGTGGAACAGGGCTTGGGCCTGGCTTTTGCCTCCATTGCCGGAGAGCCGCCCGGCCTGAAAAAGTGGAACCTCAGGGCCCTGTCCTTGGAGCATCTGCTGCCCTCGGACCGCATAGTTATCCTCAGCCGCAAGGGCGGGGCATCGCACCGGCACCAACAGGCCTTTGTGGATTTACTTATGTCCCAAATTTAGTGGTTGTGCGGGGCGGGCAAACTTAATCGGCATATGGCCCCACCGCCGGGCCTGGGGTCCAGGCTCAGGGTGCCCAGGTTGCGCCGGGCGGCCAAAAAGACGATGGGTAGGCCCAGGCCTGTGCCCAAGGGCTTTTCAGAGTGAAAAGGGCTGAGAATATCGTCCATGTGAATGGGGGCCGGGGTATTGCCGTTGTTGCGTATGGTCAGCTTGACCATGCGTTGGTCTTTGTCCGGCCCTGAAGCCGCCTCCAATATGGGCTTCTCCTGATTTGCCGCCTCGGCCGCGTTTTCCAAGACATAACACAGCATGGCCTCAAGGTCCTGGGGATCGCAATACACCCGGTCATATCCAGCACGCAAATCCGGCTGCCAATCCACGCCTTCCATGAGGCCCCGTTCCAGCACCCAGCGGTGGGCTATGTCCAAAAACTCGGCCAGGTCGCATACCTTGGCAACCGGCTCCTCTTGGAACAAGCCGGAGTACATGGAAATATCGCCCATCATGCGCTCCAGGCGCTGATTCTCCTTTAACACCATTTCATAGGCCAAGTAAGCCGGGCTGCCTGGATCGGTCTTTTTTTGCAGGCGGCGAATACTGCCGCCAATGATGGTTATGGGATTGCGCACTTGATGGGCAATGCCTTCAATCATCCGGCGGTCGCAGTGGAAGGTGGTGGTGATAAAGGAGTCGGTGGCGACCAGCACGCAGAAGTCGAGCATGCGGTCTATTACTTCAGCCACCTGTGCTTGATGATCAATCGGTATCTGCTGGCTGACAATTCGGTGACAGAACTGGCGGGCCATGGCATAGCCCAGGTTCACAAAGCGTTGGTCCAGGTTGAGGCGGACATGACGCACCCCGCTGTTCCACAGGTAGTTGAGGAAGCCCGAGGAGAACTCTTCTTTAAACAGGGCGTGGAACCATCCTCCCAGCACTTTTTCCAGGCCTGGAAGATAGTCACCCTGCTCCATGATCTGTCTGGTGCGGTCAATGCGCATGAAATAGCGGCAAAATTCCCGGCCAAACTCTTCACTTTGGTCCAAAAAGATTTGCCGCCAGGGAGCCAGGCGCTCCAGGGTGGAGTGATCCAACTCAAGCTTTTCCAAGAAAAGGTTCAGGCGCTCTATTGGGACAGGTTCGAAGTTCATCGCCGCCGCTTTCAGGTGTTTAGTATTGCCTACCAACTCTTAATATTAGGATAAGCGGCTGCCGCTCCTGGGGCAAGCACAAGCATCTAAGGAGTTGGCCTGGAATCTCCCCTTGGCTTACAATTTTAAAGTAAGCGCAAAAAAACCATGCATTGGAGTAAGGCGATACCATGGAAGACAAACGCAATATCCACCTGAAAGTTCAGGAACTCTGCGACTGCTTCGCCACCACCGATTACCTGGAGGAGATGTCCAAACTGGCCCAGGACCAAGACCTGGACGAGGCGGCCCTCAAGTGGCTGGCTCTTAGCGTCTTGCACGCGGTCAATGCCGGGGCCAAAAAGATTACCCTGTTCCAGGGGCCGGACGGCGAAATTACGGTTAAGGCCAAGTACCGGGCCAGCACACTGCCCTCACCGGGCGCGGAGATAGGGCCCAAGGTTATAGAGGCGGTGCGGGCCATGACCCACGCCGAGGGTGACAAGGTAAAGGCCATGCTGGCCCTGGGGGTGCGCAACGACAACCTAGAGGTCAAGGTAAAGACTGAAAAGGAAGACGGCGGACAACTGCTCACCCTCAAGTTCCCAGAGTAGACCCTTGCGCGGTTTCCTAAGAGGGCTGCCGCTGCTCCTGACGCTGTTGCTCATCATCGGGACGGCTTGGGCTGCGGGGCCTACGCAGACCTTGGTGGTTAAAAAGGGCCAGGTGTTCCAAGTGAGCCTGGAAGCCAACCACACCACCGGCTACAAATGGATGCTGGCCAAGGTGCCCAATTCCAAGGTGGTCAAGTTGGTGACCAACAACTACCAGCAGGCCAAGGCCAAAAGCCCTGACGGCAAGCCCTTGGTGGGTGCGGGTGGTCACGAAACTTGGACCTTCAAGGCCATGGGGCCGGGCAAGGCGATGATCGTGCTCAACTATGCACGGCCATGGGAAAAGGACAAGGAACCGGCCAAGACCCGCAGCCTGGAGGTAGAGGTGAGATGAGCTTCATGTCCCAGCACCGCATGCCGGCTTTCAGCGCCGGAGGGCGGCCCAGCATCGGCCCGGATGAGTGGCGTCTCGCCGTGGACGGCATGGTGGCCGGGGAGCGCGAGTACGCCCTCGCGGAGCTCAAGGCCATGCCTCAGAGCGAGGTGGACGCCCGGCTCACCTCTGTGTCTGGCTTCAGCCTACGGGCCCGCTGGCAAGGGGTGCTATGGCGCGACTTTCTAAAGCAGCTACAGCTTGAGCCCGAGGCCAGTCATACCACCTTCACCAGCCAGGGCGGGGGCTACACCACCACGCTGAGCCTAAAAGACTTGGATCATCCCAGGGTCATGCTGGTCATGGGAGTTGAGGGCGAGCCCCTGGAACTGGATTACGGCGGACCCTTGCGCATGCTGGTGCCCCATCTCTGGGGATACAAGAGCGCCAAGTGGTTGGCGGGAATCACCTTTGGCGACAAGATGCTGGGAGGTTTTTGGGAGGACCGGGGCTACACCCGGGAAGGGATCATCGAGCCGGGGGTTACCCTGGACCTGAACTCCGGCCAGCGCCGAGCCATTAGGGGGGGAGAAGTCACCGAATTTTAGGTCCGGTTTTTCAAGTAGTCGTTCGCGGCCCGTGCCTTTGATGGGTAAAAAATGAAATGCGGCCCGTCAGGTTGGCGGGCCGCTTTTTTATAGGCGCGGGTGGTCTAGCCTTGCGGTGAGTAGCGGTTGGGCTCGGCAAAGACGTCTATTACCAATGAGGGCACCAACACCGTGGCCCCGTGCAGGGCGCCGGCGGGGATGTCATAGCATTCACCGGCGCGGTAAATTTTAGTCTCGTCGCCGATGGTCAGTTCCATTTCCCCGGAAACCACGATGCCCCATTGGGCTCCGTGGCTGTGCAAGGGAACCGAGGCCCCGGCCGGCAGGTCAAAAAAAACCGTCTGGCCCTTGGGGCCGGCCAACAAATAGCCGGTTACCTCGGCCAGGCCCAGGGCCGCCTTGGGCAATTCCTTGATAAAATCGGCAAACGCCGCGTCCTTGCTCATCCCAGACTCCTGGCCGCCTCGCGCTTGTTTTCCTTGTAATGGAAATGCACCAGGCATTGCTCCCGAAACTTACAGTAAATATCAGGGTCTGAGCAATGCGGGTCGTTTTCGAGACATTCCAGGCAATAGCCGTGATTGTATTTTTGGCACATGGCCACTGATTTGCGGTCCGGATGATTTCGGCAGGTTTCACCGGCCATTGCATACCTCGCTGTGTGAAAGGTTATGTATTAAATTTTTAGCATGGGGATGGGCGATCGGCAAGGCCGGCGGCCTTGACCTACTGGTGAGCCTAAAGGATAATGCGGCCAGCATCGGACATTTACAGCGCATCCCAAAGCGGGGCGGGAGGCAAGATAGTTGAAACGCATATTGGTCACCGGCGGCGCCGGTTTCATCGGATCGCACTTGGTGGATGCCTTGCTCGAAAAAGGCCACGAGGTGCTTTGCCTGGACAACTTTTTCACCGGCTCCAAGAGCAATGTGGCCCGGCACCTGGGCAACCCGCTGTTCGAGGTAGTGCGCCACGACGTTGTGGAACCCATTTTGTTGGAGGTGGACCAGATATACAATCTGGCCTGCCCGGCCTCGCCGGTGCACTACCAGTACAACCCGGTCAAGACGGTCAAGACCAATGTAATGGGCACCCTGAACATGCTGGGCATGGCCAAGCGGGTGGGCGCACGCATCTTGCAGGCCTCCACCAGCGAGGTGTATGGCGATCCGGAAGTGCACCCCCAGACCGAAGAATATTGGGGTAATGTCAACCCCATCGGCATCCGTTCTTGCTATGACGAAGGCAAGCGTTTGGCCGAGACTCTGATGATGGACTATCACCGCAGCAACGGGGTGGACGTGCGCATCGTGCGCATCTTCAATACTTATGGCCCGCGCATGGCGGTCAACGACGGCCGGGTGGTGAGCAACTTCGCGGTGCAGGCCATCAAGGGCCAGCCCATCACTATATACGGCGACGGCACCCAGACCCGTTCCTTCTGCTATGTGGACGACCTGGTGGCCGGCATGATCGCCATGATGGAGGCCGAGGAGTTCATCGGGCCGGTGAACCTGGGTAACCCCTCTGAGTTCACCATGTTGGAGCTGGCTGAAAAGGTCATTAAGCTCAGCGGCTCCAGCAGCCCCCTGGAGTTTAGGCCCCTGCCGCCCGACGACCCCACCCAGCGCCAACCAAACATATCCCTGGCCCAACAAAAGCTGGGCTGGAGCCCCACCGTGGAGCTGGAACAGGGATTGAAGCCCACCCTGAAGTATTTTCGCTCAGTTTTGCAAGAGGATTAGATAGTTGGGACGTCATTATCCCGAGCTCCCGGTGGTGGGAGTTGGCGCGGTGGTGTTGGCTGGTGAGCAGGTGCTTTTGGTCAAACGGGGGGCCGAGCCCAGCAGGGGCATCTGGTCCATACCCGGCGGAGGGGTGGAGGTGGGCGAAAGCCTGGCTCAAGCCTGCGCCCGGGAAGTGGCCGAGGAAACCGCCATCGAGGTTAGGGTGGGGCCCATGGTGGAGGTGATCGAGCGCATTCTGCGCGACCCCCAGGGTAGGGTTGAATATCATTACGTTCTCATTGATTTTTTGTGTTATGCCCAGCCCATGGAGCCCATGGCGGGCGACGATGCGGCCGATGCATTATGGGCCGGTTTGGACAGCCTGGACGGCTTCAGCCTAACCCCCGACACCCAACGAGTGATCCTCAAAGCGGCCACCATGGCCAAGTCAGAGGGATAAGCTCCGATTTAGGCCGGGATGTTTGTTGACAGGGCCCGCGTTTAGCTGCTATTTTGCGTCAGTCCCAGGCGGACTTGTTTTTTGGCCGGTCTTTGTGCCGGAAAGGACAAGTCTATCCGGCGACGTAAGGTGTGGTTGTACCTGACCATATAAGTATCGGACATCGCCGGTGCCCATGAACGGCGGATGTACCGGAAGTCTGTTTGAGGCAATTGAGAGTAGCGAGAGGCAAGGATCTTATGTCATCGCACCAGCAAGGAAAGAAACAACGGTCGCGTGCGGACTGGATCCTTCTCTTCGTGGGATTGGTGATAGGCTCGGCCTTCGGGTTCTGGGCCACCCCCACCATTCTCTACGCTGAGAAGGCACAGCCGATGCAATTCAATCACGAACTGCACGTGAGCGAAGCCGGCGACTGTCAAACCTGTCACAGCCTGCGGGAAGACGGGTCCTTCTCGGGCATCCCCAGCATTGAGTCATGTAGGGAGTGTCACGAGGCGGGTTCGCCCATGGGCGACGGAGCCAATGAGGCCGTCTTCGACGAGTACCTCAAGAAGAACCAGCCAATACCTTGGCTGGTCTACTCCCGCCAGCCCGACTGTGTGTTCTTCTCTCATGCGGCCCACACGGCCAATGCCGGGTTTGAGTGCGCCACCTGCCACGGCGACCACGGCAAAACCACCAAGCTGCGGCCCTACGAGTACAACCGCCTCACAGGCTACAGCCGGGACATCTGGGGAACCGGGCCCATCGGTTTGAGCGGACCGCCCCACCGCATGAAAATGGACGACTGCGCCAATTGCCATAACGAAAACGGCGTGAACCACGCCTGCTTCGTTTGCCACAAATAGGCGTCGGCTGGATGCTAAGGAGACACCCTTATGCAATGGGATAGACGAGCATTTATCAAGCTGGCCGTGGGTGGAGTACTGGGCGTGCATGCAAGCCCGCTGGTGTACAAACTCATGGACGACACCGCCATTTGGACCCAGAACTGGTCTTGGGTCCCGGTGCCCGAGGACGGTGCGGTGGCCTACGCCAACGTGGTCAACCCCCAGACCGGAACCGGCGCCAAGGCGCGCATGGTGCAGGGCAGGGTGGACGGCACCCGGGCCATCCGGGTGGAAGGCAACCCCGAGCACCCCTTGAGCCAGGGCGGCGTGGTTCCCCAAGACGCCTCGGCCCTGCAACTCCTTTATAACAACGACATCCGGGTGACCGCCCCGCTGCTGCGCAACCGGTCTACCGGGCAATACAGCAAGTTGAGCTGGCCCGAGGCCCTGGACATCCTGGCCGGCAACCTGGCCGAGGTGACCAAGCAGGGCACGCCGGAGAAGATCATGGCCTTGGGCCACGATCCCGAGAGCGCCACCGGCCAGATACTCCTGAGCCTCATGGCCGCCCTGGGTTCGCCCAACCTGGCCTTTACCCCCAACGCCAGCGAGACCCTGGCCCTGGCCGGACTGGCCATGATGGGCCAGACCGATCTGGGCTTCGACCTGGCCAACGCCGAGTATGTGGTTTCCTTTGGCACTCCGCTGTTGGAGAACTTCGGTGCGCCGGTGGCCACCCGCAAGGCTTTTGCCTCCTGGCGGGGTTTCCCCAAAAACAGCGGATTCCTGGCCCAGATCGAGTCTCGGGCCAGCGTCACCGCCAGCCAGGCCGACTTGTGGCTGGCCTGCCGCCCGGGCACCGAAGGCGCTCTGGCCCTGGCCATGTGCTCCATCATGATCCAGGAAGGGCTCTACGATCAGGCGGCGGTGAAGGCTTCCTTCGGCTTTAACGACGAGGGTGATTTCAAGGGCTTTAAGTCCTTTGTGCTTAAGAACTACCGCCGCGAGATGGTGGCCCAAATGGCCGGGGTTTCCCTGGAGAAGCTGCTGAAGCTGACCCTGGGCTTTGCCAAGGCCAAGCGCGCCGTGGCGGTCTGCGGGCCCGGCAACTCCAGCGATCCCGGCCGCATGTACGACTTCATGGCCGTGTTGGCCCTGAACGCCCTCAAGGGCAACATAGGCAAGCCCGGCGGCGTTCTAGTGCAGCAGCCCTTGCCTCTCAAGGGCTTGGGCCCCACCAGCGTACAGGGCAACGTGCAGCCGCTGATCGACCCGGCCACGGGGCTGGATTCCAACAACCCCGACGCCTTGGCCAAGGCGGCCCTGGCGGGCAAGCCCTACGGCATCAAAACCCTTATGCTGGTGGGCGGCAACTTCGTCTACAACGGCCCCCAGGCCGGAGTGATGGAGGAGTTGGCCCGTAAGACGCCCTTTGTGGTGGCGCTGACCCCGTATATGGACGAGTCGGCCTCGGTGGCGGACTTGATCCTGCCCACCACTCACTGGCTGGAAGGCTGGGGCGACAGCACCTCACCCTACGGCAGCCCGGTGGCCTGCTACGGCCTGCACCGCCCCTTGATCAAGGCGGTTGAACAGGCCAAGGACGCGGGCGAGGTTCTGTTGCAGGTGGCCTCGCGCCTGGGCGGCAAAGCTGCCGCGGCCTTGCCCTACAAGAATATGGAAGAGGTCCTGGCGGCGCGCACCGAAGCCATGGGCGACTTCGAGGAGTTGGCCGAGAAGAGCTTCTGGGTGCAAGCCAAGCCGGCTTACGGACAGGTGCGCTTCCAAACCCCCACCGGCCGTTTCGAGTTCTTCAGCATGGGCCTGTTCAAGGTGCTCTCCGGACGCGCGGGCAATCCCCAGGCCCTGGAGCGCATGGTGGCCGGCATGGGAGTTGGGGGAGGCCTGGAAGCGGCCTTCCTGCCACACTGGGAGGCACCGGCGGCGGCGGACGAATTGGGCACCGGAATGCCCTTGCTGCTTACCGCGATGCCCTCTCTTAGGACCACCTGGGGCGGCGAGGCCATCACCCCCTACATGGTAAAGGTTCTGCCCGACACCATGCTGGCCAACATGGACAAGCTGGTGGTGGAGATGAACCCTCAGACCGCCCACGAACTGCACTTGCATGACGGCGATCTGATACGCGTCGACTCGGTGGCCGGCAGCCTCACCGCCAAGCTCAGCCTGTTCGCGGGCGCCGCTCCTGGGGTGGTTTATGCGCCGGTGGGATTGGGACACAGCGCCTTCGGCTTCCAGGTGGAAGGCAAGGGAATGAACTTCAACCGAGCAGCCAAGGTGACCACCGATCCGATGAGCGGGCTGCCCGTCTGGGAGCTGACCGCGGTTAGCGTCGAGAAGGTGCAGGGTTAGTAGCTATGTGGCGAAAAGACGTAAAGAGATTCGGCATGGTCATCGACCTGGACAAGTGCACCGGTTGCGGGGCTTGTTCGGTGGCCTGCATGAGCGAAAACAACACTGGGGTCTTGCACGACGAGACCGACAAGATCCGCTCCATCACCTGGATGCGGGTCTATCAGATCGACAACGGCAAGCCCTTCCCCAACACCGAGGTGGCCTTTATCCCCCGGCCCTGCATGCACTGCCAGGGCGGCACTTCGGGCACCCCGGGCCAGGCCTTCTTCCAGGAGGCGCCCATGCATGAGGAGGCCCATCCCCCCTGTGTGAGCGTGTGCCCGGCCACGGCCACCGACTATGACGAGGAAACCGGCATAGTAAGCCAGATTCCCACCCGGTGCATCGGATGCCGGTACTGCGTCGCGGCCTGTCCTTACCACGCCCGTTACTTCAACTGGTACGATGTGCCCTGGCCCAAGGGCACTCCCCGGGCCTTGAGCCCATTTGTCAGCCCGCGCATGCGCGGCGTGGTGGAGAAGTGCACCTTCTGCTACCAGCGTTACCAGGCCGCCCGTAACAAAGTTTTGGCATCCGGCGAAGGCGAAGTGGGCGAGATGGATTACCAGACCGCCTGCACCGAGGCGTGCCCCTCCGGGGCCATCACCTTTGGGCAGTTGCAGAACCCCGAGCACAAGGTGCACAAGCTGATCTCCAGCGAGCACACCTTCCGTTTGCTGGAGCGGCTGCACACCAACCCCAAGGTGTATTACATGTCCAAGCGGGAGTGGGTGCGCAAAAAGGCCGACAACTATGTAACCCGCCACAATAAGTTTGCCCAGGCTGCCCATCAGAGCGGTCACTAGCAATAGGCGAGGTCAACGATGAGAAGATGGTTAGACGATCTACCTAAGTACGCGGATGACTCGAGTTGGTGGCCCAAAGGGACCAAGCGGTGCCGGCCCGAGGTATTCCTGATCTGGTTGGGCCTTCCCCTGACCCTGCTGGCCTACTTCAGCGTGGGCGCGGTGTTGTGTCTGGCCCTGGGCCTGAACCAGACCAATATGAACGACTACTTCGCCTTCGGCGTGTGGATTGTGGTGGACCTGGCGGTCATCGCCCTGGGGGCGGGCGCCTTTTTCACCAGCTTCCTCAACTACCTGGTAGGCAAGACCGAGCTCAAGCCCATCGTCAACGCGGCGGTCTTGATCGGCTTCATCTGCTACGTGGGCGCC
>JAHLLJ010000294.1 GCA_020444205.1 Deltaproteobacteria bacterium | reverse complement strand
TGCTCACCGCCATCGTGGTCTCGGTGGCCACCCTGGGGGTGGCCCTGGCCCTGGTCATAAAAATCCACCGCCGCCACCGCACCTTGGAGGAAGACGAGATACTCGAGCAAATTAGGGAGCAATGAGCGAGCAATACCCAGCCCTGGTGGTGATCGGCCCCCTGCTGTGCGCGCTGTTGGTCAGCGTGGCCGGGTGGTTGCGCCCCCGCCTGTGCCTGCCCCTGGCCCTGCTTGGCCTGGGAATCGCCGCCGCTTCCTCCACCGGTCTGCTGGTCCAGGTCCTGGCCCACGGCCCGGTGACCTACCGCCTGGGCGGCTGGGACCCGCCCTGGGGCATCGTCTACTACGTGGACAACCTGAACGCGGTGGTGGCCGCGCTGGTCTCCTGGGTGGCCCTGGTGAACCTAGCGGCCAGCTACCGGGCGGTCATGACCGATTATCCCCAAAAGATCGGGCCCTTTTACACCCTCTACGTATTGGCGGTCACCGGCATGCTGGGCATGGTGGTCACCGGCGACGCCTTTAACCTTTACGTGCTTTTGGAGATAACCTCTCTGACCGGTTACGCCCTAATCGGCCTGGGAGGAGGGCGGGCTCCCCTGGCCAGCCTGAACTATCTGTTTTTGGGCACCATCGGGGCCAGCTTCTATTTGCTGGGGGTGGGTTATCTCTACATCGTCACCGGCAGCCTGAACATGGCCGACCTGGCCAAGCTGCTCACCCCGCTCTATGGCTCCCTGGCCCTGTTGGCCGCCTTTGCCATCACCCTGGTGGGGCTGTGGATGAAGATGGCCTTCTTCCCTTTGCACGCCTGGCTGCCCAATGCCTACGGATTCGCCCCGTCTCCCGCGGCCTCCCTTTTGGCTCCGTTGATGACCAAGGTGATGGTCTACGTGATGATCCGGGTGATGCTTTCGGTGTTCACCGTGGAGTTTATCCTCAGCGAGGTGGTGCTCAGCCAGTTCGTGGTGTGGCTGGCCGTGGCGGCCATGGTGGCTGGTGCCTTGCTTGCTCTGGGCCAGCGCGATCTCAAACGCATGCTGGCCTACATCGTGGTGGCCGAGGTTGGCTACATGGTGGGCGGGGCCTGGCTGGGCAACAAACTGGCCATGACCGGGGCCATCCTGCACATCATCAACGATGCGGTGATGACCTTCTGCGTGTTCCTGGCCGCGGGCTGCATCTTTCAAAAGACCCGGGGCACCGCCTTTGAGGATTTGCAGGGGCTGTTCAAAAAGATGCCCTGGACCATGACCGCCCTGGCCGCCGGGGCCTTGGCCATGATAGGAGTGCCTCCTTTCTGCGGCTTTTTCTCCAAGTGGTACCTCATCCGGGGCGGTCTGGAGGCGGGACACTGGGGATTCGTGGCGGCCTTGTTGTTCTCCAGCCTGGTCAACGTGGTGCTGTTTTTCCGCATCTTTGAGATAGCCTTTTTCGAGCCCATGGCCGAGGGACACGGCCACGGCGGACATGGAGGCCATGGGGAGCACGGTGGGGCGGTGGCCCTGGCCGAGGCCCCGCTGTCCATGCTGCTGCCGCTCCTAGCCGCCGCCCTGGGGCTCATCGTCCTGGGCCTGGCCACCGGGCCGTTGGTGGAAAAGATCATCCTGCCCATCATCCCGACGGGCCTGGGGTAGGGGCGTGGTAGTGGTGCACTCCATAACCCCGCTCTTGGCGGTGCTGGTGTCCCTGGCCGCCATTCCCTTTATCATCCTGTGCAAAAGCCGCCCCAACGCCCGGGAGTCGGTGACCTTCATCGCCGCGGGGATCAAGCTGCTTCTGGTGGCTTCGCTGCTTCCCCTGGTGATGGCGGGCAAGGAGGTGGCCTTCACTCTGGTGCCGGTGCTGCCCGGCGCGCCCCTGGCCCTCAAGGTGGACGCCTTCGGCCTGCTGTTCGCCCTGGTCTCCTCCAGCCTGTGGATCGTGACCAGCGCCTACTCCATTGGCTACATGCGCGGCCTGGACGAGCACTCCCAGACCCGCTACTTCTGCTTTTTCGCGGTGGCCCTCTCAGCTACCATCGGGGTGGCCTTCAGCGCCAACCTGTTCACCATGTACCTGTTCTATGAGATGCTCTCCCTGGCCACTTATCCCCTGGTTACTCATCACCAGGACCCAGAGGCCCGCTCCTCGGGGCGCAAGTACCTCTTCTACATCATGGGCACCTCCATCGCCCTGGCCCTGCCGGCCATGATCATGGCCTATCAGCAGGCGGGCACCCTGGCCTTTGCGCCCACCGGCTTTTTGGCGGGCAAGGTGAGCCCGGTGATGGCCGGGGTGCTCTTGTTCATGTTCATCTTCGGGTTTGCCAAGGCCGGGATCATGCCGGTGCACTCATGGCTGCCCGCGGCCATGGTGGCCCCCACTCCGGTCAGCGCCTTGTTGCATGCCGTGGCCGTGGTCAAGGTGGGCGCCTTCTCCATTTTGCGCATCATCACCGGCGTGTTCGGGGTGGAGTTGCTAAAGGGCCTGGATCTGGGCCTGGCCGTGGCCTGGGTGGCTTCCTTCACCATTATCGTGGCCTCACTCATCGCCTTGAGCCAGGATGGGCTCAAGCGCCGCTTGGCCTTTTCCACCATCGGACAACTCAGCTACATAGTGCTGGGCCTGGCCCTGCTGAGCCCCAAGGGCATGACCGGCGGCACCCTGCACATCGCCATGCACGCCTTTGGCAAGATCACCTTGTTCATGTGCGCCGGGGCCATCTTCGTAGCCACCGGCAAGAAGAACATCAGCGAGATGGCCGGCATCGGCAAGCGCATGCCCTGGACCATGGCCGCTTTTCTGGTGGGCAGCCTTAGCGTAATCGGCCTGCCGCCCACCGGTGGGTTTATCAGCAAATGGTATTTGGCCCTGGGCTGTTTGCAGGTAGGTTCCGTGGCCCTGTTGGTGGTGCTGTTGGTCAGCTCGCTTTTGAACGCGGCCTACTTCCTGCCCATTGTTTATAGGGCCTTTTTCAAGCCGCCGGTTGAAGCGGCCTGGGCCGAGACCCGCCACGAGGGACCAGCCTGCGCCTGGGTGCCGCCGCTGATCACCGCGGCCTGCTCCCTGGTTTTGTTCTTCTATCCCCAACCCTTCCTGCGCCTGGCCCAGATGGCCGTGGCCCGCTTGTTCGGAGGTTGAGCATGGAGCAAGGCGAACTGCGCGAGCTTAAGCATGAAGCCGAGCCCGGCTATCGGCCGGTGCTGTGGGTGCTGGTGGGGGTGGCCACGCTGTACCTGGTGCTGGTCTTGACCGGGGTTGTG
>JAHLLJ010000331.1 GCA_020444205.1 Deltaproteobacteria bacterium | reverse complement strand
GAACTTATCCAGAACAGCCCTCACTGGAACAAGAATATAAAGATCTTCACAGAAACCAATCCGCATACAATCATTGAATCGGATCCCGACCAGATCCGACAAGTTTTATGGAATCTCTTCATCAATGCTGTGGATGCCATGGAAACCGGAGGCGAACTGCATATCGAGACCTCTCCGGAAAAGTTGCAATGGGAAAAAGAGGAGGAAGGGATCAGGATTGTCATTCGAGATACGGGCAGGGGTTTTGATGAAGATGGGGTCGCTCATCTGTTCATGCCCTTTTTCACAACCAAGAAAGCAGGATCAGGGCTAGGACTTGCCATTGTCAAAAGAATTATGGACAGACTTCATGGAAAGATTTACGGGAGAAACCATCCGGAAGGGGGCGCTGAAATATCCATCCTGCTCCCCGTGAGGATGAACCCCTCCGAACCCTGAATTCCGTACATTCGTTTCGACAAACCTCTCTCCGACAAGGGGCCTGGAGCAAGCCGGTTCTTCCCATAAAAGCAGATTCTTCATCATAACTATTATTATATGGTACAAAAAATTATGTCCATTCTGGATCAACACTGGTTTTCACAAGTCAGACGCCCCGGCCGTTACCTCGGAAACGAGATAAATGCCATAAAGAAAGATCTTTCCAAAGTGGAGGTATCCATTGCACTCGTGTTTCCGGATACCTACGAAATCGGAATGTCCCACCTCGGACTGAAGATCCTTTACAACCTGCTGAACAGAGAGCCGTGGATAGCGTGCGAAAGGGTCTTTTCCCCTTGGCTGGACATGGAAGAGGCCTTGAGGCGGGAAAGGATACCCCTTTTCACTCTGGAGTCCCGTCGGACACTCTCGGATTTCGACATCGTCGGGTTCAGCATTCAGCATGAGTTGTGCTACACAAATATACTGAACATCCTGGATCTCGCGGGGATACCTTTTTTGGCCTCGGAAAGAAACAGCCGAAACCCCCTCGTTATTGCCGGGGGACCGGCCTGTTTCAACCCCGAACCGGTTGCGGATTTTTTTGATTTGATGGTCATTGGTGACGGTGAAGCGGCAGCGCTGGAAATATGTAAGACGCTTCGAAGATCAAAAAATCAAAAACTTCACGGAAGGAAAGGTCTTCTGGAGGAGATGCGCCACCTGAAAGGCCTATACATCCCTTCCTTTTTTCAGATAGAATATTCGGATGGTGGGGATATCCGATCCATTGAATCATCCGTAGAGGGGTATGAGAACGTAAGGAAGGCCCTCTTGCCGGATATCGATGTCTATCCCTACCCCGAGCGGCAAATCGTACCATTCACGGAGCCCGCCCATGATCGCGTTTCCGTGGAGATCACCCGCGGATGCACAAGGGGATGCAGGTTCTGTCAGGCGGGAATGATATACCGCCCGGTACGGGAGAGAAGCCTCCAATCAATCCTCAAAAAGGCGGAAAATACCCTCCGTATGACAGGCTATGAGGACCTTTCTCTCCTTTCCCTCAGCTCGGGGGATTACAGCTTAATAGGGACATTGCTCAAAGACCTCATGGACAGATACTCCAGGGAAAAAATCGCCGTGAGCCTCCCTTCCCTGAGGATGGATTCCCTCGATAAACAAATGATGGAGCAGATAAAGCGGGTTCGAAAGACAGGGTTTACCCTGGCGGTTGAAGCGGGAAGCGACCGGCTCAGAAAAATGATCAATAAAGGCCTCACAGAGGAAGATATCCTCAATACCGCCAAAAAGGTGTATGAATCAGGGTGGAAGTTGATAAAGATCTACTTCATGATCGGGTTGCCCTTTGAACAGGATGATGATATCAGGGACATTATCCTGTTAGCCCGAAAAGTCGCGGGATTGGCGGGAAAAAAGCAGAAAAAGGCCGTGCTGCATGTGAGCGTTTCTACCTTTGTACCAAAATCCCACACCCCTTTCATGTGGGCGCCCCAGATAAAACTGGCTGAAAGCCGCAGAAAAATCAGCATGATTCAGCAGGGTTTGCAGGGATCGAGGATTAAGGTCAAATGGAACGACCCTCGGTTAAGCTGGCTGGAGGGTGTCTTTGCAAGAGGAGACAGAAGGCTTGCAAGATCCGTCCATGAAGCATGGAAACTTGGCGCCCGTTTTGATGCATGGGGAGACCAATTTCGCATGGATCTTTGGGAAGAGGCGTTTTCCAATGCGCAAATAGACCCCGATTTTTATTTGTACAGGGAGAGAAGCCCTGAGGAACTCCTGCCATGGGACCACATTGACTCAGGCGTTCAGAAGCGGTTTCTAAAAGAGGAGCTGAGGAGGGCAGCCGAAGCGATATTGACGCCCGACTGTATAAAAAAATGCCTTGTGTGCGGCGTTTGCGATCATCAGGCCATTGATCCCGTACTCCATACAGAAGAGGACACGACTCCTGCGGCAAAAGAGAGTAACGCTTCTTTCCAGGAGTCTCCGCAAAAATACCGGATTACTTTCAAAAAGACCGGTTCTCTCAGGCACCTGGGACATCTGGAAATCGTCCGAACCTTTATCAGGGCTTTCAGAAGGGCGGATATTAAAACGTGCTATTCCAAGGGGTTCCACCCAATGCCCAAGATATCGTTCTATTCCGCCTTGCCGGTGGGGACTGCCAGTCTGGAAGAAGTGCTGGACGTCGAACTTGACGGACGAGCAGATGTGGACGCGATTCAGACAAAATTAAACAGACAGCTTCCGGAAGAATTGGCCGTTATGAGGGCGGAAAGGGTAGCACCGTCCGAAAAAAAACCGCGTTTGAAAGAAAGTCGATTTCATATTTTCGCGTTTGGGATACAATTTGAAAAGAACCTCATGAACCGATTTCTGGAGTCGGAGAACTTCCCTGTCGTCAAAACGGACAAGAATGGTCAACAGGAAATAGACGCGCGTCCGCTCGTTGGATCTCTCTCGCTTGTCGCGGACAACGAAATCGAGATGAGTTTGAAACACACGGCCGGCCGGGGATTAAGGCCGACGGAAATCCTAAAAGCCATCTTCCGTTTAAAGGATGAAGACACCCTTGGAATGGAAACGGTAAAGACAGGACAAATTCTTGAATAATAGGCGGGTTAGGACCTGCCTGGAAGAAGGGGAAACGACTTTGTGCATTTTTGAACGCAGAATTGCGCTATCGCGAATCAAGGTTTCGATAACATGGGAGAGGGGGGGATATTTTCATGACAAGTGAGCTCATTATCAACGCCAGACCTTACGAAACGAGGGTAGCCCTGGTGGAAAACGGCCTGGTGGCCGAACTCCATATCGAGAGGGACGAGGG
>JAHLLJ010000293.1 GCA_020444205.1 Deltaproteobacteria bacterium | reverse complement strand
GAGCTCAAGCTGGTGGTCAAGGCCGACGTGCAGGGCTCGGTGGAAGCCCTGGTGGAAGCCCTGGGCAAGCTGGGCAACGAGCAGGTCAAGGTCAACGTGATCCACTCGGCCACCGGCGCCATCAACGAGTCGGACGTGATGCTGGCCAGCACCAGCGACGCCATCGTCATCGGCTTCAACGTGCGCCCCATGGGCAAGGTGAGCGAGACCGCCGAGGCCGAACGGGTGGATATCCGCACCTACGAGGTGATCTACCAGGTCTTGGACGAGGTGACCGCCGCCCTCACCGGCATGCTGGCCCCCGAGTTCAAGGAGGAGGTCATCGGCCGGGTGGAGGTGCGCGACACCTTCAGCGTGCCCAAGGCGGGCGTCATCGCGGGCAGCTACGTCACCGAAGGCCACGTGGAGCGCGGGGCCCAGGTTCGCCTGCTGCGCGACGGCGTGGTCATCGCCAACACCAAGGTGTCTTCGCTTAGGCGCTTCAAGGACGACGTCAAGGAAGTGGCCCAAGGCTTTGAGTGTGGCGTGGGCCTGGAAAACTACAACGACATCAAGGTGGGTGACGAGATCGAGTTCTACGTGATGCACGAGGTGGCCGCGGAGCTGTAGGCGCGGTGGTAGTGGGAGCCATGACCATAACCCTGCACATGGGTCAGGGGGCCAGCCTCAAGGCCAAGCGCAAGGTGGTTCGCAGCCTCACCGACCGGGTGCGGGCGCGCTTCAACGCCGCCGCCGCCGAGGTGGGGGCTCAGGATCTGTGGCAACGCATAGAGTTGGGTTTCAGCGTGTGCGGCAATGAGACCGCCCACGTGGACAACCAGCTCGATTCCATTCGGCGTTTTGTGGAGCGCATGGCCCTGGCCGAGATCACCGACGTGCGCCGGGAGCTTATCAACCTCAAGGAGATGACGTGGGCACCCGCCGCACAAAACGACTGGGCAACCTGATCCTGGCCGAGCTGGGAGGCTTGCTGGCCCGCCGAGTGAAAGACCCCCGGGTGGCGGCGGTGAACCTCACCTCGGTGGACGTGGCCCCGGATCTGAGCCAGGCCAAGGTCTTTTTCAGCGTGTTGGACTCCAGCAAGCGCGACGAGGCCCTGGCGGGATTCAAGGCGGCGGCCGGGTTTTTGCGCCGGGAGCTGGCCGCGCGTCTGCACCTGAAGACCATGCCCCGTCTGGTGCCCATCTATGACGACACGCTCGTCAAGGGCGCCCATCTGGACCAGGTGATCAAGGAGGCCAGGGCCCAGGATGAAGCCAACGCCAGGGCCCGGGGCGAGGGTGATCCCGAGGAGGCGGCCGAGTGAAGGACGTGGCCGCCATGATCTCCCGGGCCTCGCGCCTGCTGCTGATCTCCCATGTGCTGCCTGACGGCGACGCCTTGGGCTCCTCTCTGGGGCTTATGCACCTGCTTACCGAACAGGGCAAGCAGGTGAGGGTGTTCAGCGCCGGGCCCATACCCGAGGAGTATCTTTTCCTGCCGGGCATGGACCATGTGAGCGACGAATTGTCCAAGGCCGGGGATCAGGACTTGGTGGTGATGCTCGACTGTCACCAGCCCGAGCGCACCGGCCAGGTGAGCGGGCCCTTTTTAGCCAAGCAGCCCTCGGTGGCGATCATCGACCACCATCAAGGGGAAGTTGATTTTGGACAGGCGGCCTGGGTGGACCCCTCCTATGCCGCCACCAGCGAGATGGTGACCATCTTGGCCCAGGAGCAGGGCTGGAATGTCTCCCCCCAGGCGGCGACCTGCCTGTTTGTGGGAGTGCAGACCGATACCGGCTCCTTTCGTTACGGCAACACCACCCCCCGGGTGTTCCGGGTGGCCGCGGACCTCACCCAGGCCGGAGCCGAAGTGTGGCCCATCAGCCAGGAGGTCTATGCCACGCGCCCCAAGCGCCTGCGCTTGCTGGGACGCATAATGGAAAACCTGGAGCTGAGCCAGGAGGGCCGCCTGGCCCTGAGCCAAATAACTTTGGCGGACCTGGAAAAGGTGGGCGCGGGACCGGCCGACCTGGAGCAGGCGGTGGAGACCCTGCGGCTTATCCCCGGGGTGGAGGTTTCGGCCCTGTTCCGCCAGACCCCCAAGGGAGCTATCAAGGTTTCCATGCGTTCCCGGGGCAAGGTGGACGTGAGCCAAGTGGCCATCGCCCTGGGCGGCGGCGGCCACAAGAGCGCCGCCGGGGTGACCCTGGAAGGCAACCTGCAGGGGGTGCGCCGGGACATAGCCACCCGTTTGCGCCAGGGCCTGGAGGCCATGTCATGAGCCGCCGCCGACGCAAGCCGAGCTTTTTTGAAGATGGCGTGTTGGTGGTGAACAAACCGGCCGGGCCCACCAGCCACGATGTGGTGGACCGCCTGCGCCGGCGCTTCCGCCCGGCCAAGCTGGGGCACACCGGCACCTTGGACCCCTTTGCCACCGGAGTACTGGTTTTGGCCTTTAACCGGGCCACCCGCATGTCCAACCTGTTGGGCGCGGGAGACAAGGTTTACGCCGGGACGGTGAGCCTGGGAACCGCCACCGATACCGGCGACCCCACCGGCGAGGTGAGCGAGACCGCGCCGGTGCCCGAGATAAGCCGCGAGCAGGCACAGGCGGCCCTAGCTTCCCTGGAAGGGGAACGCATGCAAGCGCCTCCGGCCTATTCGGCGGCCAAGCACCAGGGCAAACCCCTGTATGCCTATGCGCGCCAGGGGGTGGCCGTGGAAAAACCGGCCCGGGCCATAAAGGTTCACCAGGCCAAGCTGAAGGCCGTGGAGCCCGGGGAGATCAGCTTTGAGCTGACCTGCTCCAAGGGAACCTACGTGCGCTCCCTGGCCGAGGATCTGGCCCGGGAGCTGGGCACCGTGGGCCACCTCAAGGCACTGACCCGCTTGGCCTCTTCGCCTTTCACCTTGGGCGAGGCCTTGGAACTGGATGAAGCCCTGGAGTTGAGCGGCAAGCAAATGGCCGGGCAACTGATCGGCCTTAGCCAGGCCCTGGAGCGGGCCGGCCTCCCGGCGGTGGAAGTGGATGAAGACACCGCCTGGCAACTGCGCCAGGGAATGATTTTATCCCGTGAGACCTTTCTGGAGCCCGGTTCCGGTCCGGCCACGGGGGCCTTTCGGGTGTTGACCCAGGAGGGTGATTTGGTGGCGGTGTTGCGCTGGCTGGAGCCAGGCGAGCGCCGCCCCGGACGCGACTATGAAACTATGCGAGTGTTTCCCGAACAAAACCAGGGAAGCCTCGATGAGCAAACATCTGCGTCGGCCATGGGTGCCGAATAGCTTGGGGGGCGGG
>JAHLLJ010000292.1 GCA_020444205.1 Deltaproteobacteria bacterium | reverse complement strand
GGATGGGCTCCAGCAGGATGGCCGCCACCTCGTCGGGGTTCACGTGGTACTTGAAGAACTCCTGCTCAAAGTACTGCTCCCCGCAGCGCATGCCGCAGGCAGGCTGCTCCAGGCCCCAGGGGCAGCGGTAGCAATAAGGATACTGGGCCCGGAAGATGCCCGGCAGGGCCGCAGCGCCCAGCTTGTATTTGTAGGGCACCACCTTGGAGGTCAGGCCCATGGTCAGCAGGGTTCGGCCGTGGAAGGAGCCCTCGAAGCAGATCACCCCCAGGCGGCCGGTGGCGTAGCGGGCTATCTTCACCGCGTTCTCCACCGCCTCGGCCCCGGAGTTGCCGAACATGGTCATCTTCTCGCCCCGGCAAGGGGCCAGGGCGTTGAGCTTTTCGGCCAGGTCCACATAGGGCTGGTACATGGAGACGTGGAAGCAGCCGTGCAAATACTTGTCCGCCTGCTTTTTGATGGCTTCCACCACCTTGGGGTGGCGGTGACCTATGTTGTTTACCCCGATGCCTCCGGCGAAGTCGATGTACTCCCTGCCTTGGTCATCCCAAACCAGGGCGCCCTCGGCCTTGGCCATGGTCACCGGGGTCACCGTACCCACGCCCTGGGGCACCTGGCGCAGTTTTCTATCCGCTAGCTGCGCGTCGTTCATTGGAGATCCTCCTCTTGGCGTATTGACGCTGCCGGCTACTCGGCCAGTTCGCACCAGTTAAGCATGGTCAGGCCCACCACCTTGGCGGTTTCCACCACGCTGTCCAACTCCACGTACTCGTCGATGCCGTGGATGTTGCCTCCCTTGGGCCCGGTGCAGGCGGCCACCATGCCGAAGTCGGGCGCGAAGCGGGAATCAAGTCCCGAGGCCCGGCCGATGAAGTCCACCGGCCGCCCGGCTACGTCCACCGCCGCGCTCATCAGCGCCTTTACAAAGGGATGCTCCGGGTCCTGCTGCCAGGGGCTGGTCTGCCAGGCGAACCACTCCACCTTGGGCGGGTGCTCTTTTAGCCAGGGGTCCTGAGCCGCGGTATCGGCCACCAGCTTTTCCACCATGGCCCGAATCTCTTCGCGGGTCTCGCCGGGGATAAAGCTGATGCGGCATTCCATCACCGCATCGCCGGGCACAGTGGAGGGCCAGTCGCCCGCATGCAGGGTGCCTACGGTGACGTGGCAGGAACGGCCCGAGCCTTTTTCGAACAACTCGTACTTCACCTCCCGGCCGCGCTTCTCGTCCAAATCGGCCAGGGCTTTATAGATGGGCAAGGCCTTGCCGATGGCGTTGACCCCCAGGTGAGAGGTGCCGCCGTGGGCCGAGCGGCCCTTGAGGTACACGCGGAAGTGGTTGACCCCGGCGTTGGCTATGGTCACGTTCATGCCGTGGGGCTCGGTGATCAGCAGGGCGTCGGCTTTATAACCGGCCAGCAGGCAGGCCAGGGTGCCGCCCGCGCCACCGGCTTCCTCGTCGATGACGCTCATCAGGCGCACCATGCCCTTGGGGCGCAGCCCGGCCTTGAGCGCGGCCTTGAGGGCAAAGTAATTGGCCAACAAGCCCGATTTCATGTCCGCAGAGCCCCGGCCGTGCAGACGGCCGTCTTCCACATCGCCGCTCCAGGGGTCGCGGGTCCACAGCTCCCGTGGTTCAATGGAGACCACGTCCACGTGGCCGTTGATCACCAGGGAAGGAGCGCCTTCCTGGCCGGGTAGAGTGCCGATCACGTTGGGGCGACCTTCATAGGGCACCTTGGTATCGATGAATGCGGGGTGCTTGCGCACCGCGTCCATGTCTGGCTCCACCATCTCAACTTCCAGGCCCAGGTCCTGGTAAAGCTTTTGAACGTAACCCTGCGCTTGGGCCTCATGGCCCACCACGCTGGGTATGCGCACCAGCTCTTGCAGGGTCTGGACAAGTTGGGGCCGCAACTCATCCACGGCGGAGAAAAGGCGCTCTTTTATCTCGGCTGATTGCATCAAAATCTCCTTAATATGCCTGCGCGCATAACTAGCTGCTCAGGGGGTGGTGGCAGGCTACCCAGTGCCCCGGTGCGAGAAGTTTGAATTCCGGCTCCAGTTGCCGGCAGTCCTCTTGGGCATGGGGGCAACGGGTGTGGAAGCGGCATCCCTTGGGCGGGTTCAGAGGGCTGGGCACATCGCCTTTTAGGATGATACGATTTTTTTCGCGCCCCACCTCGGTGGTGGGCGCGGCGGAGAACAGGGCCTCGGTGTAAGGGTGCAGCGGCCGTTCAAAAAGCTGCTTTTTGGAGGCCAGCTCCATGAGCTTTCCCAGATACATCACCGCGATGCGGTCGCTGATGTGCTCCACGATGGCCAGGTCGTGGCTGATGAACAGGTAGCTGAGCCCCAGCTCTTTCTTGAGACGGGCCAGCAGGTTGACCACCTGGGCCTGCACCGACACGTCCAGGGCCGAGAGCGGCTCGTCGGCCACCACCAGCTTGGGGCGCATGATCAACGCCCGGGCCACGCCCAGACGCTGGCGCTGGCCGCCGCTGAACTCATGGGGGTGACGGTCGTAGTGCTCCGGCCTAAGCCCCACCGTCTCCATCATCCTCAGGACGCGGTGCTTACGCTCGGAGCGACTGAGGCCGGTTTCGCGGCGCAGACCCTCGCCGATGATCTCCTTGACGGTCATGCGCGGGTTCAGCGATGACCAGGGGTCTTGGAAGATGATCTGCATCTCGCCGCGCAGCTTGCGCATCTTGTCCGGGGATAGCCCCGCTATGTCCTGGTCGCGGTAGCGAACCGAGCCGCGGGTGGGCTCGATGAGACGCAGCACCAGGCGGCCGGTGGTGGATTTGCCGCATCCGGACTCTCCCACCAGGCTAAGGGTCTCGCCTTCCATGAGCGAAAAGCTCACTCCGTCCACCGCCTTTACCACCTCCCCGGAGCTGAGCAGGGAGCGGTTCACCACGAAGTGTTTAGTGAGGTCTTCAACCTTGAGTATGGTTTTCATGGGCATGGCCTCACGCGTAGAGCCAGCAAAGGGCATGGTGCCCTGGCTGTACCTCGCGCCAAGGGGGCGCGCTTTGGGTGCACTCGGGGCGGCGCTGAGGACAGCGGGGGTTGAAAGGGCAGCCTGGGGGCAGTTCGAACAGGCTGGGCACGATGCCCTCCATCTCATAGAGCTTGCCTTGGCCGCCCGGCTTGGGGATGGATTTGAGTAGACCCTGGGTGTAAGGGTGATGAGCCTCTTCGAATATCTGCTTCACCGGCCCCTGCTCCACCACCCGGCCGCAGTACATCACCACCACCCGCTTGGCCGACTCGGCC
>JAHLLJ010000291.1 GCA_020444205.1 Deltaproteobacteria bacterium | reverse complement strand
GTCCCCTAGGACCGGCCCTCTTTACCCTCTCTAAATCGCGGCTAGCGAACGGTGCCTACTTGGGGTGGCACTCGTTACACTTGCGGGGGCCCTTCTTGGCCGCCTTGTGGCAGTCGCGGCAGTTGGTGTGGAAGGCCTTGTACAGGCTGAGCATCTTGCCCTGGTCCTTCTTGGGGCTGGTGTGGCACTCGGCGCATTTTTGTACCTTGTCGCCATCCTTAAAAACGTTCTTGCCGTCCTTGTACACGTGGTGACACTCGGTACAGGCCAGCTTGTGATCCACGGAGTGCTTCTTGTGAGTGAACTCCACCGCGCTCTTCTTATGCTTCTTGAAGAGCTTGTCCTGGATCTTGAAGCTGTCAGGCACCTTGCCCGACTTGGTGTCCTGAGCAATGGCCACCGTGCCGAGCATAGCGACCACGGCGAATGCCAACGCCACCAATACGGCGATGCTGCACTTCTTCATATCCCTGTAACCTCCCCGGTTGCTACGAGCTTTATAAAAAGCGAAAACCTTCACTAGTTGGGCAATATATAGGACAAGGGACGGGGGGTTGTCAAGGATTTTCATATGAAACCCCACACCTAACCCCTTGAAAAAGCATACTGCCTTTACTCCATTTCCTCAAGAGGGGCCTCCTGGGCCTTGGCTGCGGCCCACAGCTCCTCCCGCTCTTCGGCGCTCATGTCCTGCAAGGCCACGCCCTCCCGCGCGGCCAGGGCTTCCATGGCCCGGAAGCGGTGGGTAAAGCGCCGGTTGGCCTCTCGCAAGGCAGCCTCCGCCCCCAGGCCACGGTGGCGGGCCCATTGGGCCCAGGAGAAAAGCACATCCCCCAGCTCGGCCTGCTCCCCTTGCGGCCCGGCGGCGGCCAGCTCGGCGGTCTCCTCGTTGATCTTGTCCCATACCCCGGCCGCGTCGTCCCAGTCAAAGCCCACCTTGGCCGCCCGAGAGCCCAGGCGCTGGGCCCTGAGCAGGGCTGGGGCTCCCAAGGGCACGCTGTCCAAGAGCCCTTGAGGGCTATCCTGGCGTTCCCGGCGTTTTATCTCGCTCCAGCGCTGCTTCACCTCCCCGGCGTCCTTGGCCTGGGCCTCGCCAAACACGTGGGGATGGCGGCGCACCATCTTGGCTTGGACCTCCTGGATGATCTCGGTCAGGTCGAAGTCCCCGGCCTCGGCGAAAAGCTGGGCCTGGAACACCACCTGGAACAGCAAGTCGCCCAGCTCGCCGCGCACCTCGGCGGGATCGCCGGACTCTATGGCCTCGGTGGCTTCATAAGCTTCTTCCAACAGATAGGCCGCGGCGCTTACCGGGGTCTGCTCCCGGTCCCAGGGGCAGCCGTCCGGGGCGCGCAAACGCGCCGCCAGCTGGGCCAGGTCTTCCAGGGCCCGGCCAAGCCCTCGTCCACTAGGTGCTTTGCTCATTTTTACTTTTTCTTATTGGGGTCCGGCTTGACCAGCCCGGCCTTCTTCTGGAGGTTGCCCAGCAAGTTGTCGGGGATCATGTCCTTGATGAAGTTGCCCGCGGTCACTACGTAAGGGGCGACCATGGACTGGCGAATGGGAGTCAAGGTGTTGAATGGGTTGACCAGCAGCAGCAGGTTGATGAGCAGATAGCATATGAGCAGGCCCTTGACCAGGCCCACCCCCGCGCCCAAGAGGCGGTCCAGTCCGGAAAGGGGGCCCGAGAGGATGAGCCGCTGCAGCATGCTGCCTATATAAAGGAATATGGCGAACACCACCAGCAGGATGATGGCAAAGGCCGCCGCGGGCCACCAGGCGGCCTGTATCCCGCTAAGACGCTCCAGCATGCGCCCCAGATCTTGATAAAACATCACGCTGGCCACGATGGCCGCCACCGCGCCCACCAGGCCGATGACTTCGCGCACAAAGCCGCGCATCAGGGCCTTCACCAGGAAGAAGACCATGATTATCAACAGCCCCAGGTCCAATAAGTTCGGCATTTGCTGCATAATGCCATCACCTGTAGCACGCCGGAGGCTGAAAAGTCAAGAAGTTAGCTGTGGTTACAATTTTGATAAGTAAGTGATAACAATAGGTTGTGCAGGGGCTTGTCCCGCGGCCTCTTGCCGGGGCTTGTTGCTAGGGCGGGTGGGGGCGTGGTAAAGATTGATCAGGAGCAATTATGGCGATTTATCGGCGAATCCTGGAAATGGCCGGCACCGCGGGGACCGACATCCACGAGGTCACAGGCCAAGTGGCCCGGGTGGCCGCGGACAGCGGCCTGAGCCAGGGCAGCGTGCTGGTATTCACCCCCGGCTCCACCGCGGCGGTGACCACCATCGAGTACGAGCCCGGTGCCCTGAGCGACCTGCGGCGCTTGCTGGAGGAGCTGGCCCCGGCGGATGGCGAGTATGCCCACAATGAGCGCTGGGGCGACGGCAACGGCTACAGCCATCTACGCTCCGCCCTGCTGGGCCCCTCGCTCACCGTGCCCCTGGAGGCGGGCCGCTTGATGCTGGGCACCTGGCAGCAGATCGTGGTCTTGGATTTCGACAACCGGCCCCGCCAGCGCAAGGTGGTGGTGACCGTGCAGGGCGAGTAGGGGAATATGAGCCAAAGCCAAGATGAGCTTCGCCTGAGCTTTTCCGATCACGACGCCCTGCGCACCCTGTTGGGGGCGCGCGACGCCCATTTGCGCCTGCTGGCCGGGGCCGCCGGGGTAAAGGCCCGGGCCCGGGGCGGGGAGATAAGCCTGAGCGGCGACCCCGAGGCCCTGGAGCTGGCCGCCTTGGTCCTGAAACAGCTCTACGATTTGATCCAGCAAGGCTACCCGGTCTATGAGATGGACGTGGAGTTCGCCTACCGCATCCTGGCCGCCGATCCCACGGCCCAGCTCAAGGACATCTTTCTGGATCAGGTTTACCTGACCGGCAAGAACCGCATCATCAGCCCCAAGACCCTGAATCAGAAGAAATACCTGGAGGCCATTAGAGCCCACGACATCGTCTTCGGCATCGGCCCGGCGGGTACGGGCAAGACCTACCTGGCCATGGCCATGGCCGTGGACAGCCTCTTAAAAGGCCAGGTGGACCGCATCGTGCTGGCCCGCCCGGCGGTGGAAGCCGGGGAGAAGCTGGGCTTTTTGCCCGGCGACTTGGCCGAAAAGGTCAACCCCTACCTGCGTCCCCTGTACGACGCCCTGCACGACATGATCGACTTTGACAAAGCAGGCCGTCTCATGTCCAAGGGAGTGATCGAGGTGGCTCCCCTGGCTTTTATGCGCGGGCGCACCCTTAACAGCGCCTTCGTGATCCTGGACGAGGCCCAGAACTCCACCAGCGAGCAGATGA
>JAHLLJ010000290.1 GCA_020444205.1 Deltaproteobacteria bacterium | reverse complement strand
ACCTCGCTGCCGGTGCCCGCGGTGGTGGGCAGGCAGATCACCGGCACGCCCGGCTCCTTGACCAAGTCCAGGCCCACATAGTCGGTGGCCTGGCCTGGGTTGGTGATGAGCACCCCCGCGGCCTTGGCCAGGTCCATGGCGCTGCCTCCGCCGATGCCCACCACGGCCTGGGCCCCAATTTTCTTGCCCAGCTCGGCGGCGGCGTCGGCCTCGGCGGGCTCGGGCTCGCGGGTCAGGTCGCTGAACACGTCGTAGGCCACTCCAGCGCTCTCCAGGCTGTCCAGGGCGGGCTGCACGGCCTCGGCCCCGGCCAGGGCCGGGTCCAGCACCACCAGCACCTGCTCGGCCCCCAGCAGGGTAACTTCCTCGCCCAAACGCGCCGCCGCGCCCTGGCCGAACACCAGGCGGCGGATGCCTTCATTGGTAAAGATCGCGGGCATGTATTCATCCCTTTCTTGGAACCGCCCAAAGGCGGAAAAATTCGCTTTTTTCAGCCACCCCCATGGGGCAACCGGCTCTACGATGGTAGCACAACCCCGGTGGTTGTAAAGACCGCCAAAGCGCAACTTGACCAGCCAATGAGCCGGTGCTAGCGTGCTCATAAAGGTAGCCCTTAAGCAGGAGAAATACCAAGTGCGCGAGGACAGGCATAACATTACGGCCCATCAGACGGTGGTTCCTACCCTGGGCCCGTCCAAGATCAATAACCCGGCGGCGGCCATGTGCGGACCCGACGGTAGCGTCTGCGGATTCACCAGCGATGACGACCGGGTTTTGGTAAATCCCTATCCCCAGGACATCAAAGGGAAAAAGACTCCACCCACCTTTGAGTTGGCCGGGCCGCGCGGCAAAATATACTTTGACCCCCCCAAGCTCAAGGCAGCCATCGTCACCTGCGGGGGCATGTGCCCGGGCATCAACTCCCTGGTGCGCTCCATCGTGCTGCAACTGCACTATATCTACGGGGTGCGCAATATCGTGGGGGTGCGTTTTGGGCTACAGGGGTTCATCCCCAAGTACGGCCACCAAATGATGGATCTCGGCCCGACTGTAGTGGAAGGGGTTCATGGACGGGGCGGCTGTTTCCTGGGCATGAGCCGGGGTCCCCAGCCCATAGAAGACATTGTGGACTCCATGGAGCGGCAAAACATCGGCCTGCTGTTCATGATCGGCGGCGACGGCACCCTCAGGGCGGGCCAGGCCATTTATGAGGAAATCACCAAGCGCAAGATAAAAATCGGGGTGATCTGCATCCCCAAGACCATTGACAACGACATAAGCTTTGTGGAGCGCTCCTTTGGCTTTGAAACAGCCGTGGAAGCGGCTACCTCGGCCATTAGGGGGGCGCACAATGAGGCTACCGGCGCACCCAACGGAGTGGGCATGGTCAAGCTCATGGGCCGCCTCAGCGGCTTCGTGGCCGCCCAGGCCACCCTGGCCCTGGCCGATGTGAACTTCTGTCTGATTCCAGAGGTGGATTTCGACCTGGAGGGCGAGTACGGCCTGTTGGCCCAGCTCGAAAAGCGCCTGGATGATCGAGGCCACGGGGTGATATTAGTGGCCGAGGGTGCGGGGCAAACCCTCTTCGAGGGAAAGGACATGGGCACCGATCCCAGCGGCAACCCGGTGCTGGGGGACATCGGCATCTACCTGAAGCTGAAGATCATCGACTACTTCCAGGACAAGGGCAAGGCCTTGACCCTGAAGTACATCGACCCCAGCTACCTGGTGCGCTCCATGCCCGCCAGCAGCGACGACCGGGTCTTCACCGGCTTTTTGGGTCACCACGCGGTGCACGCGGGCATGAGCGGACGCACCGGCATGCTGGTGTCCCTGTGGGACAGCCACTTTGTGCACGTGCCCATCCCCTTGGCCATAGAACACCGCCGCCGGGTGGACCCCCAGGGCGGCCTGTGGCGGGCGGTGCGCGAGGCCACCGGCCAGCCCTCGCTGATCAACGCCAACGACGGTAGATAGCTCCGGTTATCAGCTGATTTTTTCGCCCTCGTCCCCCGTGTCTTGGCGGGGCGGGGGCAAATCTTTTTTGTAGACCAGGGTGCGGTAGGGGAAGGGAATTTCCACGCCCTCGGCGTCGAAGCGCTTCTTGACCATCTCCAAAATCCACCAGCGGGCGGACCAGGACTCGTCCACGTTGGGGCACCACATCAACAATCGCAAACCAATGGCAAAATCGCCGTGGGAAATGACCCTGACCACCGGCGGGTCCGGCGCGGTGGCCGCGGGCATGCGGTGGGGGCACTTTTGGGCCTCTTCCAGGATCAAACGGCGGGCCAAGTCGATTTTGGTGTCGTAGCTAATCCCAAACTCCACCCGGTTAAGAATCTTGGGGTCGATGATGGAGTGATTGACCAGGCTCATGGAGTCGATTTTTTCGTTGGGAATGATCAGGCGCTTGTTTTCCCAGGTGCGCACGATGGTATGGCGCAGGGTGATGTCCTCCACCGTGCCGTATTGATCCTCCAGATTCACCTTGTCCCCTATGCGTATGGGCCGGTACACGGCCAGGGAGAATCCGGCCACCAGGTTGGCCAAGGTGCCCTTGGCCGCGAAACCCACCACCACGGCGGTGATGCCCGCGCCAGCCACCAGGGTGCCCAGCAAGCCCCTCAGCTGAGGCACCAGGCTGGCGTAGACGATAATGGCGACCAGGTAAACCAGCACCGTCTTCAGGCGGCGGGTAAAGGCGATTATGGTTGGGTCCACCTTGCGCCCAAGGTGGCCCATCACCCATTGGGACCGGGTTAAGAGCTGGCCCAGCAGCCGCGAGAACACCCAGGCGGCGAGAAAAAGCACTACCGCCAAGGCGATCATTCCCAGCCAATGGCCGGGGTCCAGAAAGTTTTTTACTTCCAGCCAGCTCTGGTCCAAGTGCGCCTCCAGCTGGGTTTAGTGCTTAAAGGCCCGCTGACCGGTGAACACCATGGCCACCGGCGGATCGGCCTGGTTGCAGGCCTCAATGGACTCCCAGTCGCGCAGGCTGCCGCCGGGATGGGCGATGCAGCTCACTCCCTCGGCCAGGCCCACATCCACTCCATCGCGGAAGGGGAAGAAGGCGTCGGAGATCATGACGGAGCCGGGCAGGCCGCCCTTTTCCGCTTGGGTCTCATCGTCTATGGCCTTGATCTTGGCCGGGTCCTCGCGTCCCTCGGCCACGGCCAGGGCCAGCTCGTCGTACTTCAGGCCATGGGTCAGCCAGCACAGCTTGTTGGCGTACTTCACGTAGGCCTTCTGGGCGGCGATGCGGGCCACGCCCACCCGGTCCTGCTCGCCGGTGCCGATGCCCACGGTGCAG
>JAHLLJ010000289.1 GCA_020444205.1 Deltaproteobacteria bacterium | reverse complement strand
CACGAAGGCGTAGGAGGCCAGGCCGTCGGCGGCCAGGGAGCTGCCCGCGTTGAAACCGAACCAGCCGAACCACAACAGGCCCGCGCCCAACACGGTGTAGGGAATGTTGTGGGGCTCCATGGGGGCCTTGGGGAATCCCTTGCGGGGGCCTATGGCAATGGCAAAGGCCAGGGCGCTGAAACCGGCGGCGATGTGCACCACGGTGCCGCCCGCGAAGTCCAGCGCGCCCATGGCGCCCATCCAGCCGCCATCGCCCCATACCCAGTGGCACAGGGGATCGTAGACTATGGTTGCCCAGAGCACCGCAAAGACCAGGAAGGTCTTAAAGCGCACGCGCTCCACAAAGGCGCCGGTGATCAACGCCGGGGTGATCACCGCGAACATCATTTGAAAAGCGGCAAAGGCCAGGTGAGGGATGTTGTCGGCATAGGGGCCGGGCGCTCCGGTCACCCCGGAAAAACCCAGGAAACTCAGGTCGCCGAACAAGCCGGCCACGTTTTTACCAAAAGCCAGGGTGTAACCGTAGAGCACCCACTGCACCCCGATGACGCCCATCATGATGAACGACAGATTCAGGGTGGAAAGGATGTTCTTTTTGCGGACCATGCCTCCATAGAAAAAGGCCAGGGCGGGGGTCATCAGAAGGACCATCGCCGAACTGGTCAAGATCCAGGCAGTGTCGCCCGCGCTTATGGGGTTGGCCATGACTTGCTCCCTCCTCGTTGCAAGAGTTCTGAATTTGTAAAATCCGGGTCATTATTTAAACCCGCCGCGGGACCGGGTCGGCCCACGCGGCGAGGCGATTTCGGTGTTACTGAACGCAACCTTGATGCCAAAATTGAATATTTCGGTAAAAAGCAGGAAAAAATGTAGGTTACGCGGTAAAAGCTATCTGCAAACAGGCGGAAAAATAGTACCCGTGGGTATGCTTGCCTGGATGGTGAGCGGTGAATTTGGGGTCCGAACAGGGGGTGAGACGGGTTTTGCCACGTTTTTCGCCTAAAATGCTTTGGGACGCCTTTAAATTGATAATGCTGTAATATCAATCACATACGATGGTTAAAAAATTAAAAGCTACCATTAGGTAGTGTACAATCGGCAAACATACCAAACGGTATTTTTGCCTAAAATGCCCAACCGGCGGAGCACATATTTGTAGCTATCGCCTGCTGAGCTGGGTTGCAATTTGGTAAAGACCCGCCGGGCTCCTTACCTTGACCCCCACTCAAATTCCGGGTATATATGCAAAATTCCTGGCGGGTCTCTACCAGGGGACCTAAAAATCGAGACTTAGAAAGGCGGCGGCGTTTTGGCCATTCAGGCGGTCAGGGGCATGAAGGACCTGCTGCCCCCCGAGTCCCCCAAGTGGCGCTTCATCGAGGCCACGGCCCGGGAGGTGTTCGGCTCCTTTGGATTCAACGAGATACGCACACCCATCTTGGAACGCACCGAGTTGTTCGCCCGCTCCATCGGCGAAGAAACCGATATTGTTTCCAAAGAGATGTACACCTTTGCAGACCGCAGCGGCGACTCGCTGACCATGCGGCCCGAGGCCACCGCGGGGGTGGTGCGGGCCTTTTTGGAAAACAAGCTCTACGCGGTTCCCGGCCCGCACAAGCTTTTCACCATCGGCCCCATGTTCCGCCACGAGCGCCCCCAAAAGGGCCGTCTGCGCCAGTTTCACCAGCTGGACTGCGAGGTTCTGGACGACGCCGGACCTCAGGGCGACGCCGAGCTTTTGGTCATGGCCGCTCACCTGCTGGAGCGCCTGGGCGTGCGTGAGGTCACTCTGGTGCTCAACTCCCTGGGCTGCCCCGAGTGCCGCCCCGGCTTCAAGCAAAGCCTGTTGGACTACTTTGAGGGCCACCAAGGCGCCCTGTGCGAGGACTGCCGCCGCCGCTTGTCCAGCAACCCGCTGAGGGTGCTGGACTGCAAGCAGGAGGGCTGCAAGGAGATTTCCCAAGGCGCGCCGCTGATCAGCGGCTCTTGGTGCGAAAACTGCGCCGGGCACTTTGACCAGGTCAAGCGCCTGCTCACCATGGCCGGGGTGCCCTTTGAAACCGATCCCAAGCTGGTCAGGGGCCTGGACTACTACACCCGCACCGCCTTTGAGCTCAAGACCAGCCAGCTGGGGGCCCAGGATGCGGTGGGTGGCGGCGGGCGCTATGATGGATTGGTAGAGGCTCTGGGCGGCCCGGCCACCCCGGCCATCGGTTTTGCCTTGGGCGTGGAGCGCCTGGCCCTGCTCTTGGATGACCGTCCCGAGTGGCAACAAGGCCCGGAGCTTTTCATCGCCGCCCTGGGCGACGAGCCGCGGGAATGGGCCTTTGACGCGGCCCAACAGCTGCGCCGGGCCGGAGTCTGGGTGGAAATGAGCGCCCAGGCCACCAGCCTCAAGGCCCAGATGCGCCGGGCCAACAAATCAGGCGCCGCCCGGGTGCTTATCGTGGGCGGTGAAGAGTTGGCCGCGGGCAGCGCCCCCTTGAAGGATATGGCCACCGGGGAGCAGCAGGATCTGCCCCTGGATCAGATAGTGGACCGCCTGAAGGCGGCAGGAGCGTAATTAGTTGTCTGAACAATTTATAAGCGACCTTAAACGCACCCACTCCTGTGGCGAGTTGAGCCTTGAAGACGTGGGCAGCCAGGTGGTGCTCATGGGATGGGCCATGCGCCGCCGCGACCACGGCGGGCTCATTTTCGTGGACCTCAGGGACCGCGAGGGCATCACCCAGGTGGTGTTCAACCCGGAGGTGGACCAGGGAGCCCACAGCGAGGCCCATACCATCCGTAGCGAGTTCTGCATCGCCCTAAAAGGCACGGTGCGGGCGCGGCCCGAGGGCATGACCAACCCCAACCTGGTCACCGGCGGCATAGAGGTCTACGTGGATCAGTTCGAGATCCTCAACCCCAGCAAAACCCCACCGTTCATGCTGGAGGAATGGATCGAGGTCAACGAGAACATCCGCTTGAAGTACCGCTACCTGGACCTGAGGCGTCCGGAGATGTACGCCAACCTGCTGGTAAGGCACAAGGCGGCGGCCGCGGCCCGGAGCTTTCTCAACGACAACGGTTTTTTGGAGGTGGAGACTCCCTTCCTGACCAAGTCCACCCCCGAGGGCGCGCGCGACTATCTGGTGCCCAGCCGGGTGAGCCCGGGCCATTTTTACGCCCTTCCCCAGTCGCCCCAGCTTTTCAAGCAGCTTTTGATGATGGGCGGGGTGGAGCGCTACTATCAGATCGCGCGCTGCTTCCGCGACGAGGACCTCAGGGCCGACCGCCAGCCCGAGTTCACCCAGGTGGACCTGGAGATGAGCTT
>JAHLLJ010000288.1 GCA_020444205.1 Deltaproteobacteria bacterium | reverse complement strand
GCTGGTGCGGGCCGGCCGCTATGGCCGCAAGAGTGGCGCCGGGGTTTACGACTATAGTTGAGCAGGCGGCCACCCGACCCTATTCCATTTAGCGCAACGCGTGTGGTCGCCTCGGGGCATGGCCGCGCGGGATCAGTCGATTGAACACGCCGCATCCGAAAAACGAGGAAAAATGGCTGCTAGACCAAAAAGGCTTTCCCTGGGGCAGCGTATTAAGCGCCTGCGGGAGCGCAAGGAGATGGGCCTGAACACCCTGGCTAACCAGACCGGGCAGTCGGTGGAGAGCCTGACCAAGATAGAGAATGATGAGCAAATACCTCCGGTGGCCCTTCTGCTGACCCTGTCACGGGTTTTGGAAGTGGACAGCGACGAATTCCTTAAGGATGAGGAGGAGGCCGCGCATCGCCGGGTAGAGGCAGTCAAGGTGCGTACCGATCGCTACTCCTATCGGGTGCTGACCCCGGAGGCGGGTCACCGCTACCTCAAGGGATTCTTGGTCACCATCGACCCCAGCAGCGACCTGGATGGCGCGGGTTACCAGCACGAGGGCGAGGAGTTCGTCTACGTACTATCCGGTCAGGTGGAAATCAAAGTGGGGCAAAACCTGAACCAGTTGTCTCAGGGCGAGAGCCTGCACTTCAACTCCAGCTTGGTACACACCCTGCGAAACCCCGGCAGCCAAACCACCGAACTTTTGGTGGTGCTCTACACCCTTTGATTCCGGAGACCCTGATGGCCTTTGCGTTGACCGAAGAACAAGTGATGATTCAGACCATGGCCCGGGACTTCGCCCGGGAGGTTCTTTTGCCCACCGCCGCCGAGCGCGACTGCACCCACGAGTTTCCCCGCGAAAACCTGCTGCAAATGGGCGAGTTGGGCTTCATTGGCATGATGGTTCCCGAGCAGTACGGCGGGGCAGGCGCCGACACGGTCAGTTACGCCTTGGCCCTGAGTGAGATAGCCTATGGTTGCGCCTCCACCGCGGTAGTGGTGAGCGTGCACAACTCCATCTGCTGCGAGGCGGTAATGCGCTTTGGCAGCGCGGAGCAGAAACAGCACTGGCTACCTCGGATGACCACCGGTGAGTGCATCGGTGCTTTCGCCCTGACCGAGCCAAACGCCGGCTCCGACCCTTCCAGCCAGCGCACCACCGCAGTCCAGGATGGCGATGACTGGGTGATCAACGGAACCAAGCAGTTCATCACCACCGGTCAAAACGCGGGCGTGGTCATCGTCACCGCAGTCAACGACAAGAGTAAGCGCCACCGGGGTATCAGCGCCTTTTTGGTGCCCCAGGGCACCCCGGGCATGGTCGTGGCACGTTTGGAGGAGAAGCTGGGGCTCAAGGCCAGCGACACGGCGCAACTGGTATTCGAGGATTGTCGGGTGCCCAAGGCCAACATTTTGGGCAAGCCAGGCGAGGGTTTCAAGGTGGCCATGACCTGCCTGGACGGCGGACGCATCGGCATCGCGGCCCAGTCGGTGGGCGTGGCCACTGCCTGCTTGGACGAAGCCATGGAGTTCACTAAAACCCGTGAGCAGTTCGGCCGCGCCATAAGTGACTTCCAAGGTATACGCTGGAAGATGGCTGATATGGCTGTCCAGATAGAGGCGGCGCGCTTGCTATGTCTCAACGCGGCCAGCCTCAAGGATCTGGGCAAGCGCTACTCCACGGAAGCCTCCATGGCCAAGCTGTTTGCCAGCGAGATGGTGCAGCAAGTGGCTGGCCAGGCCATCCAAATGCACGGAGGATACGGTTTTTCCACTGAATACAGAGCGGAGCGGCACTACCGCGATGCCAGAGTGTTCACCATCTACGAAGGGACCAGCGAGATTCAGCGCACTGTGATCAGCAACAACCTGTTGGGCCCGCCACAAGTCAGGTGATTGGGCGGCCGGTCTTTGAACTTGCCGATGTCAAGGGACGGGCTTTAATGCAGGAGCGGATGGAAGGATGAAGACCCAAAAGGCCCTTAGCGGGGTAAAAGTGCTGGACCTGACCATGAACCTGCCGGGCCCCTATCTCACCTGGCTTATGGCTTGCCTGGGGGCCGAGGTGATCAAAGTAGAAAATCCGAATGGCGGCGACTACATGCGCACCACGGTGAGCACCGGCGGCGAGGAACCCGCCTACTTCGCTTCGGTAAACCGGGGCAAAAAGAGCCTGGCCCTAAACCTGAAAGACCCGGCGGGCCGCGATATCCTGCTTGACCTGCTTAAAACCCACGACATATTAGTGGAAGGGTTCCGTCCCGGAGTCATGGCAAGGCTGGATCTGGATTACCCCACCATGCAGCGCCTCCAGCCCCGTCTGATCATGGCCTCCATCTCCGGCTACGGGCAAGAGGGTTCCTACTCCGGCCGGGCCGGGCACGACATCAACTACCTGTCTCTGGCCGGGGTGCTGGGCATTACCGGCAGCCACAGGGGAGACCTGGCTATCCCCGGCGTGCAGGTCGCCGACTTGGCTGGAGGCGCGCTTTTTGGTCTGACCGGAATCCTGGCGGCCATGCATCAGCGCGAGCGCACCGGACAAGGGCAGCACGTGGACACCTCCATGTTTGACGGTTCCTTGTCCCTGGCCACAATGGTTTGGGCCGGGGTGGAGAGCGGGCTGGACCAGCCCCAACCCGCGGGCATGACCCTTAATGGGGCCCGCCCCTGTTACAACCTCTACCGCACCGCGGATGGCGGTTGGTTTTCCCTGGGAGCCCTGGAGCCCAAGTTCTGGCAAAACTTCTGCACCGCCCTGCAGAGGCCGGACCTGGTGGAGAAGCAGTTCGGGGGGCAAGGGGTGGTGGAGGAGGTGGCAGCCATCTTCGCCGGGCGCACCCGGCAGGAGTGGGCCGCCTTTTGGGCGGAATACGATGCCTGCTGTGAGCCGGTGCTTTCCTTGCCTGAAGCGGCGGTCTCTCAATTGACCGAGGAAAGAGACATGATTGAACAGTCCCCGGTGGGACGTCATTTGGCCTGCCCTCTCAAGCTATCCGCCTCGCCGGCCTCGGCTGGGGCGGCTTCTCCCGCCCTGGGGCAACACACTCGGGAGGTGATGGCCGGCCTGGGCTATGATTCGGGGGAAGTGGATTATTTGGCCGCGCGGGGAGTGGTCGGTTTAGGCGCGTAATAAATCAAAAGGTGCTCGTGGGGTGCCATGCAGCGAGATGAGGAGAAGGCATGAAAACCAGATTCAGCGAAGCAATAGGAATAAGGGTGCCTATAGTGCAGGGGGCTATGCAGTGGTACTCCCGGGCCGAGCTCTGCGCGGCGGTGAGCAAGGCCGGGGGCCTGGGTATCATGACCGCCAAAACCTTTGAGAGCGCCG
>JAHLLJ010000330.1 GCA_020444205.1 Deltaproteobacteria bacterium | reverse complement strand
TGATAAGGGTATCCATCACCCGTTGGGCGCCCGAACTCTTGTCGGCCAATCGAATCCTGGCCACCTGGCCGATGGTGGTCTTTTCATTGATGTAGGTCCCTGCCGGGATCAGGAAATCGAGAGTGATGAAGGCGCCTTCCTTGTGAAGCGCATCATTGGTTGCCCGAAAGGGTAGGCGGAGTGCGGAGTTGACGAGAATATAACCGCCCCAACAGAGGCTGAGAAAGAACAGGATAAGCAACAGTTGGAAAAGACCTTTCTTTACATTCATTTCAATACTCCCCGCTCATTTCGCGTTTTGATCACTGCTTCCTGCAAATTGTGAGAGAAGCACCAATACCCGGTTGAAGGTGGACTTGTCATAGAGGTAGGCCACGTGGGAAATCGGGGCGGTCTTTTCCCGTATCCAGTTTTCGGGTGCGGCCGCGAGGGAGTCGTGCGGCAGCACGATGTTGTCCACCGGGGAGTAGAGGGCCGCGCAGGCGGTATGGGCGGAGACCTCCATCCTTTCCAGTTCCTTTATCAGACCACTGTTATGGGAAATGTCCCGGGCCAGTCTTCCCAGGCCGAAAACCGTCATCTTGCTTCCCTTGAAAGGTGTGCCGAGGGTGATGATCCCCTTGACGGCCGGTCCCGGAAGGCCTTCCTTTCTTGCGGCATAGGCCTTGGCAAGGAGTCCGCCGAGGCTGTGCCCCACAAGAAGGACGGGCTTATTCCCTTCCATTGTTCCTATTTCCCCCAGTCTCCCGGCCACCTGTTCTGCAATTTCTTGAAAGGAGAATCTCCGACTATCATAGCTTGCCACATGAATTCTTTTCAACCCGGCCCGTCTGAGCCGGGCCCGGAACAGCAGCCAGGCGCTCGGGTTGTGATAAAGGCCATGGATCAGAATCAAGGGCGGGAATGGAGGGCCCTCCTCAGCGTCCGGCTCCCACAACCGCCTGAATAAACCCAATGGGAAGAACAGGATGATGGGGATTTGACTCCGGATACTCGAAAACAACCCCCTGAGGATCCACGTAGCCATTCTGCCTTCGGAATCCCGCTGCAACTGTAACCGGTAGTCGCTGTTGCCCGCCTCGTACCAGAAGAGGGCATAGGTGAGCAAAGGGAAAAACAGCAGACTGAAAAGAACGAGGATGAGCAGAAAGAAAAAGGCTGACATGGGATTCCTCGCAGGCGGTCTGGAAGCCATCAAGCACTCGGGTGGCCAAGTCGCCGAAGCGGTGCGGAATACGGTGTTAAAATGGACATTCGACATCCCGAAACCGATTGGAACCGTACGCGACATCATTGCCGGTTACGGAAAACTTGTCAATAGTTCTTATGGAAATGCCGGTCGTAAAATTCTTGGCTTGACTTTAATTTGCCTGTTAATGTATTTTTCAAGTTTTCACTCTATTCATCACCAACATACGGGCATCGTGAAACGTACCAGAACTGTTCGATATTATGTGGTTTGTAATTCTTGATTCATTATCTTATTAACGAAAGGATTTTAGCATGGAAAAAGTGGCTGAACAATTGAGAAATGTAGCCCTGATTGCACATGGGGGCTCCGGGAAGACCTCATTGGCCGAGGCGATGCTGTTTAACGGGAAATCCACCACGCGATTGGGAAAGGTGGACGATGGCACATCAAGCTTTGATTTTGAACCGGAGGAAATTAAGAGGCGCAGCAGCCTCAGCACAGCTTTTCACCATGCCAAATGGAAAAAACACAAGATCAATATCCTGGATACCCCGGGAGACGACAATTTCCTTTCCGATACCAAATTTTCCCTTGATGCGGCGGATGGGGCGGTCGTGGTGATCAGCGCCATTTCCGGAGTAAAGGTGGGTACCGAAAAGGTTTGGAATTTTGCGAACGAAAGAGACCTTCCTAAGATCATTTTTATCAACAAGATGGACAGGGAACGGGCTGACTTTTATAAAACCATGGATGGGATCTCAGAGGATCTGGAGATAAAGGCCACGCCGATCTTCCTTCCCATCGGCGCCGAGGAAAAATTTTCCGGGGTCGTGGACCTGATCAGGATGAAGGCCTACACCTATGAGCTGGATGGAAGCGGGAAATTTGAAAAAGCGGATATCCCCGCGGACATGGAGGATCTTGTTGAAGAATGGCGGGAGAAAATCATTGAAAACATCGTTGAAGCCAATGATGATTTGATGGAGAAGTACCTTGAAGGGGAAGAACTCTCCGACCAGGAGATAGAAGAGACCCTTTTCGCAGGCATCAAATCGGGAGTCGTGGTCCCCATTGTATGCGGCTCCTCCACCCTGAATGTGGGCGTACCCCAACTCATGGATCTGATTGTTCAGGGAATTCCCTCGCCCCTTGAGATCCCGCCCAAGGAAGGCAAGGCCATGGACAGTGACGAAGTTATCGAACGGATTCCTTCCGTGGATTCTCCCTTTTCCGCGCTGGTATTTAAAACCGTTGCGGACCCCTTTGCCGGCCGGCTCACCATTATGAGGGTCTTCTCGGGAACCGTCGAGTCCGATTCGACGGTTTTTAATCCCAACAAGGATATTAAGGAAAAATTCGGTCAGCTCCTCGCCATCGAGGGGAAAAAACAGCAGCCCGTGGAAGGCGCGGGACCCGGAGACATCGTGGCCGTTGCCAAGCTCAAGGAGACCACCACCGGAAACACGCTCTGTTCCGTGAAAGATCCCATTGTTTATCAGCTTACCGAGGGCTTGCCGGCGGTAATCTCCTATGCCGTACAGGCCAAGGTCAAGGGAAGTGAGGATAAGGTATTCACTTCTTTTGCAAAACTTTTGGAAGAAGACCCCACGTTGAAGCTGGAAAGAGACCAGACCACTGCAGAAGTGATCCTGTCCGGAACCGGCCAGATCCATCTGGAAACGGCCTGCGAGAAACTGGCGAGAAAGTTCGGGGTTGAGGTGAATCTGGTCCCCGTGAAGGTCCCCTACAGGGAGACAGTAAAAAAGGCCGCCAAAGGCATTGTGTACAGACATAAGAAACAATCCGGCGGAAGAGGGCAGTTCGCGGAGGTGCACTTTGATATTACCCCGCTGCCTTCCGGAACCGGCTTTGAATTTCACGAGAATCTTACCGGAATGAATGTGCCGAGGAACTTTGTTCCCGCGGTCGAAAAAGGGCTTCAAGAAACCCTTGCGACCGGTGCGCTGGCGGGATATCCCATCGTCGATCTGAAGGTGCGTTTTTATGACGGCAAGTCCCACGAGGTGGATTCCTCTGAAATGGCATTCAAGATCGCCGCGGCCATGTGTCTCAAGAAAGGCATGCAGGAAGCCAGCCCGACCCTTCTGGAACCTATTATGAAAATGGAAATCACG
>JAHLLJ010000287.1 GCA_020444205.1 Deltaproteobacteria bacterium | reverse complement strand
ACCACCGAGAAGCTGAACTCCTTGCCCGAAGACCCTCCGCCGCTCAGCAAACTGAGCGCCTGGTGAATGGCCAGCAAACCCCGCACAAGGAACAGGGCGCAGGCGCCCAGTAATATGGGCCTAAGCCAAGGAAGGCGGCGAATAACCCCGCTACCCGCAAAGGCGTAGGCTCCGATTATGCCCAACAGCAGGGCAATGACGGCGGTTAGCATCCCCGGCAGCCAGGAGCCTTGCTCGGCCAAAGTTGCCATGCGCTCCCCGGCCCCGAAGTAAAGGTAGGCCGGGGCCCCCATGAGAATGATCTCAAAATGGAGCAGGGCCAGGGTAAGGCACAGGATTCCGGCCAGGATCAGGGGGGCGCGCTGCCAATCCGCCCGCATCAGTGGCTCCGGGCCTCGGCCGGCAGAGGCAAGTCCCCGCCTGTCTCATGCTTGACCCCCAAGGCCACCTTGTAGAGCACCGTGACGATCAGCCCGCCCAGGGCGTATAAGCCGATGGTGACCAGAATCTCCACCGCGGTGGGCGCGTACTCGGTGACCTCGTGCAGGGGGTTGGGGATGAAACCACCGGCCATCATGCCCAGGCCCTTGTCGATCCAGGTGCAGCCGAAGACAAGGGCGCAGGCCACGGCCAACAGGGGATAACGGCCCCGCCAATTCGGGTTGAGCAACATGACCACCGCGGCCAGGCCCATGACCAGGGCGGCCCACATGAAGCCCGCCAAGGCGCCGTGACCGTGCAGACCGAAGTAGAGGTAGGTGAAGTGAGCGGTGTGGCTGGGAATGTCGCTGTAAAAAACGGTGAACACCTCCAGCAGGAAGAAGAACAAATGCAGGATGATGGCGTAGGTCACGATCTTGGCCAGGGTTTCGATGGCCCGGCGGCCGGGATCAAAGCTGGTGACCCGGCGAATGACCAGGGCCAGGATAATGAGCACTGCCGGGCCGGCGGCAAAGGCCGAGGCCAAAAAACGCGGGGCCAAGATGGCGGTGAGCCAGTAGCCACGGCCGGGCAGGCCGGCGTAGAGAAAGGCGGTGACTGTGTGGATGGAAACCGCCCAGGGGATGGAGAGGTAGATCAGGGGCTTGACCCAACCCGGCGGGGCCACCTGCTTGCGCTCGGCCGCCAAAGTGGCCCAGCCGATCACCAGGTTGAGCACCAGGTAGCCGCTGAGCACGTTGACGTCCCAGAACATCACCGAGCCCGGGGTGGGGTGCAAAAAGATGTTCAGCACTCGGCTGGGCTTACCAAGGTCCACGGTGACGAAGAGCATGCACATTATCACCGCGGCAATGGCCAGGAACTCGCCCAGGATGGTGATGCGCCCGAAGTCCTTGTAGTGGTGCAGGTAATAGGGCAGCACCAGCATCACCGCCGAGGCGGCCACCCCCACCAGGAAGGTGAGCTGAGCAATGTAAAGGCCCCAGGACACGTCCCGGCTCATGCCGGTGACCATCAGGCCTTGATTGTACTGGTACAAATAGGCGATGAGCCCGGTCAACACCAGGGCCACCAAGGCGCTCAGCCAGGTCCAGTAAAGTCTGTTCCCCCGCAGGGCTAGCTCCAGCATGGAATTTCCCTCTCCATAATCCGCCGCTTGAGTTGCTTTAAGAGGTTTTGGGCTCGTTGCAATGGGGACAGGGACGCGCTCCCCGTACGATGAGATCCGTCACGCTCTCCAGCATGGCCAACATCTGCTCGGGGTCCGGCTCCGGCTGGCTGAGCCCGATCATGCATACAAAGCAGTATTCGCCGAACAAGGCCTGATGCAGCACCTCGCAATCCACGTCCGCCCTGATCTCGCCCTTTTGTTGGGCCGCGTGCAGGATTCCCACGCCGATATCCCGGGCCGTTTGGTCCATAGCCCTGATCTCCGGGCTCTGCACCTCCAGGCTGAACAACGCCTCCTTGAGCAAGTTGCGCGAAAGGGACGGCCGGCGGGTGTAGTACTCGAAAAAGATTTTGGCCGAATACAGAAGCTGTTCGCGGTAGTCGGCCTCCTGGGGCATGGTGGTCATCACCAGCTCCACGGTTTGCTGCCAGTCCCCGACCAGGGCGGCCGAGAGCAGTGAGGCCTTGTCCTTGAAGTGGTTCATCACCGTGCCCACCCCCACCCCGGCGTATTTGGCCACCGCCCGGATGGTGGTTTTGCCGTAGCCAAGGGTTTCGAACAGCTCCTTGGCCGCCTCCAAGATTATCTGGCGGGTCTGCTGTTTTTGCCGGTCGCGCCAGGTGGTGCCGGTTGTCGAGGAATTGTCGGGCATGGCTGGTTGCTACTCCTGGGGAAAGAAAGTGAACGTGTTCTAAAGGTGAACGTGTTCAGTTACCGGCCAGAACATAGCGCCAATTCCCTTGGCAGGCAAGGATTTAATTTGGATTTAGGGCCGCCGAGGAGGTCGGGAAAAAATAAATATGATATTTAGGCGGTTAGATGGGCTCCTCGCCCAAGCTCTCAATGTATTTATCGGCTTGTTGCACCAGGATCTGGAAGTGCAGGGCCAGAAAGGCGAACTCATCGTCGCTCATGCGCTCCAGCATCGCCGCCATGTTGGCGTCAAAGCCCTCACGAAAAGCATCATAACCCGCCAGGGCGGTTTTCCCCTTTTGGGTCAACTTGAGCAAGACTTCTTTGTCATTGTCTGGGGCCTTGTACTTGGCTACATAGCCCCGTTCTTCCAACCGTTTTACGGTCTGGGAGGCCGCCCCTTTGGTGACCACTAAAATCCTGGCCAAGCCGGTGATGTTGATGCCCCGGTTGCGTCCGATGACCTTGATGGGCTGGATTTCAGCCTCGCTGAGCATCTCCCCGGTGCCGTATTCATGAGGGAAAGAGCGCAGGTAAACGATTTTGTTCACCAGTTGGTTCAGCAGGTTGCTGAGAAGAGTGTAGCGAAGATTAGCCATGGCGCATAGTATTCTACCTAAACAATTTAGTCAAGCAATGGGAAGCAGGACCAGGGTTTTTGCGGACCAATGAAAAGGGCCGCCCGCGTCAGCAGGCGGCCCAGGTTGGTTTAAACGGCTAGGCTAGAGCTTTTTACGCCCCAACCTCAGGCTGTTGGTGACCACGGTCACCGAGGAAAAGGCCATGGCTCCGGCGGCCAGCACCGGGTGCAGGTCGCGGATGAAAATGGGCAGCCAAAGCACCTTGTGCAGCACTCCGGCGGCCACGGGTACCAGGGCCGCGTTGTAGAAAAAGGCCCAGAAAAGGTTCTGCTTGATGGTGGCCATGGTGGCCTTGGAGAGCTTGATGGCCCGGCTGACCCCGTTGAGGTCGCCGCCCACCAGGGTTACGTCGCTGGCTTCCATGGCCACGTCGGTGCCGGTGCCGATGGCGATGCCCACGTCGGCCCGGGCCA
>JAHLLJ010000286.1 GCA_020444205.1 Deltaproteobacteria bacterium | reverse complement strand
ATGTTCCACCCGGCCAACTACGCCATAGCCTTCCTGGGCTTTTTGTTCCGCTTTGACATCGTCACCGCCATGTACGCCCGCCTGTCCACCCGGGTGCTGTTGGTGACCATCAACAACCCGGCCCGCAATATTTTGGTGGGTCTGTTCCCCGATGAGTTCCGCGCCATGCTCAGGCCCTTCTTGCGAGGCACCGTGGTCAGGGTGGGCATCCTGATAGGCTCGGGCATCATCTTCTTGTCCGAGCATCTGGTGCATCCGCGCTGGCTGTCCATAGTGGGCCTGATCGTGGCCCTGAGCTGGGTGGCCACCAGCATATGGCTCAAGCGCTCCTATTCGGACATTCTGCTGGGGCTCATCGGGCGCAACGTCATAGACCTGCGCTCGTTGCAGGATCAGGACGTGGGGGTGATCTTCAAGGACAAACGGGCCCAGGACCAGCTGGTGGATGCCTGCCGGAACTCCCATGGCAAGGCCTGCCTGTGGTACGCGGAGATGATGAAGGCCCAACAAGTGCCCGACATGGAGCAGCACCTGCTGGAGCTTATCAGCACCAAGGATGAAAAGACCGCCATCAGCCTGCTGCCGCTGGTGCCCAAGGATGCCGGTGAAAGAGCTCTGCTGGCTTTTGAGGCCCTGGCCGATCCGGCCAAGCCCCAGCTTACCGCCGCCTTGGCTGAGGCCGCCGGGCGCCTGCCCATGGAAGAATCGGCCACCTTCCTGCGCAAATTATTGGACCAGGACCGGGACCTGAGGGTGCGGGCCCAGGCGGTGATCGGCCTTTACCAGCTGGAGCCGGCAAAATACCATCCCATCATCGAGCACTGGCTCCAGAGCGAGGATCATGACCAACTCCGGGCCGGGATCATCGCCGCCGGCGGCTCGGGCAACAAAGAATTCCGCCCCGGCTTGCGCCGCATGCTGGCCGCAGGCCCCAAAAGCGATTTGGTGCCGGACATCCTGGCCGCCCTGGGCCGCCTGGAAGACCCGAGGATAAACGAGCTGGTGCTGGAGCGGCTGCACCAAGACATTTCCCAGGTGCCCTTGGAAGTCCTGCGCCACTTTGACCTGGGGGGCGAAACCGAGCTCAAGGCCTTTATCCACCTGCTGGGCAGCGAAGACAAGGCAGTGCGCGATCTGGCCTTGGAAAGGCTATCAGACGCGGAGAACCTGGACAGCGCGGTGCTTATCGAGGCGCTGAGCCTGCCCAACCGCCGCTTGCGCAGCGGCCTCTATGAGCTGATGGGCCAACTGAAGATCGGCGACCGCGAGATCATCGCCTTTGCCAAGAGCAGCCTGGAGATGGCCTACTCCAACATTGCCGAGGCCGAGGCGCTCAAGAAGCTGCCTGAAACCCAGGAGCGCGATCTGTTGATCCAGCATTTGATGGAGCACAAAAAGTACCGGGTGGAGACGATACTCAGGGTGCTGGCCACCCAGGAGGAATCCGACCAGATGCGCCTGGTGATCCGGGGTTTGTCCTCGGCCGACGGCAAGCTGCGCTCCAACGCCGTGGAGGCCCTGGAGTCCATGGTGGGTAGCGAGCTGTCCCAGGCCATGCTGCCGCTGGTGGAGGACGGCCAGGTCAGCGAAAGCCTGACCGCCGGGCGCAAGCTGTTCAAGCTGCCCACCGGCTATGACGGGGTGCAAGGCCTGATGGCCCACCTGCTGGCCAAAAAGAACTGGGTCACCCTGTACCTTACCCTGGTGGTGTTGGGCCAGCAGGAAGAGGGCCTGGGGCCCTACCTGGAGGACCTGAAGCGCTTGGCCAAAAACCGCAACCTCTACGTAAGCTCTGAGGCGGCCGGTCTAGCCGCTAAGGCTTGAGGCCTCGAGACAAGGAGCGAGTCATGAGTCAGGAAACCAGCCTGTCGGAAAAAATCCTGCTGCTCAGGCGCATGGAGATATTCGAGGGCCTGGCCGTGGCCGAGCTGGCCGCGGTGGCCGCGGTGTGTCAGGACGACGAGGCCCAATCCGGCGACAACATCATCACCGAGGGCGATGCGGGCGAGACCATGTACCTTATCGTCAAGGGCAAGGTGCTGGTGACCCAAAAGGGCGACGACGGTTGCGCCATGGAATTGGCCAACCTGGGCGAGGGCGACTACGTGGGCGAGATGGCCCTGTTTGACGACGCCCCCCGTTCGGCCACGGTGACCGCCGACGGCCCGGTGCAACTGCTGGTGCTCTACAAGCGGGAGTTCGACGAAACGGTGCGTGAGTATCCCCAGGTGGCCCTGCAGATGTGCAAGGAGCTGAGCCGCCGCCTGCGCAACCTGCACGACAAGATCCACGCCATTCCAGTGTGCGAACTGCCGCCTTCGTTTACCACTGGTGAGAAAGAAACCTCTCAAGAACCCGGTTCAGAACCCGGCTAAGCTCCACCGCCTTCTCCAGGTAAATCCTGCTGTAATCCTGGTTGGCATAGAGCTCCTTGTTGAGCTCCATCTGTATGGCCACCGCGCCTCTGGCCCTGAGCCTGGGGCCGTAGCGGGCAATGATATGTCCTCCGGCGTAGGGGGTGTTGTAGGCCACGCTCAGCCCTTCTTGTTTTAGGCATTCCCCCAACAGGCGAAACACCTCCACCGGGCAGGTGGGCTCGCTGCGGCCGGCGGCCTCGCCGTCCGGCCCGCCCCGGTTGCTCAGCACCACATCCGCCCGCCGGGATCCGGGGTCCGGGGCCTCGGGCGGCCCAACCCCGTCCAGGGAGTGGCCGTCTATCAGGGCCCGCACTCCGGGGCTCTCCAGGGCCTCGGCCAGCTCCCGGTGCCAGGGGTGCCAAAAGCTTTCCACCCACTTTAGTTTCAGCGAACTTTCCGGAGCTTTTTCCGGCGAGAACACCAGGCGCCCGGCATAGTCGAAGGCGGCCACCACACCCTTGGGGCTCAAATCGTCGGGAGCGCGGTTGAGGTCGGTAACCAGGCGGGTATAAGGAGCGGGCAAAACCTTTAGGGCGGGCAAAGGGCCGAAAACCTCGGTGGAGCCCAAATCCACCGACTGTTCCACCTCCAGGGCGCTCAGGGCCAGGTGCCCGGCGGCCTGGGCGGGAACCTGGGCCGAGCAGTGGGGCAGGCTTATTACCAGGGGCAGGGGAGCATTGCTGCTAGGCATGACCCTTGAGCCGGCGCACCTGCTCCTCCACGAAATCCACCACCATGGCCTCTATCTTGATCCCGTCCAGGCGGTTGATGCGCGGGATGCCTCCCGGGCTCACCACGTTTATCTCCACCAGCTTGTCGCCGATGATGTCCAGGCCCACGAAGTACAGGCCGTCGGCCATAAGCCGGGGGCGGATAGTCTCGCAGATGCGCCGGTCGCTTTCGCTTATCTGGTGCTTGGCCGGGCTGGCCCCGGCGTGGATGTTGGTGCGGAAGTCGCCCTCGGC
>JAHLLJ010000285.1 GCA_020444205.1 Deltaproteobacteria bacterium | reverse complement strand
CCCGGGTGGCGGTTATGTATTTGGGCAAGGTAATGGAGGTGGGCCCGGCTGAGGTATTTGACCAGCCGCCGCGCCATCCCTACACCGAGGCCCTGTTGGCTGCCGCGCCGGTGGCCGACCCCCACAAGGTCATGGCCCCTCCCCCGGTCAAGGGCGACGTGGCCAGCCCGGTCAACCCGCCTTCGGGATGCCGTTTCCATCCCCGCTGCCCCGAGGCCCAGGCCATCTGCTCCCGCGAGGAGCCGCCGCTCAAGGAGATAGAGCCGGAGCACAACTGCGCCTGCCACTTCCGTTAGAGTACGGCACAGCCAGACAACCGAATACTGCGTTGTCGGCTGCGCTCAGACCTCGCTGTAGGCACAAGCTACACCTGCGGCCTTCGCTCGCCGAACGCCTTGTCTTCGGCCGCCTGGCTGCACCGCAAAGACCGCTGTAATGCACCATGCAAAGCAAAGCGGCATGACGATTAAGACAACCGTCATGCCGCTCGTTTTTTAGAAAGTTTCGGACTAAGCCTTTTTAGCCTCGCCCAAATACTCAGCCTCCTTGGCCTGCACCAACTGGGTCAGGGTTTGGTTGATGGGGGTGGGCAGGCCCACCTGCTCGCCTTGGCGCACTACCGCGCCGTTGATGTAGGCCACCTCGGTGCGTCGCTTGGAGAGCACATCCTGGCGCATGGAGCTGATGTTGGCCCCAGTGCGACGGGCCACCTCCTGTACCGCGGTCAGCATGTCCTGGTGCAAAAAGCGCACGCCCAGGGCCTTGCCCACGGCCACCGCCTCATCCACCGCCGCGGCCATCAGCTCACGGGCGGGTTTCAGCTCCAACAGGCGGCCGTTGAGCACGTCCAGGATGGCGGTGAGCGGGTTGATACCCACGTTGATCACCACCTTGGTCCAGATGAGGTTTTGCACCCCTTCGCTGGCCTCGGTCTCAAAACCGGCTTTGAGGAATAAATCGCGCACCTGGCAGGTGAAGTCGTCCAGCAGCCCACGAGCGGGCCCCACATGGGTGACGCCCCGGCCGGCGTGGCGCACCTTGCCGGGTTCCAAAAGGGTGGCCCCTTCGCTGGTAATGCCGCCCAAAACCCTCTCCGGGCCCAGGGCGTCCACCAGGGTCTCCACGTTCTCGGCCCCGTTTTGCAGGGTCAGGGCGCGAGCGTTTTCGCCCAGGTTCTCGCGTAAGGCGCGAGCCACCTCTTGGGTGTGATAGGCCTTGGTGCAGATGACCGCCAGGTCCACCCCGGCCAGCATGACCGGATCGGCGCCAGCCGGTATTTTCAGATGATCCTCGCCCTGGGGATGCTCCAAAAACACCCCCTGCTCGTTAATTAGCTGAGCCCTTTTGGCGCGATGGTCCAACAGGCTGACCTCGGCCCCGGCTTGCTTAAGCCGGGCGGCCAGCATGAGGCCCATGGCCCCAGGACCCACAATGGCTATTTTCATTACCGTCCCCTACCCCGTATATTTCATGAAAGCCGTGTGCCCGGCTTCGCCAGCCGCCAGCATACGGTGTTGCTGGCTGCGCTCGGGCCTTGACGTAGCTACGGCTACGCCAACGGCCCTCGCTTGCCAGACGCCTTGTCTGCCAACGGCTGGCTGTGCCGGACCAGGGTGCAAATTGCACCTTGGCAAAGCGGATGCTTTTCTCATAATGGCCCCATGAATACGGGTTCGTCGTTAACTTTCACCCAGCCCTCATGAAATATGCGGGCTAAAACTTGAGTTGATCCACCACGGCCTGGTCCATGACAAAGCCGTGCTCCGGGGCGGGGAAATCAGAGGAGCGAACCTCTTGGGTGTAGGAAGAAACCGCCTGCTCCAACTGAGGGAACAGGTTCACGTATTGACGGGCCATCTTGGGGGGATTGCGGTCAGCCAAACCAATGATGTCGTGCACCACCAGCACCTGGCCATCGCAGTCCGGGCCGGCCCCGATGCCGATGGTCACTATGGGCGAGTTGGCGGTGATGGCCGCGGCCAGGGCCGAGGGGATGCACTCCATCACGATGAGCTTGGCTCCGGCCTCGTACAGTGCTGCGGTGTCGTCGATCATCTTCTGGGCGCCGGCCAGGTCCTTGCCCTGGACCTTGTAGCCGCCCAGGGAGGCCACGCTCTGGGGGGTCAGGCCGATGTGGGCGCACACGGGGATGCCCGCCTCGGTTATGGCCTTGACCTGGGGAGCCATCTCGGCCCCGCCTTCCAGCTTCACGCAGCCCACGTCTCCTTCTTTCATCATACGCCCGGCGTTGGCCACTGCCTGGCTCACGCTAACTTGGTAAGACAAAAAAGGCATGTCGCCGATAAGCAGGGGGGTCTTGAGGCCCCGGCGCACCGCCTTGATGTGGTGCAGCATGTCGTCCATGGTCACCGGAACGGTGGATTCATGGCCCAGTACCACATTACCCAGGCTGTCACCCACCAAGACCGAATCGACTCCCACCCGCTCCATGGCCAGGGCGGTGGGATAGTCGTATGCGGTGAGCATGACGATTTTTTCGTTGTTTTGCTTTTTCTGAACCAGATCCGGAACGGTAATAGGCTTGCGCTCCATAGTCCTCTCCTCCTCACATTAGGTAGAAGCCGTGGATTGATGAAGGGCGCCGGCCGGGCAGTGGTGGATGTCTGGGTCCCAAAGCGGGCTACCAGCAACCTAACCCAAGGCCTGCGCCGCAAAATGTAGTTTCATTGGTACTCGACATATGCGGGGCTGTCAAGCGCGGTCACAACTTGGTCATGCGCAGAAAAAGATTGACACTATTTGCGCTGTGTGTTGTGTTTGGTGGCGCTGGCGCCTCCGGGCGCGGCCATACCCGAAAAGCCGAGCAAACTTAATTGCCTAACACACGGCATTGTCTCACGAAAGGAGTAGGCCATGGCGGCTGAGTTGATTAAGGGCTTGCCCATCGCCAAAGTGATCCGCGAAGAAATTATCGAGGAAGTCAACGGACTCAAGTCCAAGGGCGTGCAGCCCAAGCTGGCCGTCCTGTTGGTGGGCGACGATCCGGGCAGTGTTTGGTACGCCAAGTCCAAGGTGGGCGTAGGCGAAAAACTGGGGATCGAGGTGGACCTGCACACCATGGCCTCCGACACCAGCGAGGAAACCATCCTGGAGCAGATCCAGGGCTGGAACATGGACCCGGCGGTGCACGGCATCCTGGTGGAGCTGCCCCTGCCCAAGGGCATTTCCAAGGAAAAGGTCATGGAGTCCATCGATCCTAAAAAGGACGTGGACGGCGTGCACCCGGTAAACCGCGGCTACCTGTTGGGCGGCCAGGAGCACCTGGCCCTGGTCCCGGCCACTCCGCTGAGCTGCATCGCCTTGGCCGAGCGCGCGGGCATCGACTTCAAGGGCAAGAGGGTCACCCTGGTCGGCCGTGGCGACACCG
>JAHLLJ010000284.1 GCA_020444205.1 Deltaproteobacteria bacterium | reverse complement strand
GGCGAGCAAGTTGCGGGGAGGCTACTCTGATGTCTCTCCGTATCTCCCTGTTTATCAATTCACACGGATGGGCCGAATGACGCAAGCGCTTGATTTAATTGGTGCCCTCGCCGTGATTCGAACACGGGGCCTACGGCTTAGGAGGCCGTTGCTCTATCCTGCTGAGCTACGAGGGCACAAGAATGGCTGGCGGAAACTTAGCACAGTGGGGAGGCTCTGCCAAGCCGCCACCTCAATGCAAACGGCTTTTATCTCCCTTGCCTGGTGGCCGCTCCGCAGTGGATACACTTTTATTTTGCCCCCGGCGGCGCACCTGCATCTCCAGGTAGGCCGAGCTCAGGGGATATGGCCCGGACATGAAGTGGCGGCAAGGGTAGACCTCGCAGGAGGCGGAGCAATAGTCCACCTTCTTGTCCACTGCGCATTGGAGTATGGGGCACACCGAGCCTATCATGCCCAGCTGGGCGGCCAGCTTGGCTTGGGCCTGGCTTTCGGTGCCCGCACCGCAGGGGCTGCACTTACCTTGGCGCATCAAACCGCAAACCATGCAATTGATACCGCAGGCCCCGGTCCCCTGGTTCATACTGAACCTTTCTTTAAGAGGCGATAGACCATGAGGTTGCAAAGCGCCCAGATGCCGTCCAGGGCCAAATGGTAGTGGGCGTTGGCATCCACACCCACCACCGCCCGGGGCGCGAACTCATCGTCACCAGCCCAAATAAGCACGTATAAGGGAATCATGGGCAGACCCGGCAGGCACACCCCTTGGTCTCCCGCTTCAAAGGCCTCACCCCCCAGAGCCTGGGCCGCCGGCAAGAGGGTATGGGGATCTTGGCCAAAGCTCTCGGCCAGGGGTTTGTCGTTAATGGCGTGAGGCCCCTGGAAAAACTGAGCCCCGCCGGGCAACTCCGCCGCTGTGACCATGCGCCCGGCCGGAGGCACCCCCAGGCTGCGAATCAAGGTGCTGATGAGCACCAGGCCGGTCTGGTAGGACAGACGGTGATCCGGGTCGGCGGTAAGGTATATCCGCCGGGCCTGGGGCTCCAAGCGGTGCTCCCGGTTCAGCAGGGTGACGGTGTAGCCTTGGCCATCCCAAATGGCCCCGGTGGCTTGGGCTGCCTCCTCGGGCGGACGCGCCGCCAGATCATCCCAAAGCTGGGGCGGGATATCCTCGGCCCAACGGAATAGGCGGTTCTCTTCAGGTGCCAGAGGCAAGTTACCCTCCTTTGGCCAGGGCCTAGTCGCTGTTTTCCAGAGAGTTTTGCGGCCTGCGCCGATAGGGGCGAACCCCCTTTTTCTTAGGCTCGCCGGTACGCACCCTGGCGTAAAACTCCAGGTAACGGGCCACGGCACGCCTCATCTCATGCCTGGGTACCACTTCCTGAATTCCCCGGATGTCGCCATAGTAGTCTTCCTGGCGATAAGTCTCACCCGAGGTTTGCACCAGGCCTTCCGAGCGAACCGCCTCTTCCTGCACGTCGAACCCGCGAGCCTTCATGACCCTGGGTCCGGTGAAGATAACCAAAGCCCCGGGCTCGGCCAGGCACACGTCACCCAAGGCGGCGTAGGAGGCGATGGCTCCGCCGGTGGCGGGGTCGGCCAAGATGGAAATAAAGGGCACGCCTGAGCGCTTGAGGCGCTCGATGGAGGCCACGGTCTTATACATTTGCATCAAGGCCACGATGCCTTCATAAAGCCGTGCGCCGCCAGAGCAGCACACGCTGACCAGGGGCCATTTTTTACGGCGGGCGTATTCCACGGCCAAGCGGAACTTCTCACCAAACACCACACCCATGGAGCCGCCGGCAAAGGCAAAGTCGCTGAGCGCCAGCACCGCCGGGTAACCGTGCACCGTGGCGTGGGCGGTCACCAGGGACTCGTTAAAGGAACTGCGCTTTTTCTGCTTTTCCAAAAACTCGCGATAATAGCCATGCAAATCGTCCTCTGGCAGCAGATCAAACACAGTCATGTTGCGGAACAACTCGTGAAAGCTGCCCGGGTCGGCCAAGGCGCTGATCCATCCCGCCGCGTCCAGCACATGGCGTTTGCCGCAGTGGGGGCAGATCTGGAAGTTCTTCATGTAATCTTCCAGGGGAATCAGGGCGCCGCAACCGTCGCCTTTGGCTCCCTCCACCTCCTGGCCGCAGCGCACCAAGGGCTGCCCTGGCTCCACCATGGTGCCGTCACCATAAGAATCGTCCAGGTGGATGGTGGCTCCGCTGGGGTCGCTGATGATCTTCAACTGGGCCGGCGGCTTGTACAGATGCTTGAGGGGCCGCTCTATAAAGCGCTTGATCTCGAAGAACTTGCCCCGGTCGATGACCCCAAGCTCATCGGCGGTCTCCAAGCGCTTTTCCATGAGCTTGTCCAGGCGGCGGCGCATCAGGTCCTTGATGCTCTTTTCCAGGTAGATGCCGATGTTTTCGGCCAACCCATCGGCGTCCATCACACTCTTGGTCTGAGGGATGAGAGTCTCCACCACCTTGAAGTGCCTCAGGTGCTTGGCGGTGGATTTGCTCACCGCCAAGGCGTCGTCAATGCGCTGAGGGTCGCGGAAGATGATGGCCGCCACCGACTCCGGGGGGGCGGTGGCATACATGGCGTCTTCCACCGCCGCGCGGCGGTCGGCCACCTGCAGGGCCATGGCCCCGCCGGAACCGCCCTCGCCCAGCACTATGCTCACGGTTCGGATGGGCACGTTGATGTAGGCGCGAATAAGGTGAGCTATGAAAAAGGCCTGCAAGTGGCTGGCCGATTCCATGGAGATGTCCGCGCCATAGGTATCCACTATGGACAACAGCACCGCATCTTCATGGGGCCCGCTTTCGCTCAACTTGCGCAACAGGCCCAGCACCTGGGCATGCTCGTCGGCGGTGAGCATGCCCCAGTTGAGCTTGCCCACGTCCTCGGCTGAGCGGAATTTTTCCGGCTTGGGTTTTTGCTGGCCTATCACATACACCCGGCGCTCGGCCAAGTGCCCTTCGCCCAATATCAAGTTGTCGCCCTCGGCCTGGTAATCGCGGAAATCAGCGAATACCCTCTGCACGATGTCCGAGGTGCGGGGACGAAAGGGGTGACGGGTGCGGTTTTTAAAAATGTCGATAAGTGGCAATCCTTATTCTCCCTATGGCCTGACCCGGTCAAGCAGCGCGGGCCGCCTGGATGGACGGCCCTGGGACCCCTTAATCCTATTGCCGGGCTTACTAGGTGTCAAGTTACCGGTCAGGCTGGCAAAAACATTGCCCACGATGAATCGGGCGTCAGGTGAAAATACTTGCCAGGGCACTTGGCCTCTGTTATAAATCGCACCTACTCACCGGGTTGTCAGGCCCGGAGCGTATGTGGTGGCTATAGCTCAGTTTGGTTAGAGCGCCAGGTTGTGGCCCTGGAGG
>JAHLLJ010000019.1 GCA_020444205.1 Deltaproteobacteria bacterium | reverse complement strand
GGCCACCAGCTGCGCCTGGTTCTTCGACGACCTGGCGGGCATCGAGGCGGTGCAAAATTTACGCTTCGCCGCCCGGGCCCTGCAACTGGCCGATGAGCTTGACGGCGGGGGCTGGGAAGAGGAGCTCAGAGCCATCTTGGCCAAAGGCAAGAGCAACCTGGCCAGCGAGGGCGACGGGGCTGATATCTGGCAACGCCGGGTGGCCCCGGCCAAGGTGGGGCCGCGCCGGGTGGCGGCCCACGCAGCCATCTCCGGGGTCATGGGCGAGGAGCCTCCGCCGGAAGAGCTGTTCATTTACGACTTGGTTCCCAGCGCCCACCGCCACCGCTCCAACCTGGGCCTGGACCTGAGCTGGGGCAAACTGAGCGTTACCCACCGCCGCCTGGGATGCCCCCACCAGATCATCTACGCGGCCCTGCACCCCGGCGGCCACGAGTTTTTGGCCCAGGTGGCCTACGACCTCGACGACTGGGACCCCACCGCCTTGGAGAAGCCGGTGGAGCCGCTGCTTCGTCTGCTGGACCAAAGGGGGCTCAAGGAACTGCTGGCCAAGAACCTGGGCGGCGAGGCCTTCACCCTGGGCGACCTTTTCCTGGAGGGGCGCCGCTCTCTGGCCCAGGAAATGCTCACCCGCACCTTGGCCAGCGAGTTCGACCTGGCCCGCAACCTTTACGACACTCACCGGGACACCATGCGCTTTTTGCAGGAGATCAACGTGCCCTTGCCCAAGCTGTTCGAGGCCCTGGCTTCGTCGGTTCTGGCCGGCGAGCTTATCCAGCTTCTCAGCGGCGACTCGCGCTCGCTGAGCCCCGGCCGTTTGGGTGAGATAGTATCCCAGGCCCGGGAGCTGGGCCTGGACCTGGAAGGCCCCCGGGTGAACCGGGCGGTTGAGGAGGCGCTCAGCGCCGAGGTGGCCACCCTGGCCGATGACCCCAGCAACCCCCAGGCCCTGGAGCGTGGCGGAGCCATTATGGACCTCAGCGACGCCCTGGAGCTCGAGCCCAATCTTTGGCAAGCCCAGAACATCGTCTTCGGCCTGGCCCAACGCCGGGGCCGGGAAAACCTGAACGCGGAGCTGGCCACCTTGGGCCGCCGCCTCAACCTGGATCTGTGAGCCTCATGAGCGACGCGCCCGATGCCCAAAGCGGCAAGATGAACCTGTTGATGGTGCTGCACGCCCACCAGCCGGTGGGCAACTTCCCCTGGGTGCTGGCCAAGGCGGTGGCCGAGTGCTACCAGCCGGTGGTGCAGGCCCTGGCCGCCTATCCGGAGATACGCTGCGGCCTGCATTTTTCCGGCCCCTTGTTGCAGTACATGCTGGCCAACCACCAGGACCTCGTCGAGACCGTGGCCGGGTTGGTGGCTCGCGGCCAGGTGGAGATGCTCTCCGGCGGGTTTTACGAGCCCCTGTTGGCCTCCATTCCGGCCCGCGACGCCCTGGACCAGGTGGCCATGATGAGCCAGGCCACCCGCCAGGTCTTTGGCCAGGAGCCCCGGGGCTTTTGGCTGGCCGAGCGCATCTGGGAGCCCGCCCTGCCCGCCAAGCTGGCCCCGGCCGGGCTGAAATACACCCTGGTGGACGACACCCACTTCTACTACGCGGGTTTGTCCGAGAAGGACATGTTCGGCTATCACCTCACCGAGCGCGAGGGCCACGCCCTGGCCCTGTTCCCCACCCACAAGCAACTGCGCTACACCATTCCCTTTCAGGAGCCGGAGCGCACCGTGGACTTTTTGGGCCAAGCCTTTGCCGCCCACGGGGCCACCTGCGCCACCTACGGCGATGACATGGAAAAGTTCGGCCTGTGGCCCGACACCTGGGAGTGGGTATTTGGCAAGGGCTGGCTGGTGCGTTTTTTTGAAAAGCTTTTGGAGGCGTCGGACTGGCTGGCCACCACCACGCCCAGCGATTTCTTGGCTTCTCATCCGGCCACTGGTCGGGTCTACCCGCCCACCGCCTCCTACGAGGAGATGCTAACCTGGGCCCTGCCCGCCGAGGCCAGCGCCGAGCTGGAGAACATCATCCACGAGCTGGAGCAAGAGGGCCGCTTTGAGAAGATGCGCCGCTTCCTGCGGGGCGGCCAGTGGGACAACTTTCTCATCAAGTACCGCGAATCCAACCTCATGCACAAGCGCATGCTCTGGGTGAGCCACAAGGTGGCCGCGGCCAACGAAAAGGACAAGGCCCGCGACCACCTGATGCAGGCCCAGTGCAACTGCGCCTATTGGCACGGCCTGTTCGGCGGGCTTTATCTGGGCCATTTGCGCCAGGCGGTACACGAGCACCTCATCGCCGCCGAAGACCTGCTCGACAAGCAGGCCCATGGCAAGGAGCCCTGGGCCGCCTGCACCGTGGAGGACTTGGACCGCGACTCCAACGACGAGGTGGTGCTCTCCGGCCCGGCCCTGGACGCGGTGGTGCATCCTGCCTACGGTGGCTCGGTGAGCGTGTTGGACCTTAGGGCCCAACGCTTCAACCTGGCCGACACCCTCACCCGGCGCTTCGAGGCCTACCACGAAAAGCTGACCCAGGCCGCCCAGGACCAGGCCCAAGAGGCCGAGGCCGCCGAAGGCGTGGCCTCCATCCACGACCGGGTGGCCTTTAAGGAAGAAGGCCTGGAGGACTACCTGATCTACGACTGGTACGACCGGGCCTGCTTCCAAGACCACCTTTTGGCCCCCAAGGCGGACCTGGAAAAATTCCAACGCCCCGACTACGGCGAGTGGGGCGACCTGGTCACCGGGCCCTTTACCCTGCTCGACAGCGGGGCTCGCGGCGAGGAGGCCTGGTGCAGCCTGGAGCGGGTGAGCAAGCTCTTCGCGCCGGGCGGGCCCTATCCCCTGGCAGTTGCCAAGAGCTTTGGCTTGGGGCCCGGCCCCCGCCTGGCCGCCTCTTATCGCCTAACGACCAGTGACCCGGCCACCCCGGCCTTCCGCCTGGCCGTGGAGCTGAACTTCACCTTGCTATCGGCCGCTGACCCGGGCAAGCGCCTGGAGTTCCAGAGCCACCCCCATCCCCTGGACCAGGCCTGGGAGCTGACCGGCGTGGACGAGATGAGCCTGGTCAACGCCACCGACCGTTTCAGCCTGCACCTGACCTGCTCCAAAGCGGCCACGGCGTGGCACTTCCCGGTGGAGACGGTGTCCAACTCCGAGTCCGGCCTGGAGCGCACCTACCAGGGCAGCAGCTTGTCCTTTGTTTGGGAGGTGCCCGGCGGGGCCGGGGATTGGGACTTCGAGCTTGCCTTGGAGCTCCGTTGAGTAAGCCCGGTGTCCGCCTGCGCCGCGCCTATCTGGAATTTGACCAGCCCCTGGTGCCCGGCCGCTTGATAAAGCGTTACAAGCGCTTTTTGGCCGACGTGCGACTCGCCGACGGCGGCAAGGTCACTGCCCACTGCCCTAACTCCGGCTCCATGCTCACCTGCCTGGAAGACGACGCCCCGGTGTACCTTAGCCGGGCCAGCAACCCCAAGCGGCGCACCCCCTACACCTGGGAGATGATCTACATCAATAACGGCTGGGTGGGTGTGAACACCATGGCCCCCAATTTTTTGGCGGCCCGGGCGGCCGAGGAAAGGGCACTCAAGGTATTCGCCGGGGCCCGGGCGGTGCGCCGCGAGGTAAAGGTAAATGCTCATACCCGCCTGGACATGGTGGTGGAGCGGGCTAAGGGCCCCCTGTACGTGGAGGTCAAGAACGTGACCATGGTGCAAGGGGGCGTGGCCCGTTTTCCGGATTCGGTTACCACCCGGGGGGCCAAGCACTTTGAAACCTTAATGCAGCTCAAGGCCCAGGGGGCCGACGCGGCCATGCTCTACGTGGTGCAGCGCGGCGACGCGGCCTACATGGGCCCGGCCACGGACATAGACCCCACCTATGCCAAGCTGTTTCATCAGGCCCGGGAGGCCGGGGTGGAGCTGGTGGCGGTGCGGGCCGAGGTGAATCCTATCGGCATACGCTTGGTTCGCCGCCTCCCTCTAGCCGAGTAGAGGGTTACTCTTGCGCCAACACCACCTGGTTGCGTCCCTGGGCTTTGGCCTGATACTGGGCCTGGTCGGCTTGGTCCACGAAATCCTCTGGGGACAGGTCCCCCTCGCCACCGAACACCACCGCGCCCTGACTTACGGTCACGGTTAGCGCTCCGGTCCCGGTACCGATGGGGCGCTCCATGGCCTGGCGTATGCGCTCAGCCAAAACGCTGATGCCTTTGAGTCCGGCTCCCGGGGCCAGCACCACGAACTCCTCCCCGCCGTAGCGGGCCACCAGGTCGCCCTCGCGCACCCACAGGCACAGGCGGCGGGCAAAGGCCTGGAGCACCTGATCCCCTATGATGTGGCCATGGGCGTCGTTGATCTGCTTGAAGTGGTCCAGGTCGGCGAAAATAAGGCCCAGGGGCACGCCATAGCGGGTGCTGCGGCTCATCTCCCGGGGCAGCATTTCGGCGAAAACCCGCTTGTTGTACAGTCCGGTCAGGGGATCGCGGTGGGCGGCCCTGAGATACAGGCGCATGGTGCGCGACTGGATCAAAGCCCGGCGCACCCGCACCAAAACCTCGGTGTCGCCATAGGGGCGGCTCAAAAAATCCGCCGCCCCGCTGGTCCACTCTTTGGTCAGCAGGGTCAGGTCGTTTTCCCGGCAGAGCACGATGACCGGCATGGATGACAGGAGGTGGGGACTGCCCAGGTAGTTTTCCGGGCCCAGGGGATGCTCATGGCTTTCACCAAGGTCGGTGATGATGAGCTCCAGGTCCGAAGCATCCTTAAGCCTGCGCCAGGCCTCGTCCCAATCGTTGGCCAGGGTCACCTGATGGCCCTTTTCGGAGAGAACCTTGGTCAGGCGCGATCCCTCCTCGGGGTTGGAGACCAGCAATAGAATGTTGGCCGGAGAATTGCGGTCCACCGCATTCAGGTCCGGGACCTCCAGCCAACAGTTGGAAGAAAGGGGTTCGTGGCGGGTGCGCTCATCCATTGTTTGCTCCAAGGGGTGAAGCTGTGAGGCATGGGCAGGAGCCTACATCTCATTATATGTGTAGGTCGCCACGCCTGTCATGTCAATCACGGGCGGCGGGCGCGCTGGAATATTTCATAGTTACTGATAGTATATTAACGAGATATGATGTGCCGCCGCCGGTAAGGCCGCTGTCCGCCGGGGAAATACCTTCGATCCAATCAACGGTGCTTATCAGGGGAAAACAGCCCTGTTTCAAGGGCGGTATAAAACGGCCTATAGGTCTAAATTTGCAGCATTGATGAACAGATAGCCCTTGACTTATTTATGGGGCTAACCATACCATTATGGTTGTTGATTCTGCCCATTCCCCTGACTTTTGACGGTTTGTCGCACTAGTCGCGGGCGGAGTATTGGCTGGGTTCCACAGGCTGGGGAGGTTAGGATTGCGCCATGGCCATGGATAGTCTCTACGAATTTCTTACCGGGCCCGCTCTGTGGATATCCGTGATTATATTCGTGGGCGGGTTGGCCGTGCGCCTGGCTTGGCTTTTTGGCCTCAGCCAGGAACGCGACAAGCCCTGGCACGATTTCAAGGACGCAACTTGGGCCTGGCGCTCGATCATTCATTGGGTCCTGCCTTGGGCCAGCGTTTCCAGCCGCAACCAGCCTGTTTTCACCGCCGCGGTGTGGGTGTTCCACATCTGCTGGATCGGGGTGCCCCTGTTTTTGGGTGCCCACAACATGCTTTTCCAGGAGGCCTGGGGTTGGAGCCTGCCCAGCCTGCCCGACGCGGTTTCCGACTGGGCCTGTGTGGTGGTCATTGCCTGTGGGGTGTTCTTTTTGGTTCGCCGCCTGGCCCGGCCCGAGGTGCGTATCCTTACCAGCGCCTGGGACTACACCGTGGTCCTGTTAGCCTTGGCCCCATTCGTCACCGGCTGGCTGGCCTTCAATCAATACGGCCCCTACGGGCTCATGCTCAACCTGCATATTTTCCTCAGCGAAGTTCTGTTGATCGTGCTGCCGTTCTCCAAGCTGGCCCACATGGTGCTCTTCTTTGCCAGCCGCTCGGCCATTGGCTATGAGTTTGGAACTCGCCGCGGGGCAAGGGTCTGGTGAGGTTAAGTAAGGAACTCAACTTAACAACAGGAGCTTATTCATGACGGCAGAAGCCCAGAAGGCCGCGGACGAGGCCCAGGAAAACGCCGCGGCTTCCCCGGAGACCGAGGCCCCCAAGCCGGTGGACGTGGGCAAGATAAAGACCATTCTGGCGGCCAACGAGGGCGCGCGCATGCGTATGTGGTTGAGCATCTGCTCCCGCTGCGGGCTCTGCGCCGAGAGCTGCTTTTTCTATTTGGCCAAGGACAAGGACCCCAAGCTGAGCCCGGCCTACAAGGCCATCAACTCCATCGGCAAGATGTACAAGGCCAAGGGCGAGGTGACCCGCGAGTTTTTGGAAGAGTGCAAGGAGGTGGTGTGGGGCCAATGCACCGCCTGCCGCCGCTGCTCCATGTACTGTCCCTTTGGCATCGACATCGCCACCATGATCGCCACCGCCCGGGCGGTGTGCTATTCCCAGGGGGTGGTGCCCGACGGCCTGGCCCGCACCACCGAAAACATCCGCACTTCCGGCAACCAGATGGCCATGGCCACCGAGGACTGGGTCGAGACCTGCGACTGGATGGCCGAGGAGTACGGCGAGGAGGTGCATGGCCTGGAAATACCGGTGGACAAACAGGGGGCAGAGTACATGTACACGGTCAACCCCCGCGAGCCCATGTACTATCCCCAGGACTTGGGCATGGCCGCCGAGATCTTTCACATCGCCGGTCTGGACTGGACCGTGCCCAGCACCGGCTGGGACAGCACCAACCTGGCCATGTTCGCCGGCGACCGGGCCGTGGCCACCATTCCGGTAAAGGCCATGTACGACAAGGCCCTGGAGCTGGGGGTCAAGAACATCGTCATCACCGAGTGCGGCCACGCCTACCGCTCGGCCAAGTTCGAGGGACCCTACTGGGTGGGCATCCCCGGAGGCAAGCCTCCGGTGCCGGTCATCCACTCGGTGGAGCTGTTCCGCAACATCATGCGCGACGGCAAGATCAAGCTCAAACACAAGTTCGAGCATAAGGTCACCTATCAGGACCCCTGCAACGTCAGCCGCAACGGTGGGCTGTGGGACATCGGCCGCGAGTTGGTGAACATGCTCTGCGAGGATTTCGTGGACATGACCCCCAACCGCGAGCACAACCACTGCTGCGGCGGCGGCGGGGGATTCATCCCCATGGGCCCGCCCTACAAAAAGCGGCGCATGGAGTCCGGCAAGATCAAGGCCGAGCAGATCAGGGCCACCGGGGCAACCCACGTTATCGTGCCCTGCCACAACTGCTTCGACCAGATCAACGACCTTAACAAGGAATACGAACTGGGGGTGAAAGTCGTGTCGTTCAAAGAGATCATTACCGAAATCATGGAGATCCCCGAGAGCATGATCCCGCCCGAGGAGGACGAGGAAGAGGCCTTCGAGGCTGAACAAGAAGCCAAGGAGGCGGTGGAAGAGGGAGCCATTGAAGAGGGCGGCGAGGTTCAGGGTAGCTAAACTGCCGAAGCCTTCGCTTCTTTTCTTAAGGACCACTTGACGGCTGGGCCGTTGTTAAATGACGGCCGGCTGTGAAGAGGTAGGTGAGCGGGCCGCTGGGCCGGTGCGGGGTTGGTGATGGTGAGGAGTAGCTTCATGAAGTATTTGATGACATTCTTGGCCGTGGCCATCGCGTTGGCCCTGTCCGCGCCTATGGTGCTGGGCCAGGAAGACGTGATGACCATATCCAGCGCCGAACAGGGCCTCAAGGACCGGCCGCCGGTGGTGTTCAGCCACGGCAAGCACTCGGAGATATACGAGTGCACCACCTGTCACCACGAGTATGACAAGTTCATGGCCAACCAGGGGGGCGGGGAGGCCAAGTGCGCCGAGTGTCACCAGCCCTCGGCCACGGCTAAAAACCCCACCCCGCTCACCTTGGCCTTTCACCAGCAGTGCAAGAGCTGCCACTTGAAGCTCATTCAGATGAAGGCCCCCAAGACCGGGCCCATCATGTGCGGCGACTGCCACCTCCAGGGAGCCCAGGCCAAGAAGTAAGACCAGGTTTTACAGCTTGCAGCAAGCGCCCCGCCGCGAACCGGAGGGGCGCTTTTTTATGCGGTGCCGGTCCTGCCTAGTAATCCCGGCCCTTGCCCGAATCGCTTATTTCCATGAGCTCTTCCGGGTAGGGCGCGAAAAAGCTCTGTCCGGCCAGGTAGTCCGAGCCAAAGCGGGCGATCCAGGAGCGCAGCAGGGCCTGGGCTACGGACAGGGGCAGCTTTTTGGCGCGGTACTTGTCCAGGGTCTCCAGGAACAGGGCCTTTTCCGCTGCATTTAGCTGCTTCTTGAAGTACCCCTGTGCGTGCATGAGCACGTTGATCACTTGGCCCGCGCTGGGCGAGCGGGCCAGGGCCTTGCCCAAGTGCTCGCCGTAGGAGACGATCACCTCGGAGGCCGGGCGTTTTTCAGGGTTGGCCACCAGGCGGCCCATGAGCCTTAGCTGATGCTGGTTGTAGGCCATGAGTAACAGCTTGTGGCGGCTGTGGAACTTCACCAGGGCCCCCATGCCGCCCCTGGCCGTGGTTTGGCGAAAATCAGCCAGGGTGAACAAGCGGGTAAGCCAGCGCTCGCGCAGGATGAAGTTGTGCAAACGGCCCTCATGCTCCACGGCCATCAGGGGAAAGCGGCGCATCACCTCGCCGCCAAATATGCCCGGGCCGCGCCGGGACGAGGCCCCCGGTTTGAGGCTGGAGTAGATTTTCACGTCCAGGGGACCGCAGGAAGGAGAGCGGTTTTTTAAGAGAAAACCGTCCACCAGGTTGAGGCCGCCTAGAAACTCGTTGCTGAAGGCCAGCATTTCCTTGGTGCAGTCGCGGCCGGTGGCCGGCTGCAACAAACGGGGGCGGCCCTTGACCTCCACCACGCGAATGGGGTCCCGGGGCACCCCCAGGCCTATGGCCTTTTCCGGGCACACCGGATGCCAGCCTACCCAGGGCTCCAGAAGGTCCACGAAATCCTCGTGAATCATCTCCCCGTTCCAACGGCAGGCCTCAAAACCCAGGCATTTGCTTACTACCACTTCGGGCCGGGCGTGTCTGGTCATAGCCACCTCTCTTTGCCCTATTTTCAGGGGGATAAATAGGGCATGTCAACGCTCTTGCCCCCAGGCCCACCATGGCCTAAGCTATGGCTTCCGGAGGAATACGTGCCAGTACCCAAGACCCGCATAAGGGCGGTGAACGACCGCCGGATAAATCCCGATGGGAGCTACGTGCTCTACTGGATGATCTGCGCCCGCCGCGCGGCCTACAACTACGGCCTGGAGCGGGCGGCGGACATGTCCCGCCAGTTGGGCAAGCCCCTGGTGGTGTTGGAAGCCTTGCGCGTAGACTACCCCTACGCCTCGGATCGGCTGCACGCCTTCATCCTGCAAGGCATGGCCGACAACCAAGAGGCATTCAAGCAAAAGGGGGTGCGTTACCACCCCTATGTGGAGCGCGCGCCGGGCGAGGGCAAGGGCCTGCTCCAGGCCATGGCCGCCGATGCCTGCCTGGTGGTTACCGACCAGTTTCCGGCCTTTTTCCTGCCTCGCATGGTGGAGGCGGCCGGCGGCAAGCTGAAGGTTCGCCTGGAGGCGGTGGACTCCTGCGGCCTGCTGCCCATATGCGCCGGAGGTCATGAGTACAACAGCGCCCATGCCTTCAGGCGCATCCTGCAACGTCTGCTGCCGGTGCACCTGGCCGAGCCTCCCCAGGCCGATCCCCTGGAAAAACCGCTGCCGGGCAAGGCCCGTTTGGCCGGCGAGATAACCAAACGCTGGAGCCCGGCCAGTGCGGCCCTGCTGTCCGCCTCGCCCCATTCCCTGGCCCTGCTGCCCCTGGACCACGACGTGGCTCCCTCGCCGATCCCCGGCGGCCCGAAGGCGGCGAGTGAACGACTGGCCCACTTTGTGGATGACGGCCGCCTGCGCTACGCCGACGGGTGCCGCCATCCCGACGCCCAGGCCACCAGCGGGCTCAGCCCCTATCTGCACTTTGGGCATATATCCCCTCACCAGGTATTCGCCGAGGTGGCCGAGGCCGAGGGTTGGTCGCCGGGCCATTTGGGCTCCGGAGCCCAGGGCCGCCGCGAAGGCTGGTGGGGCATGAGCCCCGGGGCGGAAACCTTTTTGGACCAGTTGGTCACTTGGCGGGAGCTGGGCTACAACTTCTGCAAGTACCGGCCCAACGATTACGGCCAGTACAACTCTTTGCCCGAATGGGCCATTCAGACCCTGGCCAAACACGCCGAGGACGAGCGCTCCTATGTGTACGGCCGGGAGATATTGCGCAAGGCCCAGACCCACGACACCCTGTGGAACGCGGCCCAGCGCCAGCTTTTGCGCGAAGGAGTGATCCACAACTACCTGCGCATGCTCTGGGGCAAAAATATCCTGGCCTGGAGCAGCTCGTCCAAGCTGGCCCTGGCGGCCATGTTGGAGCTCAACGACCGCTATGCCCTGGACGGCCGCGACCCCAACTCCATCTGCGGCATATTCTGGGTATTGGGCCGCTTTGACCATCCCTGGACCGAGCGGCCGGTGTTCGGCAAGGTGCGCTACATGACCACCGCCAACACCCGGCGCAAACTCAGGCTCACCGAATACCTGGAAAAGTACAAGGGAAGGGGAGAGGCATGAGCCCCCTGCCCAGCGAAATGGGGCCGCCTCCTTTCATCACCCCGGACCTGTCCGGGGTGGGCGGGGCCATCAAGGCCGAGCCCTCCCACTTCGTGGTGGAAGAGCTGCCCCTGTACATGCCCGAGGGGGTGGGCCCCCACCTGTATCTGCGCATCTCCCGCGAGGGCATGACCACCCGTTCTCTGGCCGACCGCCTGGCCCAGGTTTTTGACCTGTCCCCACGGGACGTGGGCTTTGCCGGGCTCAAGGACAAGCAGGCCAAGGCGGTGCAAAGCTTTTCCCTGCCCCTGGACAGCCTCGCCCCCCAGCAGGCGGCCCAACGCATTCAAGACGAGCTGCCGGTAGAGGTCTTGGAGGCCGGCCGCCACCAAAACAAGCTCAAGACCGGTCACCTTTTGGGCAACCGTTTCACCATCCTGGTGACCGGGGTGCAAGACGGCGCCTTGCAAGCGGCCCAGGCTGTGGCCGAGGCCATAAACCAGCGTGGCCTGCCCAATTTTTACGGCAGCCAGCGCTTTGGCCGCGAGGGCGACAACGCGGCCCAGGGCCGCCGGGCCCTTTTGAGCCGCGGGCCCCGGGACAAGTGGCTGCGCAAACTGCTGCTGAACGCCTGGCAAGCGGCTCTGTTCAATGCTTGGCTGGCCCGGCGTATGCAGCGGGGCGATTTTGCCCGTTTGGTGGGCGGGGACTTGGCCAAGAAGACCGACACCGGGGGCATGTTCACCACCGACGACGCGGCCCAGGAGCAGCCCCGTTTGGACGCGGGGCAGATCACCTATACCGGACCCATGTTCGGCAAGAAGATGCGCTGGCCCAACGAGCCCGCCGCTTCCTTTGAGCGGGAAATTCTGGAAGAGGAAGAGGTGGATCAGGCGGCGCTCAAAAAATCGGGCCTCATGGGCAGCCGCCGGGTGGGCCGCCTGAGGGTGGAAGGCCTGGGCATTGCCGAGAACCCCGAAGGCTTGGTGTTCAGCTTCGTCCTGCCCAAGGGCTCCTACGCCACGGTGTTGCTTAGGGAGTTCATGAAGAGCGAGACCGACTTGCCTGAAAGCGACTAAGCCGGCTTCGCCAGCCACCTGCATACTGTGTTGCCGGCTTCGCTTAGGCCTCGACGTAGCTAAAACTACGCCTCCGGCCTGCGCTTGCCAGGCGCCTTGTCTGCCGGTCGCTGGCTGTGCCGGGTATGCAGTCGATCCCCGCGAAGGTAGACCTTTGGGGGTGGGTCTGCCGGATATTAGGTTGGGCTGTCCGCGCCCAAACGTTGGGCCGCCACCTCCAAGGCCCGCTGCACCCCCAGGCTGGGCAGCACCCCGCAGCCCGGGGCGGGGCGCACCAGAAAGCCCCCTTCGGGCCGGGGAAGCATCTCCAAATAAAAGGCCTGCTCCAACTCATCTTCCAGCACCACCATGCGCAAAAGCGCCCGTTCGGCCTCGCGGTCGTGGATCACATCCTTGCACAGCACGCTTATCTCGCCCCAATCCTCCCAGGTGGTCAGGGCCTCGGGGTTGAGCTTGTCAAAGTGGGGGTAATGCAATTTGGGCTCCTCTGGGGTGGGCCAGGCAATGTGCTGGCGCTTGACCAGGGTCAGCTCATAGAATATCTGCTGCCCCTGGTCCTGCCACTTGCGCTCGTACTTGCTCTTCACCGTGGGCGGTATCTCGCGCCACTGCCCCTCCAGGCCCGTGCCGGGGACCTGGCCCCGCACCCAGTCGGCAAAAGGCTTGTAGTCGGTGACCAAGCGGCAGGATGCCTCCGGGGCCAGGCGGCTGTTTAGCAGGCGCATAAAGCGGGCCGAGAAAAGACGGTGGCGCACGTCCTTGGGGCTGGGCCAGGGCCGGGGAAACAGGCACCATACCCCGGCCAGGCTCTGGGGGGTAAATAGCCGCTCCAGGCCCAGGGCCGCCTCGGCCTGCACCACCTTGGCGTTGTCCAGGCCAGCCAGGTTGATGCGCCTGAGGGTGCGCCGGGCCGAGACCCAGTCCAGGTCCAGGCCCACCAGGTTGACCCCGGGCCGCTCCCCGGCCCGGCGGGCCAGCACCTCGCCGTTGCCGCAGCCGATCTCCAGCTCCAGGGGCGCGTGGCGCCCGAATATCTGGTCCCAGGCAATGGGCCGGGTAAGCTCCCGCCAGGGCACCAGGGGCTTTAGTGACAAGTAAGGCGCGGTCATGGCGGCGATAATAGCAGAGACGGGCCCCCGCGCCCAGCCCACCTAGTTAAAGGCGGCGATGTAGGCCTTCATAAAGGCGGGTAGATCGTCCGGAGTGCGGCTGGTCACCAGGTTGCCGTCCTGCACCACCTCGGCGTCTTCCCAAAGGGCCCCGGCGTGCACCAGGTCGTCCTTGATGGCGAAAAAGCTGGTGCAGCGCTTGCCCTCGAGCACCTCGGCCGAGGCCAACATCCACCCGGCGTGGCAGATGGCGCCCACCGGCTTGCCCGCGGTGAAGATGTCCCTGACCAGATCCACCGTGGCCTTGTGGCGGCGCATATGATCCGGGGCGTAGCCGCCGGGAATCACCAGGCCGTCGAAATCCCCAGCACTCACCTCGCCGCTGCCCTTGTCGCTTACAATGGCCAAACCGCTTTTGGCGCGATAGGTCATCCCGCCGCCGCTGCCCACCACCGTTACCGCCGCCCCAGCTTCCTGGAGCCGGTAGAAAGGGTATATGAACTCGAATTCATTGAACAAATCTTCCGTTAAAATCGCTATGCTCTTACCTGAAAGGGGCATATCATTTAACCTCCTTTTTTCCCATGGTGGCAAAAAGCCCATTACGTGTCTATATTTGGAACCATAGGTCGCCGGTAGTCAACCGGCGACTGCTTGTTTTGGCCGATGGTAAAAATGCTATAGTAAAAGCATATCGGCCGAGTGGGCTTTAGGCTTCTCAGACCGGGAACTGGGAGAGCGGGCCATACGCCGGGGAGATAAGGCGGCGCGGCCCTGAGGGTGGACGGCTCCAAGCCTGGGAAGCGTCGGCGGGCACGCCTGTTTTAAGGGCGGCTTGACCGGCAAATTTCCGTGGATTCGGAGGACCGCCCTATGTTCTTTGACCTGGTCTTATATATCTCCCTGGCCCTGTTGGCCTTGGGCCTGGCTTACAAGCTGGGACGCTGGCTGAAAACCTCCATCGGGCCTGAATCGCGAAACTACACCCCTGCCCAAAGACTTAGCGCCTCCTTAAAGGGGCTGGGCCAAGCCCTGAGCAGCCGCCGGGCCGGGCCCATGCTGGCGGCTCTGGTCTTGGACGGTCTGTTCCAGCGCCGCAGCCTGACCCACAGCCGCTGGGCCTGGGCGGCTCACATGCTCATTTTTTGGGGCATGATGGGGCTCATATTCCTGCACGCCCTGGGCCCGCTGATCATCCCCAACTTCACCGCCACCCTCAACCCCTGGTTATTCTTGCGCAACCTGTTTGGGGTGATGCTCCTGGCGGGCGCGGTGATGGCCATATGGCGGCGCTTGCGCCTGCCCGGCCTCCGGCGCACCACCCACTGGGCCGACAGGGCCGCCTTGGGCATCCTGGCCCTGCTGGTTCTCTCGGGCTTTGCCCTGGAAGGGGCCAAGATCATCAGTGTGCGCACCTTTGATTCCATGATCGAAGAATACGGCATGCTCTCGGAAGACAACGACCGCGCCGCCCTGGGCCAGGTGTGGCGCGAGCATTACGGCGTGGTCTTCCCCGAGGGTGAGGTTCCGCCGGGCGACGAGCTCATGGACCAAGGCATGGCGCTGCACGAGGATAGCTGCCTGGACTGCCACGACATGCCCCAGTGGGCCTTTGCCTCGTGGCCCTTGTCGCGGCTCATGGCCCCCATGGCCGGATGGCTGGACGACATTCAGGCCGTGGCCTGGCTTTGGTACATTCACATTCTGGCCGCCTTTGCCGGGCTGGCCATTTTGCCCTTTAGCAAGTTCTTGCACATCTTCACCGGGCCGCTGCTGCTCATGATCCGGGTGGCCGTGCCCCGGGAAGAGATGGACCCGGCGGCCAAGGCCATGGTGCGGGCCCTGGAGCTGGACGTGTGCACCCATTGCGGAGCCTGTTCGGTGCACTGCTCGGTGGCTGAAGCGGTAAAGCACGTGCCCAACCTCACCGTATTGCCCTCCGAGAAGCTCATAGCCCTGGGCCGCCTGGCCAGGGGCAAGACCGATTACGGCGAGATGCTCAAGGTGATGCGCCAAGGGTCCTATATGTGCACCAGCTGCCTGCGCTGCACCCGCTTGTGCCCGGTGGGCATCAACCTGCAAGACCTTTGGTTCGCCATGAAGGACGACCTGGAGGAGGTCGGCTTTGGCCCCACCACCCGTACGGTGGCCAATAAGGCGGGCGAGTCGGCCAGCTCCAGCCGCAAGGCAACTCCCTTTAGGGTGAGCAGCGGTGAGTTCCAAAAAGAGCTGGGCCTTTCGGTGCAGTCGGGTACCTTCCGCAACTGCTACCGTTGCGCCACCTGCTCCAACTCCTGCCCGGTGGTCTTCTCCTATGAAAACCCCAAGGAAGAGTTGGACCTTTTGCCCCACCAGATCATGCACAGCCTGGGCCTGGGCCTGTCAGACGAGGCCCTGGGCGCGCGCATGACCTGGTATTGCCTCACCTGCTACCGCTGCCAAGAGGCCTGCCCCCAGGGAGTCAAGGTGGCCGACGTGCTCTATGAGCTACGCAGCCTGGCCGCCGCCCGGCAGGGGCAAGGGGAGAGTTGCTGATGAAATACGCTCTGTTCTTGGGATGCAAGATCCCCTACTATGTGCCCCACTATGAAACCGCCACCCGCCGGGTGCTGGGCGAGCTGGGGGTGGAGCTGGTGGACCTGGAGTTCCCCTGCTGCGGCTACCCCATGCGCCACCTGTATTTCCGCTCCTACATGCTCTCCGCCGCCCGGGGCATGGCCTTGGCCGAGGCCCAAGGGCTGAACATCACCACCCCCTGCAAGTGCTGCTTCGGGGCGCTAAAGCGGGCCCAGAAGTTTTTAGCCGAAAACCCCGAGCTGACCAAGGAAGTCAACGCCGAGTTGGCGGCCGAGGGCCTGAACTACCAGGGCACCCTCAAGGTGCGCCACATTCTGCAGGTGATGCACGACGACGTGGGCATGACCGAGCTGCAAAGCCGGGTGAAAAGGCCCTATGAGCTGCTCCGGGCGGCCATCCTCTACGGCTGCCACGCGGTGCGCCCCAGCGAGGTCACCCATTTCGACGACCCCAGCAATTTGCACCTTATCGACGATTTGGTGGAGGTTACCGGAGCCACGCCAGTGCCTTGGGCCGGTCGCCTGAGCTGTTGCGGGGCACCGGTGCGCGAGCGCAACGAGGATCTGGCCCTGGCCACCATCCGGCGGCGGCTAAGCGAGGCCCGCGAGGCCAAGGCGGACATCCTGGTGATCGCCTGCGCCTACAGCCAGATGCAGGCCGAATGGGCCTACTCCCTAGCCGGGCCGCCTCCCCAGCGGGAGCTCATAGAGGGGCCGGTGCTCTATCCCCAGCTTTTGGGCCTGAGCATGGGCCTAACGGCCAAGGATGTGGCTTTGGACCGCAATACGCCCAATGGCGAGTATCTCATCAGCTTCCTGCGGCGAGATTAGGCCAGGCTTCGCCAGGCGCCGCCATACTGCGTTGCCGGCTTCGCCAGGCGGCCGATAGCTGCGTTGCCGGCATCGCTTAGGCCTCGGCGTATATAAAAATACGCCTGCGACCTGCGCTCGCCGGACGCCTTGCTCTCGCCCACCTGGCTGTGCCGGAGATCCGTTTCTCTAGCCTCCCTAAGATAAAACGACCCAAGCTTTGGGGCCGCTAAAGAGGCTTCTAAGAAGCAGATTAGGCGATTACTGGCAGCCACATCCAGGACCCGGTTGGCACTAAAAATCGGCATAGCCAGCCGCAGGCAGACAAGGCGCCTGGCAAGCGAAGGCCGGAGGCGTAGCCTAAGCTACGTCGAGGCCTAAGCGCGGCCAGCAACGCCGTATGCCGGTGACTGGCGAAGCCGTCGATGCGGTTATCGGTCGCCTGGCGCAGCCGGCTTACTTATCTGCTATTTCTATGAGATGCACCTCGCCGGTGACTAGGTCCGGCACCACCACCAGGTAACCCTTGCCCTGGGGCACCAGGGCAAAGTCGGCCGGGCCCTTGAACCCGCCGGCCAGCTTCACCGGCTCCCCGCCACCGCTCAAGAGGAACAACCCATGCCCCGCCCAGTCGGTGTAAAGGTAGGAGCCGTCCTTTAGCATGGCCACCCCGTCCAACCTGCCGAGATCAGGGCGTATCTGGGTCATCTGCCCCACGTCGCGGGCCTGGTAGAGCCCGCCGGGACCGCCCAAGTCCTTCTTGGCGGCCATGATTACCCCGCCGCCCGGCGCGGGCCACAGGCCGTTGGGGTGGAAGCCGGTGGGGCTGATCATCACCCGTACTTTGGGCTCGGCCTCAAGAAAATCAGCCGGTTGCACCAGGTATACGCGCCCGCCGCTGGTGTCGCTGACGTATAGCTTGCCATCAGCCACGGCAACGTCGTTGGCAAACTTGGCTTGGGGCAGGGCCAAGCGCCGGCCCTTTTTGCTCTTTAGGTCAAAGCACCAAACCGAGTCTATGTCCGCGGCCCACAAGCGGCCCTTATCGACCCACAAGCCCTTGGGTTTGTTGAGCTTGTCCCCCGGGCCCGGTAAAAACTTGGCCTCCACGACCTTACCCTTCAGGTCAATCTTGCTGATGAAGCCCTTGCCGTCTTTAAGGGTGGGCTTGAAGGCTTCACCGAAGTTGCTCATGTACAGGTTCAGGCCCTGAGCATCATAAGCCACCGACTCGGGATGGCCCGAGCCGGGCAGGATTTTCTGGGAGACCACCTGCCAAGCGGCAAAGGCCGGGGTGAAACCAACCAACAGGGCGAGGGCCAACAAAACGGCCAATAGATTTTTCATAGGACTAACCCTCCTGGGCGTATTAACTGCGGCCCGGCGTGGGCCTCATGCTAGAAGATTCCCACATAATCGCTCCCGCGGCAACCAACCCATCGCCGCTATTGGAGTGGCCTCCCGCCCTTTGCTACCATATAAACAGCAACCAGCAGCGACCCGCCCCGTTTGGGCGGGTGGTGTTTTCTTTTGCGGAAAGGCAAGCTGATGTCCCAAGGCAGCATGAATTTGATGATTGGCGGCGAGGCGGGCCAGGGCTTGGTCACCATGGGCCAGGTCTTGTCCAAGGCGCTGGTCAAAAGCGGCTATCACATTCTGGTGACCCAGGATTACATGTCACGGGTGCGGGGCGGGCACAACACCTTTACCATCCGTTTTTCTCCCCAAGAGTTGGACAGCCCTTGCGAGGGGGTTGATCTTTTGGTGGCCTTGAACCAGGAGACCCTGGACCGCCATGCCGAGGAGCTAAACTCCGATTCCGCGGTAGTGGCCGACACCGGACTAAGTTGCGGTCAGGCCCCGTGCCTGGGCGTGCCCTACGAAGACTTGGCCGACAAGCGCTACCTGAACACCGTGGCCCTGGGGGTGGCGTCCCACTTGCTGGGCCTGGACCTGGAGCTGGTGGCCCAGACCTTGGAGGCGGCCATCGGCAAGAAAAAGGGCGACAAGGTGGTGGAGGAAAACCGCCAGGCCCTGAACAAGGCTTTTGAGTGGGCCTCCGGGCAGGAGCACGCCCTTAAGCCGCCCCAACCCGGCGAGCACGACGGCCCGCGCATGATGTTGGGGGGCAACCAGGCTATCGCTTTGGGAGCCTTGGCCGGAGGGCTCAAGTTCCTGGCCTTCTACCCCATGACCCCCTCCACGGCCATTGCCCTGACCGTGATCTCCCATGCCGAGGAGATGGGGGTGGTCTACGAGCAGGCCGAGGATGAGATCGCGGCGGTGAACATGGCTTTGGGCGCTTCTTATGCCGGGGCTCCGGCCCTGGTGTGCACCAGCGGAGGGGGTTACGCCCTTATGACCGAAGGCGTGTCCCTGGCGGGCATGACCGAGACCCCCCTGGTCATCGCCCTTGCCATGCGCCCCGGCCCGGCCACCGGCCTGCCCACCCGCACCGAGCAGGGGGACCTCTTGTTCGCCCTGCACGGCGGCCATGGCGAGTTCCCCCGGGCCATCCTCACCCCCGGGTCGGTGAAGCAGTGCTTTGAGGCCGGTTACCGGGCCCTGCACTTGGCCGAGAAGTACCAGACCTCGGTGTTCATCCTCACTGACCAGTTCATGGCCGACAGCCTAAGGGCGTTGGTACCCTTTGACCTCAGCGGTCTGGAGCCGGTGCGTCCCGGCGGGGGCGGGGCCGAGGGCGAGGAGTACCAACGTTACCAGATCACCGATGACGGCATTTCTCCCCGGCGGCTGCCGGGCCTGGGGCCGGAGCTGGTGGTGGCTGACAGCGACGAGCACGACGAGCAGGGCCACATCACCGAGGACCTGGAGCTGCGGGTGCGCATGAACGACAAACGCCTGACCAAACAAAAGGGTCTGTGCGCCGAGGTGGAGCCCCCGGTGTTCACCGGCCCCGAGGACGCGGACCACCTGCTGGTGAGCTGGGGCTCCAGCCAAGGCCCGGTGGCCGAGGCGGCCCGGCGCCTGGGCGAGGAGGGTGACAAGGTGGCCACCTGCCACTTCAGCCAGGTGTGGCCCCTGGTCCCCGAGCAGTTTCTTGAGCGCTTTAATAAGGCGGGCCAACTGGTGGTGATCGAAAGCAACGCCACCGGCCAGTTCGCCGGGCTGCTCAAAAAAGAGGCGGGGGTCACCGCCCAACGCTTTATCGGGCGCTACGACGGCCTTAACCTAACCCCTGAATACATCCTGCGCCAGCTGGCCAGCTAGGCTAAGCGGAGAGGCGATCATGGTTGATATAAAAGACTACGGAGACTTTGAAACCGCCTGGTGCCCAGGCTGCGGCAACTTTTCCATCCGCAAGGCCCTGATCCAGGCCCTGGCCGAAAGCGGCCTGGAGCCGCACCAGATTCTTTTGGTCAGCGGCATCGGCCAGGCAGCCAAGACCCCCCATTACCTGCGCTGCAACTGCTTCAACGGCCTACACGGCCGTTCCATGCCCGCGGCCACCGGGGCGCGTCTGGCCAACCCGGAACTGAAGATCATCGCCACCAGCGGCGATGGCTGCAATTACGGCGAGGGCGGCAACCATTTCCTGGCCGCGCTTCGGCGCAACGTGGACGTGACCATGCTGGCCCATGACAATCAAGTCTACGGTCTGACCAAGGGCCAGGCCAGCCCCACCAGCATGGAAGGCATGCACACCAAGGCCCAACCCACCGGGGTGCACTCCTATCCCTTTAACCCGGTGGCCGTGGCGGTGAGCATGCACGTGGGCTTTGTGGCCCGGGGCTTTGCCGGGGAGGTGGAGCATTTGGCCGATCTGATAAAACAAGCCATGGCCCACCCAGGCCTGTCGCTGGTGGATATTTTGCAGCCCTGCGTTTCCTTCAACAAACTCAACACCTTCAAGTGGTATAAGGAGAGGGTGTACAAGCTGGGGGAGGAAACAGAGCACGATCCGTCCGACTGGGACGCGGCCATAAAGCTCAGCTACGAGTTCGGCGATCGCATCCCCATCGGTGTCATCTACACCAACGACCGCCCGGCCTTTGATTCCTATTTCCCGGTGCTGGAAAACGGCCCCTTGGCCAAGCAAGAGGTGGATTACGAGGCCATGCAAAAAGTTCTGGAAAGCTACTGCTGATGAAAAAGACCGGTCGGTCGCTTGCGCTCTTGTTGGCCCTGGCCTTTTTGGCCGCCGCCTGCGGCAGCCTGGACCAGCAGGACCCGCTCACTTCCAAGGAGCGGGCCTGGTTGAAAGAGCACGGCCCGGTGATGGTGGGGGCGGACCTCACCTATCACCCCTTTTCCTTTATGGGGGCGGACGGCAAGGCCGAGGGCATCTGCCCGGCCCTTTGGCGGGCCATGGCCGAAAAGCTGGACTTTGAGGTGCGCTTCGAAGCCTTGAGCGACGAAAAGGAGCTGGAAAGCCTGGTTTCCGGGGCCTTGGACTCCAGCACCGGCATGTTCCCCCTGGCTTTTCGCCGCAAGGTGCTGGACTTCAGCGAACCGTTTTATCCGGTGACCACCGCCGTTTTCGTGGGCAGCCAGGCACCGGGAATCTCCGGCCTGGAGAGCCTGTCCGGCACCAAGGTGGGAGCGGTCAAAAACGACTCCGGCGCGGCGGTGCTGCTCAAGAACCACATCACCCCTATGCTCTTTGACTCCTACAAGGCCTGCGTGATGGCCTTGGGCCAGGGCCACATTCAAGCCGCGGTCATGGACGACCCGGTCATGCTCTACTGGCGCAACCGATTGGGGCTGGGAGACAAGATTTCCTGGGTACAGGGCAACGCGGTGGTGGAGCGCAACGACCTGGCCATGCCGGTGAAAAAGGGCAATGCCCTGCTGCTGTCCATCATCAACAAGGGTCTGGCTCTCACCTCGGGATCAGAGCTGCAGAGAATTAAGGAGCGCTATCTGCCCTGAGCATGCCGGCTTCGCCAGGTGGCCGATAGCTGTGTTGCCGGCATCGCTTAGGCCTCGGCGTATAAAAAATACGCCTGTGGCCTGCACTCGCCGGACGCCTTGCTCTCGGCCCCCTGGCTGTGCCGGTTTGGGGGACGGGTTCGCCAGGTGGCCGATATCTGGGTTGCCGGCATCGCTTAGGCCTCGGCGTAGAAAAAATACGCCTGTGGCCTGCACTCGCCGGACGCCTTGCTCTCGGCCCCCTGGCTGTGCCGGTTTGGGGAGCGGCTTGGCCCGGTGGCCGATAGCTGCCCCCGGCTGCTCCGGCAACCCCGGGCCTACACCATGCTCTTTTCCAAGCCGGGATCCACCACCGGGTCTTCCTCGGGCTGGTTCACCGGCAGCATAACGCTGAACACCGAGCCCTTGCCGATTTCGCTGCTAACTATCACCCGTCCGCCATGGCCCTTAACTATGGCTTCCACCCCGGCCAGGCCCAGGCCGTGTCCCGGTTGCTTGCCGTGGCTGGCCGCCCGGTAAAACATGTCGAAGATATAGGGCAACTCCTCGGGGGTGATGCCCGCTCCCTGGTCGATGAAGCGCAGCACCACCGTGTCATCGGCCGCCTCGGCCTCCACCCGCACCTGGGTTCCCGCCTCGGAATACTTGAGCGCGTTGTCGAGCAGGTTGGTGAAAGCCCGGCGCAGGTTGGCCGCGTCGCCCTGGATCACCGGCAGGGTTTCGGTGCCCACCATACTGAGGCCCACCTCCTCCTGATCAAAGCGGGGCTGGAAGGCCTCCCACAGCTCCAGGAACTCCTTGTCCAGATAAACCGCGCTGAAGTTGAGCTTCAGGTTGCCGGTTTCCAGCCGGGTGAAGTCCAGGAAGTCGTTGATGATCTTTTCCAGCTGCGCGGCTTCGCGCCGGATGATCTCCAAATACTTTTGCTGCTTTTCCGCGGTGCTCTGGTCGCCCTTCTTAAGCAGGCGCAAGGCAAAGCCCTGAATACCCACCAAGGGGCTCTTCATGTCGTGAGCGAACATGCTCACCAGGTTGGCCCGTTCGCGCTCCATGGTCTTGAGCTCGGTGACGTCCTGGAATATCTCCACCCCGCCCACCAGGCTGCCCTCCAGATCGTAGAGCCCCGAAGCCCTAAGGCGCACCGCCTTGCGCACGCCGTCCTTGGTGAGGAAGGTGGTGTCAATGGGCCCGGTGGGCTCGCCTCGGTTCAAGGAGCCCCGGATAGGGCATTTGCCGTGACACACCTCAGCCCTGAGCACGTCGCCGCAGGGGCGGCCCAGCACTTCATTTTGCTTGTATCCCAGGATCTTTTCGCCCTGCGAGTTTATCTCGGTGATCTTGAACTCCGGGTCCACCGAGATCATGCCCACCGGCAGGCTCTGAACCAAGGCCCGGTGCTTGGCCGCCGAGGCGCGCAGGGCCTCTTCCATGTTCTTGCGCTTGGTGACGTCGCGCACCGTTTCAATGGCCCCCACGATGTTGCCGTGGGAGTCGAAAAGGGCCGTGGCCTTGCCCCAGAGGTAGGCCCCGTGATCGGGGATTTTGGGCACAAAGGTCTCGGTAATCAGGGTGTGCCCCTCGCGCTGCACAAAGGGATAGCGGTCCTCGTAGGTCTGGTCCCATTCCATGGCCAGGTCGGCCAGGATGGGCCGGCGTTCGTCCCAGAAAGCCAGGGCGTGTTCGTAGTTGTTCTTGCCCAGGATGTAGTCGGACTTCACGCCGGTCAGGTTTTCCAGAGCCCGGTTCCAAACCAGGACCCGGCCCTCGCGGTTAATGGCAAAGGTGGCGTCCGGCAAGAAGTTGATGATGTCGGCCAGGCGCTTGCGCGACTCCTTGATCTCATCCTGGGCCTTTTTATGCTCGGTAATGTCAAAGGCGGTGCCCAGGATCGCCGGTTCCCCATTGTGATGAATAACTCCGGCGGTGAAGTCGGCCCAGCGCTCCGTGCCGTCCTTGGTGACTATCTTGAATTCATAATGACCGGGGATGTCTTCCCCTTGTTGCCGGGCCAGCCCCCGATCCCTGACCATCTGGCGAAAATCCGGGTGGATTATTTGCCAAAAGGGCAGCGCCTTGAGCTCTTCCTTGCTGTAGCCGCAAAGCTGCTCGCCCGCAGGGTTCATGTACAGGAATTTGTCACCTTGGATGATAAAAATAGCCGCGGAAACGGTCTGGGCCAGGGTGTGGAAGTCCGCCTCCTGAGGATCGGTCTCACCCGCGCCCCGCTCCTGGGCCTGGCGCAGGCTCTCCCGCAGCCGGGTTATCTCCCGGCGCAATTGTTGCGGCGTGGCCTCGTCTGCCGACATGGGAAGTCTCCTCCCGGGTAAAAGACAAGAGCCGTTTGATTTCCAAGACTTGTTTAGTCAAACGGTAGACTATAGAATATTAAACGTAGGGCTCCTGCCTAATTAACCCCTATGTTTATTATAAAACACCAGGGCACCTCTGGTAAGCATTGGAGGCATCCCTCTACCCAGCCGTGAATCGCGTTGTTTGAGTTACGGTTGTTTTGCGAAAATCATAGTGACCGTATTAATCACCTTTATCCTTAAGCCCCGCTACCCCAAGCGGCGCCGCGGCTTCATCTGCACAAGATGGTGAGATTGCAACTGTTGGGAGCAAGCATTGAGCGCGCAAAGCACATCTGTTAACGGTTCCAATGGCCCTGCCTCGGAGGCGGTCCAAAAAATCAAGGAGGACAGCCACCGCGAAGCCCTGGCCACGCTGCTCTACAGCATAGAGCAAAGCGAAGGCTGGGCCCTGGTGGTGGGCCGGGCAGGTTCGGGCAAGACCCAATTGGTTGCCGAGCTCGAAGCCGCCCTAAGCCCCGAAGTGACTTGTGTGCATTTGAGCGCCGAGCAGTGCCCCACGCCCATAGAGCTTTTCCGCCGCATGCACGAGGTCTTGCAAATGGCCGGGCCTTGTCAGTATAAGGCGCGCTTTCTGCTGGACCTGCGGGAGGTCATCCAGGAGTATCGCCGCCAGGGGCGCAAAATCCTGGTCGTTATCGACGGCGCGCAAAATTGGGGGCCGGAGATGCTCCGGGAGATTGAGCTGCTGGGCAACGAAGACCAGTTCTCTCCCCGGGTGCTCAATATTTTTCTTTTGGCCAGGCCCGAGTTTTTGCGCACCCTGGAGGCCATGGGCGCCACCAACCTCAAGCACAACCTGCGCCGCTTCCGCCGCCTGGCTTCGCCCAGCGACGCCTTGCCGCCGGTTGGCGAGCGCCGCAGGGGCCCGCGTTCCAAAGAGGGCATAGATTATTTCGACAACCGGCCCGCCCAGGAAATGCACCGTTTGGCCGGAGCCAAGCTGGAGGCGCTGGGCGAGCGGATAAAGGCCCAGGAAGAGGCCCCCAAACCCGCCCCGGCTAAGCATGAGCCCGCGGGCGGGCCGGTGGGCCTTGAACAGGCCGCAAAGGTCGGGTGGCCGGACTCTCAGGAGAAAATCGACGCCCTTTTGGACCTGGTTTTCGGTCCCGCCCCACCCAGGGCTTAGGACGGATATTTCACCAAGGCCATACGGCCTTCATAAAAAATCCGGCTTGGCTCCTATTGGCCGCCCACCCGGCGCTCGATCACCTTGGTGCTGCCCGGCGCCAAGTCCAGTGTTATATAATCCACCAAGTCGGTGAGAACCTTGGGCCCTGAGTGCTCGCCCCGCTGGCGGATGGCATAACCATAGACCTCCAGCAAATATTTGTGCTTGCCCGGCGGGACCAGGAAGGTGGTGTCGCGCACCAGGGGATTGGTGTTGGGAATGGTGTTGAAGTCCTGGGGCACGGTGGGCTTGACCATTGGGTAGGCCCCCTTGGGCACCACCAGGCGAAGGCTCCAATCCCAATAGATCCACTCGCCGGGATACTTTTTAAGCTTCTCCGGCACCTTGGCCCAGAGCTTCACTCTGACCTTGGCCGGATTCGGTCCCGGGTCCAAGTAGACGTTGCCGCACCCGGTGGCCGTAGCCAAAAGCAGGACCAAGATCGTCCAGACCAGGCCTTTTTTAAATATGGACATTGCATGCCGCATGGGGACTTCCTCATCTGAAAGTTTGTTTGCCTCGCTACGTCTTCATGATAACGCCTGCCCGCTGGGTCGTAAAAGACAATGCTGGGGTGTGCCCTGGAGGAGACGGCGTCCACGGCGGCATTCCCCGGGACCAACTGGCCTGTCTGGGGCGGCGGTGCACCACGCCGCCGGAGAGCCGTTGGTTTAGGCCGGGCTTTTCCTCACCCGCGCCGGAAGCAGCTTGAGGAAGTTGTCCCGGCCGACCATGCGGGCCTGTCGTGGCGGCAGGGCCGCCAGGAGCACCCAGTACTTGCGCATGTTGAAGGCGTATTTCATGCCGGAAGGGTTGTGCGCGCAGCTTCGGCAGTTGAGTTTGTCGTAGCTGAACTCCCCAATGCTGTCGGAGCCGATCATGAAGCGCTCGGGGAAGGAGCCGATCAAGTCGAGCCAGCATTTGAGCGGTCCCTGGGTCGGGTCCGGGGCCACGTAGTTTTCAAAGGCCAACCAGGAGAGGTCGATGTGCAGGTTGGGGCTCCTTTCCAATAACGCCCCCAGCTTGGCCGTGTACTTGGCTTGGTCGATGGCCTGGAAATACCGGCTCAGCCCCGCGTGGGCCCAGACGAACCTGGTTTGAGGGTTGCGGGTAAGGGCGTTTTCCACTTCCGGCCAGTACAAGAGCTTGGCGGCCAGCCCGCGGGAGGAAACGTTGCTGTGCAGCACCACCGGCAGGTCGTGGTGCGCGGCCAGCTCGTAGATGCGCATCAGGGCCGGATGGTCGGCCCGGGCGGTTTCTCCATAGGTGAGGTTGGTAAGGTCGTCGCGATGGGCGAAGAGCTCGCCCACACCGTGCCACAGGTCGCCGTACTCGTCCAGCATGCGCTTGACGTGCTCCACGGCGTATAGGTCCGTGCCGTTAACCCCGCAAATGAACGGATGGAAGCGATACCTGTCCTTGGGCGGAATCTTATACAGCACTGTCCGGGCGATCAGCAGGTCGGTGGCGCTGTACCAGTAGGCGCGGCTGTTGTTGTCCAGGTAGTAGACCGGCGCGCGCTGGTCTTGCCTGTCCCATTTTTTCACCAGCGGCATGCCCGAGAACATGATGTGCTCCACTTTGTTGGCGTTCATGGCCTGGATCAGGGCCTGGGCGCCATCGGTGTGGGCGATAAAGTTATAAAAGTGAAAGTGGGCGTCGGTCATGGCGAACTTGGGTGGCTGGGGCGGGGCATTGTCGCAGAACCACTTGGTCCAGGCGTCGTCGTCGGCCCTGGCCGTGGAGGGCCAAGGCAGGCCGTTTATCATCATGCCCGCGGCGCCGGCGGCCATCAGCTTGCAAAAATCCCTACGCTTCATTTAGGCTCCTCCCGTTGCTCACCCGGATGGTTCTTTTTTTCTTGGCTGATCAGCAGCCTGGAACAAAGCTAGGCAGGGTCAATGGTCTTGTGCTGTGGCAGGTAGGCACGGTCCCCCATTGGAGGCATCTTAAACCAGAGGGTGGCGACACCGCCACATCTAAGCGAGCAAAAGGGCTAAAAGAGGCACAACGGTGCGACGTGCCGGTAATTTGGCTGGTCGAGGCGCTTTTGTGGTATTTTTCTAAATATGGTGCGTAAGCCAGCGCGCCATATTCTTTAATCGGAGATAGGTCAACCCAGCCATGCGTTCCAGCCCTTGCCATCGGCTTTTTTACGCGGCTCTGGTAGCGGGTTTTTTTATGCTTGGCCTCAGCGCCTGCGGAACCAGCGACACCAGCGGCCTGGATAGCCCCGACCCCCGTAGTTACGAGTATCAGTACGAAGGCTGGTGCTATCGCTGGGTGCCCCAGGGCCGGGTGGATTTGGACAAGGCCATAAAAATCTGCAAACAAAAGGTCAAGGACCGCCAAAAATACCTCAAGGACTCCCTGGGCAACTCCTATGAAAAAGGGCCAACCTCTTGGAGCATGGAATCCTGCCTGGAGGTCATGGGCTGGGTGCGCTGCCCACCCGAGGATTAGCCCCGCGGACCGCTGAAAATTTTTTCCGCACAAAACGCCCGGCACTTTTTGGCCGCCCCCTCGGGTCATGGTAAGCTGCCTCCTGAGCTATGGACCCCGGTTTGGCGGGGCGAGGCTCCTGGTGAAAGGCGGCGGATAGCACCTTGGGCGACATACTGCACTACCTGACCAGCGACCAAGTGCTGGAGCAAATGGCGGCCGGCCTGCCGGTCTGGGGCCTGCTTCTGCTGCTGATAGCCTGCATCGTGGTGCTGTCCAAGGGCGCGGATTTCATGGTGGACGGCGCGGTGGCCTTGGCTCGGCGCACCGGGCTGCCCCGCATCGTCATCGGGGCCACCATCGTCAGCCTGGGCACCACCGCCCCGGAGATGTTCGTAAGCGTCATGGCCGCCTGGACCGGCAATCCCGGCCTGGCCCTGGGCAACGGCGTGGGCTCCATCATCTGCGATACCGGGCTCATCTTCGGGCTCATGTGCCTCATCAGCCGGGTGCCGGTACGCCGCTACATCCTCAACCGCACTGGTTGGGTGCAGGTGGGGGCAGCCACCCTGCTGGTGCTCCTGGCCCTTTTGGCCCTATGGCAAAGCCCGGAAGCGCCAATGCTGGGCCGCGGCGTGGGAGCCCTGTTCCTGGTGCTTTTGCTGGGCTATCTGTACATGTCCTACCGCTGGGCCCGCCAGAGCGGCCTGGTGGACGAGGCAGACGAAGATGACGACGAACCCTGGGGTCTGGGCAAATCCCTGGGCTTTACCTTGCTGGGGTTGTTGGGGGTCGTCGTAGGCAGCCGCCTGCTGGTGCCCACCGCCGCCGAGGGCGCGGCCCGGGTAGGGGTGCCCCAGGACGTGATCGCCGCCACCCTGGTGGCCTTTGGCACCAGCCTGCCCGAGCTGATGACCGCCATCAGCGCGGTAAAAAAGCGCCAGCCCCAGATTATGGTGGGCAACGTGGTGGGCGCGGATGTGCTCAACTGCCTGTTCGTGGTGGGCGCGGCGGCGGTGGCCCGTCCCCTCACGGTGCCGCCCAACTTCTACAGCTTCCACTTCCCGGCCATGCTTTTGATCCTCTACTCTTTCCGCCTGTTCATCCGCATGAACACCGACGGCTGGTTCAAGCGCTGGCAGGGGATCTGGATTCTGGGCATCTACCTGGTCTATCTGGTCCTGCAATACAGCTTTAATCTGGGCTAGTCTCGCTGGGCACGGTTTCCACCCGCAGGGGGCGCTCGGGGTCGGATGCCAGGAAGGCGGTGCGGGTGGGGTAGGCCAGGCGGATGCCTTCGGCCGCGAAACGGCGCATGATCTCCAGGTTCACCTTCTGATTGAAGGCCTGGAAGGCCCAAAAGTCGGCGGGGTGGTACCAGTAGATCATCATAATTTGCAGGGCGTGTTCGCTGAACTCGTTCAGATAAACCCTGGGGGGCATGTCCGGCTGGGAGCCCTCGTGATCGGTTAAAATCTCCTGGATGATCTCCACCGCCCTTTGCGCCTTTTCCGGAGGTGTGTCGTAGGCGATGCCCAGAAAACTCAGGCGGCGGATGTGGGGGCGGCGGCCGATGTTTTCCACGTCGCCCGTTACCACCAGCTCGTTGGGCACCACCGCCTGGTGCCCGTCCAACTGGCGCAGCTTTACCGAACGCAGGCCGATCTCCTCCACAAAGCCGTCGTGGCCCTTGACCACGATGCGTTCACCCACCCTAAAGGGCTTGTCCAGCAGGATGACGATGCTGCCGATGAAGTTTTTCAAGGTGTCTTGCGCGGCCAGGGCCACGGCCAGGCCGCCCACTCCCAAGCTGGCCAGGATGGTGGTCACCTTGAAGCCCAGGTTGTCCAGCCAGACCATGCCGAAGGTTAATACCAACAGCACCTTGACTATGGTGCCCACCGGCTTGAGCAGCACGGTGCTCTGCTGGTTGCCCACATCGTGCATATGCAGGGTCAAACGCTCCACGGACAGGTCCACCAGGACCACCAGGCACCACAACAGGGCAAGCAGCAGGACGGTGTGGCCTTTCATGATTGCCTGCAGGGTCATGGACGGCCCCACCACATCCACCCACCAGGTGAACAACAGGGCTGCCACCAGTAGGCGCAAAGGACCCCGCAGCATATGCCGACCCATAGCACTGATGCCCTGGGCCCGCCGGGCCAATAGCCGCTCCACCACTGCGGTGAGCAGCCAGGCGGCCAGGTAGCATAATACGATGAGTATGAGCATGGCGGCCCATTGCCAAAGCTGCATGCCCAATATCCAGCGGTCGGGTAAATACTCGGTGAGCTTTTCGCCCAGCAGGCCGTGGCCGTGGTGCTGATAGAGTAAATCTATCTGGGACACGGTGCGCGGGGTAAAGCGCCAGAGATAGCGGCCTTTTGGGCCGCGCAACCGGTGCAGGGTGAGGTCCACGCTGCCCTGCGGGGTGCTTATACTTCCGATTTTTTCCAGGTCCGGGGGCAGGTTGTCGGCCAGGTTGCCCCGGGCGTCAGCGCTCAGGGCCTCCAGCTCCAACCATAGCTTGCGGGCTCCGGCCGCCTTGAGGCGATAGGCCAGGCGGGGGCCCAGCTCCTCCCGACGATCTGGGGGAATGGCGCTCAGGTCCAGGTACTCGGCCGCTGCCTTGTAATCACCCCGCCGGGCGGCTTGAACAAAAGCGACCAGCACCGAGCGGGGAGACTCATTGGCGTCAGAGGCCTGGGGAGGCTTGGCTTGGGGCGCGGCCTCGTCTGGCTTACCATTGGCCTTTTTGGCCTTCTGCTCGGGCGCGATCACCTGCTTGAGGGTGGGGGGCTTGTCCTGAGCGCGGACGGGAGTGTGCGCCAAGGGCAGGCACAGGAGCACGGCCAACAGAAAAACAGTCAGGAATTTCATGGCTCATCCCAGGCAGGGGTTCGATTTTAAGTATACGAACACTCCGGCCGTGGGCACAAGCGGTGGAATACTATTTAGAAAAGCCCCAGCAGCATCTTGGTGGCCACCAGGATGAGGAATATGGCGAAGGTCTTTTTTAGGGGGCCGGTGGGCAGGCGATGAGCCAGGCGGGCCCCCAGGGGGGCGAAAAGCACGCTCACCACGGCAATGCCCGCCAGGGCGGGCAGGTAGATGAAGCCCAGGCTGTGGGCGGGCAGGCCGGGCTCGGCCCAGCCGTTGACGATGTAGCCCGCCGCCCCGGCCACGGCGATAGGCAGCCCGATGGCCGCCGAAGTGCCTATGGCCCGGTGGATGGGCAGATTGCACCAAGTCATGAAGGGTACGCTAAGAGAGCCGCCGCCGATGCCCACCAAGGCGCTGACCCCGCCGATGAACAGGCCCACCAGGCTGGTGCCGGTCCAGCCGGGTACGTGGCGGCTGGGCTTGGGCCGGGCTTCCAGCAGCATCTGCAGGGCCACGAGGTAGAGGAATACCACGAAAAAAGCGGCCAAAAAGCGGGTGGAAAGCTGGGCGGCCACCCAGGAGCCAAGATAGGTTCCGACCAGGATGCCCCCGGTGATGCGGGCCACGATGGGCCACTCCACCGCGCCGCGCTTGTGGTGGGCCCGAAAGCTGCTGATGGAAGTGAACACGATCACCGCCAGGGAGGTGCCCAAGGCGATGTGCAAGACATTGCCCGGCGCGAGGTTCGCCGCCTCCAGATAGAAGACCACCGCCGGCACGATGACGATGCCGCCGCCCACGCCCAACAGCCCGGCCAAGGTGCCGCTGAAGGCGCCCACCGCCGCGAAGACCAACCAGGGGATGATAGCTTCCATAATCGCCGCTGCTTCCAAACGTAGTTCAGGTTCGCTGGTGAAAGACTTAGTCTACCCCTGGCGGCGGACGGGGGCAAAAAGGCGGGACCGGACCATACGGTCCCGCCCCGCCTTAGCTATGCAATATTCGGTTTTTAAGAAGCCTTGGCCTTGCCCCGGCCTTTGCGTTCGTCGATGTCGCCGGGATACATCACCGCCTCGTGCCCCCGCTCGCCGGTGCGGATGCGCACCACCTCGTCAACCGGGTACACGAAGATGAGCCCATCCCCGGCGTTGCCGGTGCGTCCGGCGGCCAGGATGGCTTCGATGGTCTCGTCCACGTTGTCTTCGCTCAAGATGATGTTGAGCTGCATTTTGGGCAGCATGTCCACCTGATAGGTGCCCGAGCGCCCGGCCAGGGTGATGCCGCCCTGGCGGCCCTGGCCGCGGATCTCAAACACGTTCATGCCCCGAATGCCGATTTCGTTCAGGGCGTCCTTTACATCGTTGAGCTTATCCTCGCGGATGATGGCCTCAATCTTCTTTAGCATGAGTCAGACCTCCCTTATCCCTCCTAAGAATAAGCTCGTTCACCATGGCCGCTGATGTCAAGGCCAACTTCTTCCTCTTGCAGGTTCACCTTGAGCCCGATGCTCATATTCAGTGCCTTGGCCAATATATAGGTTATGCCAAAGGAGAAGATCATGGTGACCACCGTGGCCAAAATCTGCACTCCCAACTGGGAGGGGTTTCCGTGGAACAGGCCGTCGGCCCCGCCGGGGTTGATGGCCGTGGAGGCGAACAGGCCGGTGGCGAGCATGCCCCAGGTAGAGGCCATGCCGTGACAGGCGAACACGTCCAGCGACTCGTCCAGGCCCCGCTGCTCGCGGAAGCGGATGGTGTAGTAGCTGATAGGCGCGGCCACCGCTCCGATGACCAGGGCGGCCATGGGCGAGACAAAGCCCGAGGCCGGGGTGACTGCGGCCAAGCCCACAACCATGCCGGTGACCAGGCCCAGGGTGGAGGGGCGGCCGTCCAGCCAGGAGAGCAGCATCCACACCAGCCCGGCGGCGGCCCCGGAGGTGTTGGTGGCCAAAAGGGCGTTGACCGCCACCCCGTTGGCGGCCAGGGCGCTGCCGCCGTTGAAACCGAACCAGCCCACCCAGAGCAGGCCGGCCCCCAAGACGGTGTAGGGGATGTGGTTGGGCTCCATGGGGATGTGGCCGAAGCCCTTGCGGGGCCCTATGACCATGGCAAAGGCCAGGGCCGAGCAACCGGCGGCCACGTGCACCACGGTGCCTCCGGCAAAGTCCAGCACGCCCATCTCCCTGAGCCAGCCTCCCGCGCCCCACACCCAGTGGCAAAGGGGGTCGTAGACCAAAGTGGCCCAGGCTATGCCGAAGAGCAAAAAGGACTTGAAGCGGATGCGCTCCACAAAGGCCCCGGTGATCAGCGCCGGGGTGATGACGGCGAACATCATCTGGTAGGAGGCGAAAAGCTGATGGGGGATGGTGGAGCTGTAGTCAGGGTTGGGCGCGGCGCCCACGTTGAAAAACCCCAGAAAGTTGAGCCCGCCGATGAGCCCCCCGATGTCCTTGCCAAAGGACAGGGAGTAGCCGAATAAGAGCCACTGCACCCCGATCAAGGCCATGAATACATAGCTCAGGGTCAGGGTGGATAAAATGTTTTTGCGGCGCACCATGCCGCCGTAAAAAAAGGCCAGCCCCGGAGTCATCAGCAGAACCAGCGAACAACAGACCAACAACCAGGCGGTATCGCCCGTGTTGAGGTTGGCCATGATTCCCTCCTCACACGATAGATTGTTATGCCGGGAGCCCACTCCCCAGGCCCGGGCCACCACGGCCCCAAACCGGCGCGACTATTCCTCGGGGGGCACTTACGCAAGCTCCATACCAACTTTTACTCGCAATGGCGATGCGGCCTAAGAGCCCGCCAACACGGCAATATTGCTTGCAAGGGCTGAAATTACTGCAAAAATGTAAAAATAAAAGATACCAAATAGTAGGCTAATTTGGAGCTATTCTACTATTTGGTGGGTATTTTAAAAATATGGCGGAGCCCGGCCGCTAGGCAAGCCACGCGGCGTGTGGCGGCGACCCATAGCCCTGCGCCGTGATGGTATATAATAAAATAATACATAAAAACAATGTTTTAACTAAAATTAGCTCCAGCTGCGGCGTAACGCCACGCTGCTGGATTGTGCCGCTGCCTGGCCGTTGGACGGGGTTGAAAGACTACAAAATAGGAGACTACCAAAATGTAGGCGCATTGTATGCGCATACCATTTGGTAGGGTAAACGGGCCACAGTTAGGTCAATTATACGTTACGGCGTCGGTGGTTATGGATATGACGAACAGCCAAAAGCGGCTGTCTTGTGCTTTAGACGAATTCCCTGGTCAGTGTCGGGCTTATATGGGAAAATATGCACAATCTATCTCCCGCGACCCGAGGGAAGCGAATCATGCAAAACGACAAGCTGGACAAGCTGAATGCCGCCCGCTTTGGGGGGGAGATGCATCGCCGCCAGGTGAGGGCGCAATACGATGCCAAAACCCACCCCAGCCAAAGGCGCGAGCCCCCCGTGACCAGAGAAACTTTGATCGACCTCAAGATCAAACAGGCTGAGATGGAGGGCCAGTTCAAGAACTTGCCCGGCCAGGGGCAACCCTTTGACCTCAGTGCGTACGCAGACACCCCCGAGCATTTGCGCACCGCCTACCACATGCTAAAAAGCAGCGGTTTCCTACCCGAAGAGGTGCGCCTGAAACGGGATATGGAAGAGATTAAAGAGCACCTGCAACAGTGCCATGACCCGGAGGAGAAAAAGCGCCTACTGCATGAGCTGAGCGAGGTGTCCCAGAAGTATCACATGTGCATGGAATACAACAACGGCTTCAAAAAACGGGTCTACTAACGCCGTGCCCCGGCCTTACAATCCCCTCTCAGGCGTGCTACATTGGCCCAGCGTCCGTGACCTGGGAGGGGGATTATGACCGCAGCCTATCTTTTGATACCCGCTGTCCTGCTTTTGCCGGGCCTGCTCTGGGCCGAGCGCGAGCAGCGGCCCGGGCGGGTGTTGGCTTTCAAGGCTCCCCTGTCGGCCCTGTTCGTTCTGAGCGCCCTGGTGCTGCCCCATGCCCAGTCCTCTTATTTTTACCTGGTGCTCATTGGCCTGATCCTGGGGCTCATAGGCGACGTTTTCCTGGCCCTCAAGGGCGATGCTCCCTTCAAGGCCGGGTTGGTGTCCTTTCTCCTGGGCCACATAGCCTATGTGATCGCCTTTGCCGGGCTCACCAGTCCCAGCGGCTGGTTCCGCCCCGGTTTCCTGGCCATCTGCGCGGTGAGTGGCCTGGTCTTCTTGTGGCTGCGCCCCAGCCTGGGCAAGATGCTGGCGCCGGTGCTGGCCTATGTGGTGGTTATTACCCTGATGCTCTTGGCCGCCGAGGCGGCGGTGTTCAACCTGGCTCTGCCCCGGCAGCCGGCCTGGCTCATTTTTGGCGGAGCCTTGGCTTTTTATTTCAGCGACTTGTGCGTGGCCCGCGACCGTTTTAAAAAGCCGGGCTGGGACAACCGCCTGATGGGGCTGCCCCTTTACTATGGCGGCCAGTTCGCCTTCGCCTGGTCGGTGAGCGGCATGTTTTAAAGTGCTTGACCCCCCCAACCATGAGAGTAAAATTTTAGTTTAAGTATGATTCGCGGTCCCAACTTCGCGAGGTCCGTTTTGGGTTGGTGCATTCATAAATCCAGTCATGATTTACCAGTCCGCTGGATGGTAGCGGCCATGGTTGTGGCCCTGCTGGCGGGCGGTGGTTCCTGGGCGCGGGCCCAGGATGTGCCGGTGCAGCTAGCCGCCCAGGCCCAGGCCTTTTATGAGCAGCGCGCCGACCTGGATGTGGCTGCCAGGGCCACCGAGGCGTACCGCGAAATCCTCACCTACACCCCGCAAGACCTGGGCTGCTCCCTAAAGCTGTGCGAACTGCTGGTGTGGATAGGGGCCCAGGCCGAAGACTCCAAGGCAGAGCCCTATTACCGCGAGCTGATCGAGGTGGCCCAACAGGCCCGCAAGGCTCATCCCAACGACCCCGGACCGGTGTATTGGTTGGGCGTGGGCCAGGGAATGCTGGCCACCGTGGCCCCCATTACCGAGGCCCTGAGCCTGGTCAAGCAAGCGAGGGCCAATATGCGCTTGCTCTTGTCCCTGGACCCCACCTACTGCCACGGCGGAGCCGATCGGGTATTGGGCCGCATCTACAGCAAGCTGCCCTTTTTCATCGGCGGGGACAACGACAAGGCCGAAGAGCACTACAAGCAGGCCATTGACCGCGGTCCCCACTATTGGCTAAACCACCTGTACCTGGCCGAGCTGTATCACCACGAAGGCTACGACGCCAAGGCCAAACAGCTCTTGCGGCAGGTGGCCGCCGGCCCCACCATCCACGGTCTGGAGCCCGAGTGTAAGCTCTGGCAGAACGTGGCCCGTAAGTACCTGATCCGGGGTGTCTCCTCCGAGTAGGGCTCCTGTGCTATCCTGAAAATTCACAACGCCTGCTAATCCCTCTGGGGAGAGGAAAGGACGCGGCTATGGCTGATCCTGTCAAGGAGGATAGTTGCAAGCTGGAAGAGGAGCTGTCCCAGGAGTTGCACCAGCACTTGCCCGCGGTAGTCAACGAGCTGGTGGCCAGCTGCGGCACCAAGCAATGTTTCGAACACATAAGCTCGGTGCCCTTGCCCAGCCAGGAGGCGGTGGTGGAAATAGTGGCCAAGTCCCGCAAGGCGCTGTTTCCGGGCTACTTCGACGGCCATAAAATCGAGGAAGTCAATCTGGAGTACCACATGGGCATGGTGCTCACCAAGCTCTACGCCTTGATGGCCGACCAGATAACCTGGGCGGTGCGCCACGATTGCTTTCGCCACGACCTGAGTTGCACTCTATGCGGCGAACGGGGCCAGCGCGGCGCCTTGGAGTTCGTGCGGGGCCTGCCGGAGATCCGCCGCATGCTCACCTTGGACGTGCTGGCTGCCCAAGAGGGCGACCCGGCCAGCGGCGGAGTGGATGAGATCATCTTCTCCTATCCCGGTCTGTTCGCGGTCACCGTTTACCGCCTGGCCCATCTTCTGCGCCACCTGGACGTGCCCATTTTGCCCCGTATGATGACCGAGTACGCCCATGCCCGCACCGGCATAGACATTCATCCCGGGGCCGAGATAGGCAAAAGCTTTTTCATCGACCACGGCACCGGGGTGGTTGTGGGCGAAACCACTCAGATCGGCGACAACGTGCGCCTGTATCAGGGGGTCACCCTGGGAGCCCTGTCCCTGTCCAAGGAGGAGGTGGAGAGCCTGAGGGGGGCCAAGCGCCACCCCACCATCGAGGACAACGTGATCATCTACTCCGGGGCCACCATCCTGGGCGGTCAAACCGTAGTGGGGGCGCGCAGCGTGATAGGGGGCAATGTGTGGCTAACCGAATCAGTACCCCCGGACACCAAGGTGTTCGCGGAAAAGCCTGAACTGGTATACGTGGGCTCCAGGCGGCCCGGAAAGGAAAAAGCATGACCACCAGCATCAACCCCGACATCATCCGCGTGGTGGGAGGCACCCCCCTGGTGCTACTGAGCGAAAACTGCCTGGAGGGCATGGTGGCCCCAGTGGTGGCCAAGCTGGAGTATCAGAACCCCCTGGGCTCGGTAAAGGACCGCATCGCGGTGGCCATGATCGGCGCGGCCGAGGCAGAGGGCAAGATAGACTCAGACACCCTCATCGTGGAGCCCACCAGCGGCAACACCGGCATAGGCCTGGCCTTTGTCTGCGCGGTAAAAAAATACCGTCTGCTTTTGACCATGCCCGAGTCCATGAGCCTCGAGCGGCGCAAGCTGCTCAAGCACCTGGGCGCCGAGCTGGTGCTCACCCCGGCGGCGGGGGGCATGAAGGGGGCCATCGACAAGGCCCAGGAGATTCTGGCCGAGAGCCCCAAGGCCTTCATGCCCAACCAGTTCGCCAACCCGGCCAACCCGGCCATCCACCGCAACACCACCGGCCCCGAGATCTGGCAGGACACCGCCGGCGCGGTGGACATTTTGGTGTGCGGAGTGGGCACCGGGGGCACTATCACCGGGGCGGGTGAGTACCTGAAGAGCCAAAAGCCCGAACTCAAGGCCGTGGCCGTGGAGCCGGCGGACAGCCCGGTCCTGAGCGGCGGCAAGCCCGGACCTCACAAGATACAGGGTATCGGCGCGGGCTTTGTGCCCGAGGTGCTGAGCCGCGAGATCATCGACGAGGTGATTACCGTGACCAACGACCAGGCCATGGACACCGCCCGTTTGCTGGCCCGCCACGAGGGCCTGCTGTGCGGCATAAGCTCCGGCGCGGCGGCCTGGGCCGCCTGGCAGCTCTCCAGACGGCCGGAAAACGTGGGCAAGACCATAGTGACCGTGCTGCCCAGCACCGGCGAGCGCTACCAGTCCACGGAGCTGTATCTGGACTGATCCGGCTTCGCCAGACCCCGCATGGCTGCGTTGCGGGCGGCGCTCGCCTCCTCGGCGTAGGCAGACTACGCCTGCGGCCCTCGTTCGCCCAACGTGCCGCTGGCGGCAACGCGGGTCGAAAACGAGAGAGCCTTCACCCGCCTTGGAGGCTCCCGTTGAAACACCCTTGGCAGCCCAAGCCTTGGGTCGCCTTGCCCTGCGGCGTCTGGCTGTGCCGGTTGTTTTGCCAGACCCCGCATGGCTGCGTTGCGGGCGGCGCTCGCCTCCTCGGCGTAGGCAGACTACGCCTGCGGCCCTCGTTCGCCCAACGTGCCGCTGGCGGCAACGCGGGTCGAAAACGAGAGAGCCTTCACCCGCCTTGGAGGCTCCCGTTGAAACACCCTTGGCAGCCCAAGCTTTGGGTCGCCTTGCCCTGCTGCGTCTGGCTGTGCCGGTTGTTTTGCCAGACCTCGCATGGCTGCGTCGCCAGCTTCACCCGCAGGAAATATTCGGGCTGAAAAATCGCCTTAAAAAATTTGATCCGGGGGCTTGCAACCGCTTGCCCCCGGATTAACTTTATAAATATAGGCAGTATATATCATGCTGTTATTTATCAACAAACCCACAAAGGAGGGGGAAGATGACCTATCTGATTCCTTACCCGCAGTTTCGGGGAGTCAACCGCCTTCGCCGGGAGGTTGACGATATTTTCAGCCGTTTCTTCGACACCGGCCAATCCGGCGAAACCACCCAAAGCGCATTCATGCCCGCGGTCAATGTGAAGGAAACCGAAGATGCCTTTGAGGTAAGCGCCGAGGTGCCGGGCCTCAAGCCCAAAGAGATCAACGTGGAGTACAACGATGGCGTGCTCACCCTGAGCGGCGAGAAACGCGAGGAGCGCGAAGAGGACAAGGGCAACTACCACGTAATCGAGCGCCGCTTCGGCAGCTTTCGCCGTAGCGTACGTCTGCCCAAGGAAGTGGACGTGGAAAAGCTTAAGGCCAGCCACAAGGACGGCGTTTTGGAGGTGCAGCTTCCCAAGGCCGCCAAAAGCGCCAGCAAGACCATCGAGGTAAAGGCCGGCTAGCAACTCCTCAGCCCACTATTACCGGGCCCGCCCCCCAAAGGGGATGGGCCCTTATTTTTGATTTCGCGTCTGCTGACGTATGGGCACGGCCCCCAAAACATGCTAAAAGGGATAACCCGGTGTTGTGCCGGAAATATTCTATGGAGCTATTGGTTTATGCGCACTTCGTCTGTCGCCGGTTTGGGTCTGCCCCTGCTATTTTTCATCCTCTTGGCCACCATTTACGGTTGCGCTGGAGGCCCATCCGCGGCGGAATATTACCGCGACGAGTCCACCATGGCCCTGGATACCTTCCCCATGGCGGCGGTCACCTACGGCACCGGGCTAAGCCAATGGAGCTACACCAGCAGCGCCGGTGGGGGCAGCAGTAGCGGCGGCAGCAGTGACAGCAGTTCCGGCAGTAGCGGTGGCGACGTGAGCAGTGGGAACATCAAGGTGCGGCTGCGCATCGACACCGACCGCACCTTCAGCTTTGAGATGAAGCTTAAAAACGAAACCAACGGGCCCATTACCATCGACTGGGCCAACACTTATTATGTGAACACCCAGGGCTACAAATACCACGTGGCCCACCAGGGCGTGCCGCTTTGGTCGCCGATGAGCAAGCTGACTCCCACCAGGGTAGGCCCAGGCCAGACCATTGAGGATGATTTGCAGCCGGCCCGGGAGTTAAAGCGCGACGGCCAATGGCTGTTGGCCCCGCTCACCGATCCTCAGATCGCCCAGGGAGACTACCCCAACCAGCTAACCGTGCTCATGCCCATCGTGAGCAACGGGGTGGAAAAGGTCCACCGCTTCAGCATGGATATCGATTATCTGGATCCCATGGATGATTGGGGACCCTGGTTCTATTGATCGGCTTCGCCAGGAAGCGGCTTGTTGCGTTGGCGGCATCGCCTTCCGCTCCCTGGCTGTGCCGCGAGCAGGCGTCGGCCAAGCCGAGGAGTGCGGATGCTTCTTGGATGAAGGTATCGTGGTCAATGAGGCGTGAGCCAATAGCGGGCAATCTCGGCAAGGAACCTGGGGCGTATCAGCGCCGCACTCTAAAACGGGGCGCGGCGGCCGGGCTGCTGTTGCTGCTGGCCCTGGGCGCCCTGGCCTGCGCCACGGCGGGCACCGCCAAGCCCGGCCCAAATCCGGCCAGGGTGCGGGTGTTGGTGGACCTAAAAGAAGACCGCAGCCTGTTCAATCAATTCGACGACACCACCGAATACACCAGCTGGGATTGGGGCCTGTACTTGGTCCAAGATGGGCGCAATGTGCCCCTGCGGCCGGACCCGCCCCAGGAGCTTAAGGTGATCCGCACCCCCCGGCTGGTGCGCGACACGGTGTTCCTGGCTCCGCCGGGCAAGCGCACCCTGCGCCTGATTGTGCACGCCAGCGTGGGGGTGCGCGAGGGGTGGACCTACTGGCCCATCACCACCGTGCTGGTGGACCAGACCTTTGCCTTGAATCTGAAGCCTGGTGAGCAGGTCACGCTTCGCCCAACCAAAGTGCAAAGCAACAGCCGCGGCAACTTAGTCGATCCCTATAGCGCGCCTGCGGAACCTAAGCATTAAGCTTCTCATTTAAACAATTGCTCCCGGCACAGCCAGGCGGCGGCAGACAAGGCGTCCGGTGAGCGAGGGCCGGAGGCGTAGCCAAGCCTACGTCGAGGCCCGAGCGCAGCCGGCAACGCAGTATGCCGTTGGCTGGCGAAGCCGGTAACTAGCGCGAAGCTACCCGGCTGGCGGCAAGCGGGCGGCCGATAGCCCGCTCCAGGGCGGCAAAGGCCTGCAAGTAATCGTAGCGGGCCCTGACCACCGCGCTGCGGGCATCGAACAGGCTCACCTGGGCGTCGGTGAACTCGATGGCGTCGCCCACACCCGCCTCGTAGCGCCCCTGGGCCAGGCGGAAGTTCTCCTCCGCGTTGATGCGCGCGGTCTCTGCCACCTCTATGCGCTCGGCCGATTCCTTGAGCACCAGCCAGGCCTGCTCCACCTGTTCGGAGATGCTCAGCTCCAGTTCCTTTAGCTGGGCCTGGCGCTGACGCACCTGGGCCCGGTACTCGTTCACCTGGCCCTTGGTCAAAAAGCCCGAGAACAGGGGCCAGGTTAAAAACACTCCGGCGCTCCACCCCTTGTCCAGGGGAAAGTCGGCATTGGCCAACTCATAGTCGGCTCCGGCGTCAAAGCTGGGCCAATAGCCGCCCTGGGCCGAGGTGAGGCGTCCCTGGGCGGCCTGGATGCCCGCCTGTAGGCTGGAGGCCTCGGGCCGCTGCTTCAGTGCCTCGGCCACCAAAGGCGGCAGCCTGGGCGGCAGGGGAGGGCTTATCTTGATGTCGGCCAGGGTGTAGTCGCCGGGGTAAGGACGCTTGCCCATCACCTTTTCCAAGGCCACGCGGGCCTTGCGGCGGTTGTACTGGGCGGTTATCAGGGCCAGGCGGGCGTTGGCCAGGTCCACCTGGGCCCGGGTGACGTCGATCTTGGGCCTCAGGCCGGTGTTGTAAAAGCCCTTGGCCTGCTCCACGTGCTTGGCCTGGGAGGCCAGGGTTTTATTGGCCACCTTGACCAAGTGCTGGTTTTTGAGCACCTCGAAGTACTGGGCCTTGACCTCCAGAACCACCTTTTCCCGCTGGGTGACAAGGTCGTGGCGGCTGGCGGAAAGTTCCTGACGGCTGGCTTCCACCTTGCCTCCGGTCTGTCCGAAGTCGTAGATCTTTTGGGTAACCGCCAGGTCGGTTTGGTAGTAGTTGTAAGAGTCGCTGCTGGAGCCCTCTAGGGAGGCGATGCGCGAAGATTCGCTGTAGTTGCGGCTGTAGCCCGCCGAGCCGGTGAGCTGGGGCCACCAGCGGGAGGTGCTCTGGGTCACCCTCCCTTCGGCCTGGGCCACCTCCTGGCGGTATGCCTCCAGGGTGGGGTTTTGCTCAAGGGCCAGGGATACCGCCCCGCCCAGGGTAAGCTCTTGCTCCGCCCCGGCTGCCGGAAAGGCCGCCAGGCACAACAGGCCCACCAACAAAACCACCCCGCACCATACCCTAGTCATCGGCCAACCTCCCGGCCCATGGGGACCGCTGTCGTGTTGGGCTAAAGCATATTTGCACAGATGGTCGCGGTCAATGGGCTGCTGGCAAATGACAGGCTTTGGGATCATCGGGATCAAAGGGCTGGGCCGGACCGCCGGGCGGGGCGCCCGCGTTGCGGGCCAGGCCGGGCAGCATGCCCTGGAACACCCAGTGGTGCAGGGGCCATACCCCGTACCAATAGGCCAGGCCCATGAGGCCCTTGGGCAAAAAGCCGGCCACCATGCGCGCCTCGCAGGCGGCTTCTCCCTGGGGCGTCAGGGTGATCTCCAGGGTGGCCTGGCCAGGCAGCTTCATCTGAGCCAGAAGCAGCAGCCGGTGGGGAGGCTCCACGGCCAGCACCCGCCAGAAGTCCAGGGCTTCGCCCACCAACAACTCCCCGGAGTTGCGGCGTCCCCGGCCCAGACCCACCCCGCCGACGAGCTTGTCCATGGCCCCGCGCAGCTTCCACAGCCAGGTCTGAAAATACCAGCCCCGGCGGCCGCCCACCCCGGCCAGATGGGGCCACACCGCTTCCACGGGCAGGGGGAT
>JAHLLJ010000018.1 GCA_020444205.1 Deltaproteobacteria bacterium | reverse complement strand
GCCAACAAAACACGAGGCCCGGCCCGGAGGCAAGATTTTTCTAGGCAGCCTGATCAGGTACCGGCAGGTTCAACGCTCCCCGGGGCTGCTCCCCGGCCAAGGCCTCCAGGATGTTTCCCGCCGCCTCCAGGGCGATCTCCAGACGCACTCGCTCCACTGCTGAGCCCAGGTGGGGAGTAAACAGGGTGCGTTCGGGCATGGCCAATAGCTCCGGCGGCACTCCGGCGGGGCGGTCGGGCCGGGCCCATTCCTCCATCTCGAACACGTCGGCCCCGTAGCCGGCCAGGCGGCCGGATTGCAGGGCCCGCGCCACGGCCTGCTCATCCACCACCGAGCCCCGCGAAACATTGACCAGATACGCTCCGGGCTTCATGCGCCCCAGGGCCTGGTCGTCAATCAGGTGGAAGGTCTCGGGGGTGAGCGGGGTCAGGGGCAGCACGTAGTCGCTGGTGGCCAGCAGCTCGTTAAGCTCCACCCGCCTGAGCCCCAACTCCATGGCCTGCTCCCGGGGCAGGGGCCGGGGGTCGCAATAGCACAGGCGCATGCCACAGCCCTGCAGCCGCCAGGCCAGGGCCTTGCCCACCTCGCCCAGGCCGATCATGCCCAGGCTGGAGTGCTCCAGCCCCTGGCCGTAAAGGGTGGGCCGCCAGCCGGGGAAGTTGCCCGAGCGCACCAGACGGTCGCCGTTCAGCAAATGGCGGGCCAGGCCGATGACCAGGCCCAGGGCCAGCTCGGCGGTGGGGATGGTGAGCAGATCGGGCACGATGGTGAACCACACCCCGCGCCGGGTGCAGGCGGCCACATCGAAGTTGTCATAGCCCTTGAGGGCCGCGCCCACCACCTTGAGCTTGGGGCAGGCCTCCAAAAAAGCCTCGTCCACCCGGTCGGGCATGAACATCATCACCGCCTCGGCCGAGGCACAGCGGGTCAACAGCTCTTCGAGCGGCAAGCTTTCCCGGGTGAGGTTGGGCACCACTTGGCAGTGCTCGGAGAGAACCTCGATCACTTGGTTGTGCACCCAATGGGTAAGGACCACGGTAGGTAGGGACAATGGTTGTTTCCTTTATTTGAAGCGTTTACGCAGGAAGGTTCCCAGGCCGTCCACCAGGGTGACCATCACCAGGATCACGATGAGGATGGCCGAAACATCCTGATACTGCATGATGCGTAGCGAGCCGATGAGCTCAAAGCCGATGCCCCCGGCCCCCACCATGCCCATCACCGTGGAGGCGCGGAAGTTGTACTCCCAGCGGTAGATGCTCACGTCGATCATCTGGGGCAACACCTGGGGCAGCACCCCGTGCAGGATCACCTGGAAAGGCCCGGCCCCGGCCGAGCGCACCGCCTCTATGGGCGCTTCGGACACGTGCTCTATGGCCTCGGAAAAGAACTTGCCCACCATGCCCACCGAGTGCAGGCCCAGGGCCAGCACACCGGGCAGGGGGCCGAAGCCCACCGCGGCCACGAAGATGATGCCCATGATCAGCTCGGGGATGGCCCTCAGGGAGTTAAGAAGCCAGCGGGCCGGGTGGTAGAGCAATGGATGGGGGGTGGTGTTGCGCGCGGCCAAAAGGGCCACGGGCAGCGACAGAATGATGGCCATGGCCGTGCCGGCCACGCTCATGGCCAGGGTGTCCCACAGGGGCTTGATCCAGCTGGAGGCGTCGGAAAAATCCGGGGGCAGGCTTTCCAGCATCAGCGAAAGGATACTGGGCACGCCGTCGGCCAGGCGCTCCAAGTCCAGCAGGCCCACGTAATGGGAGCAGACGGCCACGACCGCCAGGGCCGCGGCCGCCTGTCCCGTGGTGCGCCACCATTGGCGTTGGGAGCGGTTTATCAGTTCGTCGTAGCCGGGGCTCACCGGCCGGTTCCACACAGCAAGTTTAGACATATGACTCCCAACGGCTAAGGGGACCGCCGGTTACATCTTGTTCAGGTCGAGATTGAGAAGCTTGGCCAGGTCGCGGACCACGTCGTAGTCCTTGTCGTTCATTTCCCCAAAAGCGGTGGCCTTGAAGGACTTGAGCACCACCTTGTCGTGCAGGGTCAGGAAGGCCTCTTTTATCTGCACCTTGAGCTCGGGCTTGAGGTCCGAGCGCATGGTCCAGGGGTATTGGGGGAAGGGCTTGGACACGGCCAACACGATGACCTTGTTGGGGTCGATGACCTTCTTGGCCACCAGGGTCTCGAAGATGGGCTTGCTCAGGCCGCCGGCCTGGGCCTTGCCTGACTGCACGGTAACCGCCACTGCGTCGTGAGCGCCCACGTGGTGGGCTTTGTAGTCGCGCCCCGCCTGCAGGCCCTCGGCGGCCAACATGGACTTGGGGATCAAGTGGCTGGAGGTGGAGGCCGGGTCGCCGTAGGCCACGTCGTGGCCCTTGATGTCCTTGATGGTCTTGATGCCGCTGGGGGCGTAGGCGATCACCACCGCGTTATAGGTGGTGTTGCCCTTTTTGCTCAGCCCGGCAAAGGCCTCTATGTCGCTTTTGCTCTTGGCCATCACATAGCTCAGGGGGCCGAAGTAGGCCAGGTCGATGCGGCCGTGGCGGATGGCCTCGATCATGGAGGAGTAGTCGGTGGTCACGATCAGCTCCACCTTGCGGTTTAGCTTACCCTCCAGGTAGTCCTTGAGGGGCTTGTTGTTCTTGATCACCGTGGAAGCGTTCTCGTCGGGCAGCAGGGCCACCTTGAGAACCTTGGGGTCCGGGTCACCGGCGGCCAGGGCCGCGGGGGCCAGGCAGAAAGCCAGGGCCAAAACCAAGGTAAAGGCAACGGCTAATTTGCGCACTTGGGTTCTCCTTGTAATGAATGGGACGTTTGGTTGAAAGCGGGGTTGGCCAACCACGCGAAGACCTATATGCAAACCTTGGGGCTAAGCCGCCAGGGTGGTGCAGTTGTAGATATCCTCCAGGGTTTCGGAGCACAGGTTCCTGGGCGGGCCGTCGAAAACCAGCCGCCCGCCGGCCAGGGCCAAGACCCTGTCCGCGTAGCGCCGGGCCAGCTCCACCTGGTGCAGGCTGACGATGGCCAGGATGCCGTCCTCCACGCAGATGCGGTGCAGTAGAGAGAGGATATTGTCCGAGGTGGCCGGGTCCAGGCTGGCCACCGGCTCGTCGGCCAGGATGATGCGGGGCTTTTGCACCAGGGCCCGGGCGATGCCCACCCGCTGCTGCTGCCCGCCGGAAAGCTTATCCACCCGCTCGAAGGCCTTGTCCAAAAGACCCACCCGCTCCAGGCACTCCAGGGCCAAGCGCTGATCCGCCCTGGGTAATGGCGCCAGACCCCGCAGGGGGTGGTGGTAGCCCAAGCGGCCCACCAGGGCATTCTTGAGCGCGCTGTGGCGGCCGATGAGCTGATGTTGCTGAAAGACCATGGCCGTGCGGCGGCGGTGGCGGCGCAGGCTGGTGCCCGAGCCCAAGCAGCCCAGGCCCTCAACCTTTACAGTGCCGGTGGAAGGGCGGTTGAGGAAATTGAGGCAGCGCAGCAAGGTGGACTTACCCGCGCCGGAGGTGCCGATCAACACGGTGAACTGGCCTGGGTGAAACTCTATGCTCAGGGGGTGCAGGCCGATGAACCCGTTGGGATAAACCATGGATACATCGTTCAAACTGATCATTGCGCCAAGCTCCTGACTATGCGTCCTTCCGAGGTGGGCGCTAAAGGGGCAAACGGTTTGTATACGGCTTTCAATCTAGACAAGTGGTTTAACGGCGCTGAGGCAAGACTGTTACGTTTGCATGAAATGGCAGGCAGAGTGGGCGTGCAAAATGCGGGTTGACCCAGAAGCCTGGGTCAATTAGAAATGAGGAACCATTCACGACCTACCTTAAAGGAGACCTCCTTGGCTGTCCACGTGGTAGACCACCCTCTTGTACGTCACAAGCTGGGGATATTGCGCAAACACGACCTGAGCACCTCCAGCTTCCGGGCCCTGGCCAGCGAGGTCAGCCTGCTGTTGACCTACGAGGCCACCAAGGACCTGACCACCGAGCCCAAGACCATCAAGGGCTGGGCGGGCAAGGTTCAGGTGGAGGAAATCAAGGGCAAGAAAATCACCGTGGTGCCCATCCTCCGGGCTGGGCTGGGGCTCATGGACGGGGTGCTGGACATGATCCCCGGGGCCAAGGTGAGCGTGGTGGGTTTTTACCGCAACGAAGAGACTCTGCAGCCGGTGCAGTATTACGTGAAGCTGGCCAAGCACATCAAGCACCGCATGGCCCTGATTCTGGACCCCATGTTGGCCACTGGCGGCACTTTGATGGCCACCATCGAATTGCTCAAGCAGGCGGGCTGTGGCCAGATCCGGGGTATTTTCCTGGTGGCCGCGCCAGAGGGCATCCAGCGGGTGGAGGCGGCCCACCCGGACGTGGACATCTACACCGCCTCGGTGGACCACGGCCTGGATGAAAACGGCTACATACTGCCCGGCCTGGGGGATGCCGGGGACAAGATATTCGGCACCAAATAAAGGTTACGCCAGCGAAATATCCTTGAAACTTTCTGCCAAGGGGAGGCCATGAGCGATCTTTCCAATCCCGACTACCAATTTTCGCCCAAGGGCCTGCTCTTGGGGGCTCAGATGCTTTTCGTGGCCTTTGGGGCCCTGGTGCTGGTGCCTCTGCTCACCGGCCTCAACCCCAACGTGGCCCTGTTCACCGCCGGGGCGGGCACCCTGTTGTTCCAGATAGTCACCAAGGGCAAGGTGCCGGTTTTCCTGGCCTCCTCCTTTGCCTTCATCGCTCCGATCATCTACGGCACCCAGACCTGGGGCGTGCCCGGCACCCTGTGCGGCCTGGCCGCGGCTGGGGGCCTGTACGTGGTCATCAGCTTTGTGGTGCGCATCGGCGGGCCGGACATCCTCAAGAGGGTGCTGCCCCCGGTGGTCACCGGCCCGGTGATCATGGTCATCGGCCTTATCCTGGCCCCGGTGGCGGTAAACATGGCCCTGGGCAAGACCGGCGACGGCTCGGCGGTGCTGTTCCCCCAGAGCACCGCCCTGGTCATCTCCCTGCTTTCCCTGGCGGTTACCATCGCCGTGTCCCTGCTGGGCAAGGGCTGGCTGCGCCTGGTGCCCATCCTCATAGGCATCGGGGCGGGCTATGTGCTCTCGCTGATATACGGCATCGTGGATTTCTCTCCCGTGGCTAAGGCCCCCTGGCTGGCGGTGCCGGACTTCACCATGCCCACCTGGAACCTGGAGGCGGTTCTCTACATCGTTCCCATCGCCATCGCCCCGGCCATTGAGCACTTTGGCGACGTCCTGGCCATCGGCGGCATCACCGGCCGGGACTATATTAAAGACCCGGGCATCAAAAACACCATGTTGGGCGACGGCCTGGCCACCAGCCTGGCTTCTTTCCTGGGCGGCCCGCCCAACACCACCTACTCCGAGGTGACCGGCGCCGTGGCCCTGACCCGGGCCTTCAACCCGGCCATCATGACCTGGGCGGCCATCGTGGCCATGGCCCTGGCCTTTGTGGGCAAGCTGGGGGCCTTTTTGCTCACCATCCCCACCCCGGTGATGGGCGGCATCATGGTGCTCTTGTTTGGGGCCATCATGGTGGTGGGCATCAACACCTTGGTGCGCGCCGGGCACGACCTCATGAACCCCAGGAACATGACCATCGTGGCCCTGATCGTCATCTTCGGCACCGGGGGCATGGCCCTTCCCATCGGCACCTTCAAGCTGGCCGGCATCGGCCTGGCCGGGGTGCTGGGGGTGGTGCTAAACCTGGTGCTGCCCGGCCGCAAAGAGGCCGACGCCTCCCTGTGCGCGCCAGGCGAACAAAAGCCCGACGAGCGCATTCTCATGGACTGAGCGCGGCTCTCATAGCCTCACAAGCCGGGCTCCGTGGCCCGGCTTGTGTATTGCCTGCGCGCCGTCGAAACTACCCCGAGGTAACATTTACATGTTCCAAATACCCTCCGGTATGCTTAACCCGGCTTGAGCCCCACGCAGTGTATCACCATATTGTTTAGTTAAAACAAACAATTAGCGCTATCATCTTTTTGCGTGCGCCACTGGCACAGCCGTTGCTTGTTCAACGGTCCAAACACGATCCGGCGCCCTCGCCTGTCTCGGGAAAAGGGCGCCCATCTGGGGAAAAGGCAATTATCGTGGCAACCAAGGGTGATACCGCTCGAAGCAATTTTGGGGGCTGGCTGTTATGCCGGCTGAGGAGCGGCTTCACCCTTACAAGGTCCGACCCATGAGCCACCGCGGCCGGAAACCGCCATCATTTTCCGGCCCCGCATCCGGGACGGACGCTTTGGAGGGTCCTTTTTTTACTTCTGAGACGACGGATCGTGGCTTTCCTTGGTCATCGCCAAAGCGGCGTGACCAACTTCCCTCCTGATGCTGGGCCGGGGCCTTGGTGGCCCCGGCCCTTTTAACCGGCCACTCCGTCCCGCACCGGCCAGGCGGCAACCCGCCGCCGGGCCTCTCTATTTCCCTCGGGGGCTTGACCGCTCCTATAATATTAAAATCTGTTATTCATCATCGACGGCCCCCTGCCCGCCGCAGCACAAGGTGAGACTTAGTTAATGAACGCCGTTGCTCTGATCCTTTTGATCCTCGCCCACTTGGTGACCGATACCACCACCGGGGCCCTGCCCGCCTTTCTTCCCATCCTAAAACAGGTGCATTCGCTGAGCTATGCCCAGGCCGGCGCCTTGATAATGGTCATGAACCTCACCTCCTCGGTGATCCAGCCATTGTTCGGCCACCTTACCGACAGCCTGAATCTGCGCTGGCTGGTGCCGTTGGGAGTGGCGGTGTCCGGGCTCAGCTTTGGGCTTATCGGCATCTGCCCCAACTACACCCTGCTCATGCTGGTGGTTATCTTCTCCGGGCTGGGAGTGGCCAGCTTCCATCCCGAGGCCTTCAAGGGGGTCTTGGGCTCCGCCGGTTCGCGCAAGGTGGTGGGGGTGAGCTGGTTCATGGTGGGGGGCAACGCGGGCCTGGCCCTGGGGCCGGTGATGATCATGGCCTTTTATTCCTGGGGCGGATTCAACGGCACCCTGCTTTTCGCGATCCCCGGGGTGACCATGGCCGTATTGATCCTGGCCTACTGGCGCCGTCTCACCCGCAAAAACGGCAAGCAGGCCCAAGAGCAGGTCCACCCCCAGCGCAAGCCGCTCAGGGGCCGCCTGAAACCCTTGGGCATCCTCATGGGAGCGGTGGTCGTCAGGGCCTGGGTGCACACCGGCATCGCCACCTTTATACCTTTTTATTTCGTCAGCGTGCTGCATGGCGACCCGGTCACCGCGGGTTCGCTGTTAACCATCTTCCTGGCCGCCGGGGTTGTGGGCACCTTGGCCGGGGCTCCCCTGGCCGAAAAAATGGGGCCCAAGCGTTTCTTCGTGATCAGCGTGGCTATCGTCACCCCCCTTATGATCTGGCTGCAGATGCTTCAGCCGGGCATGCTGCTCTACATCGTGTTGGCCCTGGTGGGCGGGGTGCTGCTGTCCTCCTGGTCGGTTTGCATCGTCATGGGTCAACAGATTCTGCCCGACCGGGCGGGCACCGTTTCGGGCATGCTGGTGGGCTTTGCCATGGGCCTGGGCGGAGTTGGAGCCACCCTGATGGGAGTGGTGGCCGACCATTGGGGAGTGAACTCGGTCATACATATCATCACCGTGCTTCCCTTGCTCAGCGCCCTGGTGGCCCTGTTTATCCCCGCCGGGGACAAGGACTATGCCCGGGCCTCCCAGGCCTAGTAACCGGGAAGCCTGTAGGCAAATAGCCCCGGCCACAAGGTGGGATTGGCGGCAAAAATCAAAACAGGGCCGTCCGTACCGGCTGACATAGAAAATATCCAAGCAAAAAGGTGAGGTAGGCCATGAAAACCATAAGTCCCGCCAATGCCGAACATTACACCTGGGGTGAAATTTGCGATGGTTGGCACCTGCTGAAATCAGGCGGCCTTAGCGTCATTGAGGAGCGCGTGCCACCGGGCGGGGCCGAGGCGCGCCATTATCACCAGCACTCTCAGCAGTTTTTTTATGTTCTCTCCGGCCGGGCCACTATGGAGCTGCCAGAGGAGACTCTTATCATCAGCCCTGGGCAAGGGCTGTCCGTAGAGCCCCAAACCCCGCACCGGCTGTTGAACCAAGGCGAGCAAGACCTTGCTTTTCTCGTGGTATCCGCCCCCCCGAGCCATCAGGACCGGGTGCTGGTGGATTAGCTGCCCAGCAAGCAAGCCCGGCCCAAATCCGGGATTAACGCTGGCCATTTGAGTAAATAAATGGCAAAAAATTGATAGGAGCCATTGGGCCCGGCAGTGCCAACCAAACTGAAGAGGAAGCGATCATGCAAGCGGATCAAGTGGAAATTAAAAAGGTGATGGCCGCCATCGACCTCTCCAAGTACTCCGAGGACACCTTTTTGCACGCCCTAACCCTTGCGCGGGCCTTGGGTGCGGAGCTTATCTTGGTGAATGTCATCAATACACGTTACTTGGACTCCCTGGAGCAGTACGGCGGAGCGGGCCTGGGCCTGGACCGCGGCGAGATCATCCAGAGGACCATCGACGACCGCCAAGAGCTTATTGAAAAGGATTACCTGACGCGGGCCCAGGGGGTGGATACCAAGCTGGTGTTCAAACAAGGCCTGCCCTGGGAAGAGATCATCCACGCCATCAAGGAGACCGGCGCGGATATGCTGGTGGTGGGCAGCAAAGGACGCGGCGACGTGGCCGGAGTGCTTTTCGGCAGCGCGGCGGAAAAATTGCAGCGTCACGCCCCCTGCCCGGTTCTCACCGTACGCGGCCCGGAGCACATGCGCGCCGCCAAATAGACTACACCGCACAAGGCTGCATATAGCCCATGCCCCGGCCCGTAATGGCCGGGGCGTTTTTTGTGCCCGCCTGGGCGCAAAAAATTTACCCATTCTCACTTATGCCCGCATAAAAAAGTTGCGACTATCAGCCTTCCCGCTTGCCCGGCCCGCTGGGCCCTGCTTTCCAACCCGGCAAATAAACTGAGTAAACACTCAAATTTGCTTTGCAGGCCTGGTGGGCACTCTTTTTGCTTCGCTAAAAGATACGCACCAGACCATGACTTGGTTGCTTTTTAAGGAGGACTAACCATGCCACGCCTACGTCATGCCCCTCGCAAGGTGGGGCTCATATTGCTTACCGCCCTCATCGCCCTCACCCTGGGCCTGGCCGCTCCGGCGGCAGCCCGCGGACCGGGGGGTGGAGGGGGCAAAGGACACTGGAACGGCCACGGCGGCGGCCATGGTGGCGGCCCCGGCTGGCGCGGCGCCCCCCCTCCGGGTCATCGCCGGGTGGTGGTTAGAGGCGCCCCCTATTACTTCTGGGGCGGCCGGTACTACCGGCCCTGGCGTGGCGGCTATATGTCGGTGTTCCCGCCGGTGGGCTTAGTTATCAGCGTCCTGCCTCCCGGCTTCCGGGTGATGGTGTTCGGCGGGATCAACTATTACCTATATAACGGCATTTATTACCGGCCCGCGCCGGGTGGCTATGTGGTGGTTTCTCCCCCAGCCGCCGTCCCTGCCCAAACCGTGGTGAGTGCGCCCACCGGAGTGGTGGCGCCGGCGCAAGGCTCCTCCGGTACGGCCACGGTGATCGCCCAGGCCCTGAACGTGCGTAGCGGCCCCGGCCTGGCCTACCCTGTTTTGCAGGTGGTCAACCTGGGGGCCGACTTGAGTATTTTGGGCCGCACCGGTTCTTGGCTGTTCGTGCGCTCCCCCAACGGCGACTCTGGTTGGGTGTCCCAGGAGTTCACCACCCAAACCAGCGGAGTCCCGGCCAGCGGCTAAGAGCGGAACCCTTTACCGAAAAAGCGGCAATATCTTTAATCACCTATTGGAGCATCACCCATGATCCGCCACCTGATTCCCCTCCTGCTGTTGGTAGCCGCCATGGGCTGCGGCGGCCCCTCGCCCCAAGACGGCCCTCCCGGCGGCGGGCCCGCCGGAGCCCCGTCCGGCCCGCCTCCCGGCGCGCGCCCGGAGATGGACCCGGCTCAGCGCCTGGAAAACACCATGCGCGAGATCACCATCCGCTTGAAGCTCAAGCCGGGACAGGCGGCAAAGGTCAAACAGATCATCAGGGCCGGCGAGGACAAGAAGCAGAAATTATTTGAGCAGGGATCGGCCAGCAACAACCCAAAAGATATGCAAAAGATGTTTGAGGGGGTTCATCAAGTGGAGCTGAACACCCAAAAGGCCCTTAGCAAGGTGCTCACCGAGGACCAGATGGATGAATACATCGACTACCTTAAGGGGCAGCGCAAACGCTTTGAATCTGAAAAGGGCCAAGGCGGCGGCCCCGGCGGCCCTCCGGGCGGCGGCAGGCCCGGCTCAAGGCCGGGGGGATTCTAGCCTGGAAATTTCATCTGGGCCCGAGGGCGCGGGTAGCGCTTAAGCGAACCCCACTAACGCAGCCAAGCCCCCGCGCAATCGGCCCGCCGTCGGCTTCCAGGTGAGAGGGACAGGGAGATAACCTCTGCCCAGCCCCTTGCCTGGCGGCCGACGGTTTTTTATTCAACTTGGACATTTCACATATGCTGTCGGCTTCGCCAGACCCCGCATGGCTGCGTTGTCGGCGTCACTCGGTCCTCGGGTTAGATAGACTACCCCTGCGTCCCTCGTTCACCCAGCGTGCCGCTGGCGGCGGATCGGGTCGAGTAGCCAAAATGCCACCATATACGGCAACCGCTCCCTTTGAAGCTCCTTGGCAGCCCAAGCCTTGGGTCGCCTTGCCCTACGGCGTCTGGCTGTTCCGGTAATGGGTGCGGTCTGCACCTTATCCAGATTAACTTTTTTTATAACGGCCCCATGGACGCTTATCCCTTGTTGGGTGCCTCAAAATTTTCACGAAATATCCTGGTTGGCTTACAATGACGCTGGCGGTTTTTTTGTCCCCACCAGCGAGGAGAAGAGTTTGGCCCTTTATCAGTTTGAGGACAAAATCCCCAAGGTGGATCCCAGCGCATTCGTGCACCCTCAGGCAGCCCTTATTGGGGAAGTAAGCGTGGCCGCGGGTTGCTTTATCGGGGCTGGGGCGGCCCTAAGGGGCGACCTGGGCCGCATCAAAATAGGGCCGGACAGCAATGTGCAGGAAAACAGCGTGCTGCACATGAACCCCGGCCGGGCGGTGATCGTGGGCCGGGGAGTGATCATAGGCCACGGAGCCATTTTGCACGACGCACAGGTGGGCGACGAGGCTCTGATCGGCATGGCCGCGGTGCTTTTGGCCGGGGTCAAGGTGGGGGCCAAGGCCATGGTGGCCGCGGGTTCCCTGCTGCCGGTGGGCATGGAAGTGCCCGCCGGGCACCTGGCCCAGGGCCACCCGGCCCAGGTCAAGGGGCCGCTGAGCGCCCGGCGCCTGGAGGCCACGGCCAAGGGCCTAGAGCTGTACAAAGGGCTGGCCGCCCGCAGCCTGCAAAGCCTCAAGCAGGTGGGATGAAAGGGGCCGCGAATGACGCCCTTTGGGGGTAAGTCATTCACGGCCCCTGGGGAAGTGCGCTGCCGCGGACAGTGATGCGCGGTTTATTTTTGGGCCGCGCAGCGCCGGGTAGGACGGGGTCAGCTACTTTATGGCAATGGGCTGGCCGATACCTTGCACCGTGCCCCGAATCTTGGGGTGGGTGAAGTTGAAGAAGAAGTCATATTTCCCGTCCTTTTTGCAGGCCTTGGCCAGTTCAGCCAGCCTGAGGTTTTGGAACTGATAGACGCCGTTGCCCAACAGGATCACGTGGCAGGGGATAAAGCCCGCGCCATAGAGGTCCTTGGGGAAGCCCTTGTGAGGGTAGACCTCGGTGCACCACTGGTCGGTGCCCACGCCTACCACGCCCTTGTCCACCAGGAACCAGGCGATATCCTCGCTGATGCCCGGGTTGCTGGCCCCGAACTTCTTGTCGTCGGTGCCCAGCATGCGCATCCAACCGGTGTTGATCAGCACCGCGTCACCGGGTTGAATCTCCAGCTTATGCTTGGCCAGGCAGGCCTTGAAGTCCTTGAGGCTGATCTCTTCTGCGTCGCCCAGGTTGCGCCCCAGGAAATCCACCATGTCCACCAGCACCGCCCGGGTCACCAGGGGGGGCACCGTCTCCATGCCGAACTTCTTGGCTCCAGCGGCGCTCACGATGTCCTTTTGGGGGGTCGCGTTATAAAAAACATGGTCGTGCCCCACGTGGGCGAAGCCGTCCAGCTGGGTGGACAGGCCGGTGGACATGGACACGAACTCCTCCATGTCCGTGGCCTTGTCGTAGCCGCGCGGGGGGTCCACCGTAAGGCCATGGACCAACAGCCAGACAAAGACGTCCCGGGGGGGGTAAGCGGGAAAGCCCTTGTAGTATTCGTTGCCCAGGTCGAAGACCTTGCCTTCCTTGATAAGCCTCGATGCTTCCAGGACCTTTTTGGGGGTCAGGTAGTTGGCATTGCCGATCTGGTCATCGGGCCCCCACTTGGACGGTTTGGGCATGTACTTGTTTTCGGCCATGGCCTGGCCGGCCATGCACACCAACGAAATGCCGATCAAAACTAATACCAACTTCATTAGTCTGTGTTTCACGGTGATCTCTCCCGGGTATTTTAAAAACAATTAATAATTTCGATGAAAGTCAATCAAGAAGGGCTATCAGAGATGTGCAATTTAAAAATGCGGCCCGCCCGTTTTTCCTTAGATGATCCGCACTCGCACCTAAACCATAGAGCCTCCCCTCCTCCTTGGCTGGTGGAGATCCTCCCCACCCCTGAGCACCTATCGGGGCAGATGGCAAAGGCAAATTATCAGGAGTCAAAACGGACCTAATTATAATTTACTAGTATTCGCCATAGTATTAAGAGCAATACACATGCCAATTATCCATACTTTTAACGGTGCGAGATAAGCTTAGGGAAATTAGAAAGTTAACTTTTTTATATCTAATCGGTCGGGTTTTTGCTGGATGAGAAAATTAAATTAACCTGCAACACATGTCTCACCCTGCGACACATATGCGGTGATAATTCCCGCCTGTTGTTATGCTTTCGACGGCTCGATACTTTGGAAACCAGCCCGCAATATTTCATAGCCGTAAGGACAATCCCTGGCCTGATTTAAAAAGCAAACTACACGGCTCCAACCGCCACCGGTTCTATATGGCGGCCAAGCCAATCAGGGTCTGTATCAGCCATAGGCCCAAGGTTTGGAATCATTTTGCACCAGCACTTGCGCGGTTTTGTTTAAAAAAGGTATTGCTGGATAAACACCGAAACCTTGGTGGGGCTTCGCACTGCCCCAAGGAGGGGGATGATGAAAAGATTTTTCCTGACTCTGCTACTGGCCGCGGCCCTGGCGGCTCCGGCCTGGGCCGGTCCGGTGCCGGACTGCTGCTCGCCCCGCTACGACCGCACGGTCATGAACAGCTACCACCAACTCATGTTCAAGATGAGCGTTTACGCCCAGCCGCCCAAGGCGGGCCAGGGTGTGCGCCTGGGCGTGTACCAGGCCCAGGGGGCCTATGGCCAGGGGGCCATTCCCAAGAACATGGCCCGCCTGCAAGAGGCGGTGAAGCAGGCGGCCCAGCGCGGGGTGCAGCTACTTAGCTTTCCGGAGCTATACGTAAACGGCTACACCATGAGCCGCCCCGAGGCCCAGGCCGAAGCCGAGTTCAAGGACGGCCCCATCGTCACCAAGTGCCGCCAAATAGCCAAGCAGTACAAAATGGCCCTGCTGGTGCCCTACGCCGAAAAGGTTAAGGGTAAGGACGGCAAGCTGATGTACTTTGACAGCATCGCGGTGATCTCCGCCGACGGCGGTCTGGTGGCCAGCTACAAAAAGACCCACCTTTGGGGCCGGGACGAGCGGGCCAACTGGAGCTTCGGCGACAAGCTGTGCCCGGTGTTCAAGGTAAACGGCTTCCCGGTGAGCGTGCTCAACTGCTACGAGTGCGAGTTCCCCGAGCTCACCCGCATCCTGGCCCTCAAGGGGGCCAAGCTGGTGGTGGGGCCCACGGCGGCGGACTGCTACGCCACCAAGCCCGACGGCCAGCGCAGCGCCGTCCCCTACCCGGACATCTCCCGCCTGCTCATCCCGGCCTATGCCTATGCCAACAACATCTTCTTCGCCTACAGCAACCACTGCGGCTATGAGTCGCTCAAAGGTGTTGAGTGGCACTACCGGGGCAACTCCATTATCTGCGGTCCCCACGGCGACGTGATCGTGGCTGCGGGTCATCAGCAGGACACCATGCTCATTGCTGACGTGATCCCGGCCTATTACGGAGCCAGCCACCCGGAGAGCAACTACCTCAAGGACCGCCGGCCCGATCTGTACAAGGAGCTGGTGGCCCCCAAGTGCGACTTTGTGCCCGGCGGCTGGGTCTATCCCCAGTACAAGGACGGCAAGGAAGTGATGCCCAAGGGAGAGAAGCTGCCCAAGGGCGAAAGGCAGAAAAACAACTAAGGCGAGTTACAATCGCGAAAATTCGCCGGGCCTCCCAGTGGCGGGGGCCCGGCAAAGTTTTGGCCAGACCTGAGGTTTAAGCCGGTTCTGGGGCCTTCTTGGCACTACCCCGCCGTTGCAACAGCAGCCACACCAGCACTGCCAGGCTGGCCACGGTCAAGGCGGTGGCCCCGATCATCACCACCCCGTAGCCCCAGGCATCGGAGAGCCAACCAGCGGCCAAGGCCCCCAGCACTGAACCCACCGCGGTGCTGGAGTTGAAAATCCCCAGGGCGTTGCCCTCGGGCATGGTGGCCAGCTGGGCGGTGTAAGCGGTGCCGGCCACGATCAAGGGAGACCAGGCGATGGGCATGGAGATGAACACCGCCTGGCTGAGCCACCAGTTGTAGCCGGTGTTCACATAGGCCAGCAGGGCCATGCCCACCATGGACACCAGGGTCATCAGAATACCGATCACCAGCACCGGCCCATCGCCGATCTTCTCGGCCAGCATCCCGGAGGGGGCGTAAGCGAACACCCCCAAGGTGGCGGCGATGGCGTAGGTCAATGAGCTCATGCCCGCGTCCACCCCATAGAGGTCCTTCATCAACAGGGGGTAGAGGTTGTAGACCATCCAGGTGCCCAACATGCCCAACAGCCAGCTCAGGATATAAAGGCCGAAGGGGCCTTTCCATTCCTTGGCCAGGTTCTTGATCCCGGCAAGGGAAATGGCCCGGCTGCGGTGCAGCTGGCTGTAAGCGTGGCGGGCGGGCCGAATGGAGTGGGGCTTGAGGATCACCTTGTCCACCTTGTGGCGGGCCTTGTCCGGGGGAAGGCCCCGGCGGCCAAGGATATATCCGGGGACCATCAGGGCGGCGGCCAGGCCCATGCCCCACAAGGGGGCCAGCTGGGCGGCGGCGGCCAGGCCCAGGCCCAGGGCCTGGCCCGTGCCGTAAAAGGTCTGCATCCAGCCTATGCGCGGTTCCCACTCCTGCTTGGGCTTGAACTCCACGATGAACATGGCCGCCACGGTGTTGGTGGCCGCCGAGCCCGCCCCCTGCACAAAGGCCAGACCCAGCCAAAAGGCCAGGTCATGGGTAAAGGCGAAAGCACCCATGCCCACGGCCAAAAGGACGTAGCCCAGAGAGTAGATGGCGCGGTACAGGCCACCCTTGTCGGTAAGGTGCCCCCACAGTGGGGCGGTGAGCTGCCCCAGGTAAAAGGCGGCCACCACTGCCCCAGCGTCCGAATTGCTGCCCAGTTTGGCCACTATGATGGGAATGAGAATGGGGGCCACCCCCAACACCGCCATCCCCTGAAAAGCATAACCTTGGTACCATTTGTCGGTATAGGCCTTGATTCCCGCCAGCACAACTACCCCCTAACAGCACATATTCATGGACCTTTACGGCCATCTTGTGGTCCCCAGGCTCCCATGCCGCGCCCCTTGGGGCAAGGGTGGATTTATTTTTTTGGCCGAGCGCGGCGGCCGGGCCTGCCAGGCCTATGCGGGCCCTTCGCCTATCCATGGCCTTGGCCGCTCACATCCCTCGGCCCACGCACCGGGCTTATCGTTGAATTATGAAACACTTTCCGCCAGGTAGGCTATATTTGGTATAATTGCTTGTAATATCGCGGCAATTTGTGGGTTTACCCATTAGCTATTGTTGCAAATGACAACACCGGCAAAGGCCGGAGCGGATGGCGGCTTGAGGGGTTTTTCACAACTATAATCACCGGTTGAGCCGGGGCATATAGGTCTTTGGCATGATTCTTACATGCAATAGAGGGCATGCATGCGTCAGATGTGCATAGCCTCTTCGCGCCATTGCCGGGACTTCGAGGCCTTTTTGCCGGGCAAAAGAGCCGCCGAGATGCGGCAGCCGGGGCGGGAGCGGAGAACATCATGGGGATTTGGCAGGGACTGAGCAAAATCAGGGTTCGCCTGGCGGTGGGGTTTGTGGCCGCCTTTTTGGGCATGGCCCTTTTCGGGGTGCTCAGCTACAGCTACTTCCTGGGCATGGAGCAAAAACTGGTCTTCCTGAGTCAGGCCGACGGCATGGTCAACATGGCCCTGGAGGCCCGGCGCTACGAGAAGAACTATTTCCTATACCGCCACGACCAGGACTTCCGCCAAGCCCTGGACTATCTTGACCGCTACGAGGCCATGCTGGCCGCCGACCGTAAGCACCTGACGCGCGGCCACGGCGAGGCGGCCATCGCCGGGCTGCAAAAGGTCTCGGCCGACTACCGGCGCCAGTTCGTATGGGTGCATGATCACTTTGGCGGCGGCTCCGGGGTGGCCGAGATGGACCAGGCCATCACCAAGCTGCGCGCCTCGGGCAAGGAGCTGATCCAGCGTCTGGAGGTCTTGGCCCGCTCCGAGCGCCAGGGCATCACCGACCTTTTGCGTGAATACCGTCCCCTATTGGTGGCCTTCTTGGTGCTCCTGGCCGGGCTGGGGGCCATCTTGGCCTACTCGCTCATCGCCCGCCTCATACGCCCCCTGCACGTCATTGAAGAAGCCACCGAGGTGGTGGCCCACGGCGACTATCAGACCATCCCCTGGGCCAAGCACCGTGACGAGATCGGCAGCCTGGTCCAGGCCTTCAACCGCATGGTCAAGCAGCTCAGGCACAACAATGAGCAAATGATCCAGACCGAAAAGCTCACCGCCCTGGGCACCCTGACCAGCGGCGTGGCCCACGAGCTGAACAATCCCCTGAACAACATCTCCACCTCCTGCCAGATACTTTTGGAAGAGCTGGGCCAGGAGGTGGGCGAGTATCACCGGGAGCTATTGGCGGCCATAGACCAGCAGGTGGCCAAGGCCCGCGACATCGTCAGCTCCCTTTTGGAGTTCGCCCGCCAGCGCGATTTTCGGCTGCGCCGGGAGAACCTGCGCACCGTGGTGGAGGATGGCCTCAAATTGATCCGGGGCGAGATCCCCTCCGGGGTGGAGGTGCGCCTGCTGGTGCCCGACGGCATCCAGGTGCAGATGGACAAGGCCCACATGGTGCAAGCCCTGTTGAACCTGGCCATGAACGCCGTCCAGGCCATGGGCGAGGCCGGCACCCTGACCATAACCGCGCGCACCCTGGCCCAGACCAGGCGGGTGGAGCTGGTGCTGGAAGACACCGGCCCGGGCATTCCCAGCGAGGTGTTGCCGCGCATCTTCGATCCCTTTTTCACCACCAAGGACGTGGGCAGAGGCACCGGCCTGGGCCTGTCCATCACCTACGGGGTGGTGGAGCGCCACAACGGCCACATAGAGGCCGAGAACAAGGACGGGCGCGGGGCCCGCTTCACCATAATCCTGCCCATGGACACCGGGAGGAGCTGAGTCATGAGTACCAAGCCCAAGCTCCTCATAGTGGAAGACGACGCCCTGGCCCGCAAGAACCTGCAGCACATCCTGGAGCACGGCGGCGAGTACCAGGTGACCGCCGCCTCCGGCGGGGCCGAGGCCCTGCAGCTTTTTGCCAAGAAGCCCTACGACCTGGTGCTCACCGACCTGCGCATGGAAAAGATAGACGGTATGCGGGTCCTGGAAGAGGTAAAGCGCGCCAGCCCCACCACCGAGGTGATCATGCTCACCGCTTTCGCTTCGGTGGATTCGGCCATCCAGGCCATGAAGCACGGCGCTTTCCACTACATCGCCAAGCCCTACAAGATCGACGAGGTCAGGGCCCAGGTGGCCCATGCCCTGGAAAAGGCCCGCCTCACCCGCGAGGTGGAAACCCTCAAGCAGGACCTAAGGGCCCGCGACGGGGTGGAGGGCATCGTGGGCAACCATCCGCGTATCCAGGAACTGATCCGGGTGGTGGCCCAGGTGGCCCCCAGCGACAGCAGCGTTCTCATCGTGGGCGAGACCGGCACCGGCAAGGAGCTTTTCGCCCGGGCCCTGCACCACGCCAGTCACCGGGCCGAGAAGCGCTTCGTGGCCTTCAACTGCGGCGCCTTTGCCCAGGAGCTTTTGGTCAGCGAACTCTTTGGCCACGAAAAGGGCGCCTTCACCGGGGCCAACGCCACCAAGCCGGGCTTGTTCGAGGCGGCCAATGGGGGCACGGTGCTTTTGGACGAGATCGGCGACATGCCCAAGGCCATGCAGGTCAAGCTCCTAAGGGTGATACAGGAAAAGGAGCTGACCAGGGTGGGCGGCACCGATCCCATCCCGGTGGACGTGCGCATCGTGGCCGCCACCCACCGCGACCTGTCCGCCCTGGTGGAGGAGGGAATTTTCCGCTCGGACCTCTACTACCGCATCAACGTGGTGCGTTTGGAGCTGCCGCCGCTGCGCCGGCACCGCGATGATATCCCGCTGCTGGCCAATCACTTTTTGCGCAAGCACGCCAGCCACCAAGGCAAGGACACCATAGAGATGTCCCCAGAGGCCATGGAAATGCTCATGGCCTATGAGTTTCCGGGCAACGTGCGCGAGCTGGAAAACATCATCGAACGGGCGGTGACGCTCAAGGCCGGTGGAAGGCTGGAGACGGCGGATCTGACCGAGGAGGTAAAGGCCGCGGTGGAGGCCGCGGGCCATAAGCAAGGGAAGGGGCGGCTGCCCACCCTGGAAGAGAAGGAGTGCGAGTACATCAAGCAAGTGCTCGCCCACACCGGGGGGAACAAGACCAGGGCGGCCGAAATACTGAGTATCGATCGAGTGTCCCTGTGGCGCAAGATCAAGAAATTCGGACTGGATCAATGAGCAAAACCTCAGCCAACAATTCGGAGCCGGGCATCATAGTACGCCTGCTGCCCTTCTTGGGCTGGTTCCGCAACTACAGCGTATCGGCCTTCAGGGTGGACGCCATTGCGGGCATCACCGTGGCCCTGGTGCTGATACCCCAATCCATGGCCTATGCCCAGTTGGCGGGACTACCCGCCTACTACGGCCTGTACGCGGCCTTTTTGCCGCCCATGATCGCCGCCATGTTCGGCAGCAGCATGCAGCTGGCCACCGGGCCGGTGGCCGTGGTGTCGCTGATGACCAGCGCCAGCCTGGAGCCCCTGGCCACCGCGGGCAGCGAGGCGTTCATCGCCTATGCCATCCTGCTGGCCCTGGTGGTGGGCATCTTCCAGCTACTCCTGGGAGTGCTGCGCCTGGGCCTGGTGGTGAACTTTCTTTCCCACCCGGTGGTCAACGGATTCACCAACGCGGCGGCCATAATCATCGCCTCCAGCCAGCTCTCCAAGATGTTCGGGGTCTACGTGGACAAGGCCGAGCACCACTACGAGACCATCTGGCGGGTCATCGAGGGGGCGGTGGACTACACCCACTGGCCCACCCTGGCCATGGGGGTGGGGGCCTTCGCGGTGATGTACGGCCTAAAGAGGCTCAACCCCAAGATTCCTTACGTATTGGTGGCCGTGGCCGCGGCCATCCTGGTTTCCTGGGCCACCGGCTTCCACCACGACCGCAAGGTGGAGCTGGCCTCCATTATGTCTCCCCAGGTGCGCGGCCAGATCACCCAGTTCAACCAGGAGGTCAAGCGCATCAACGAGTTGGGCGATGCCCGGGCCACGGTGAACAAAAAGGTCCAGCAGGTTACCCAGGAAAAGGGGACCGAATCCCTGGAAGGCCTCAAGCTCAAGCAGGAGGCTTCCCTGGACACCGCCCTGATCGAGCTGGAAAAGGGCAAGGCTCACCATCTGCGCACCGCCCTGCGCGACCACAAGTTCGTGGGCGTGCCTCAGCCGGGCGGCGACCTGCTCTTCTATCTGGAGGGGAGCCAACCGGCGGGTACCGAGACCGACGGCCGGACCTGGCGCGTCAAGGTGGGCAACCGTCCCCTGGACACCACCAAGCTGACCATGATGGGCGGCGGCGCGGTGGTGGGCGACATCCCGCCCGGTCTGCCCACCCTGTCCATCCCCTCGCTGGACTGGGGCGTGGGTCTGCAGCTTTTCCCCTATGCCATCATCATCTCGCTGCTGGGCTTTATGGAGGCCATCAGCATCGCCAAGGCCATGGCCGCCAAGACCGGCCAGCGACTGGACCCCAACCAGGAGTTGGTCGGCCAGGGCCTGGCCAACATCATCGGCTGCCTGGGCAAAAGCTATCCGGTGTCGGGTTCTTTCTCCAGGTCGGCGGTAAACCTGCAGGCCGGCGCATTCACCGGCCTGTCCAGCGTGGTGACCAGCCTGATGGTGGTCATCGTGCTCTTGTTCTTCACTCCCCTGCTCTACAACCTGCCCCAGGCGGTGTTGGCCGCGGTCATCATGATGGCGGTGGTGGGGCTGATCAACGTCACCGGTTTCATTCACGCCTGGCGGGCCCAGTGGTATGACGGCGCCATCAGCATTCTGACCTTCATCTGCACCCTGATCTATGCCCCTCACCTGGACAAGGGCATCATGATCGGCGTGGTCCTTTCTTTGCTGGTGTTTTTGTACAAGAGCATGCGGCCCAAGGTGGCCGCCCTGGCCATGCACAACGATTGCGCCCTGCGCGACGCCGAGCACTTCAAGCTTAGGCAGTGCGAGCACGTGGCGGTTGTCCGTTTCGACGGCCCGTTGTTCTTTGCCAACGCCAGCTTCCTGGAAGACCAGATCGACGAGAGAATCCGCAACATGCCTAATCTAAGGCATATACTGGTGGTAGCCAACGGCATCAACGACATTGACGCCTCGGGCGAGGAGGCCTTGTCGCTGGTGATAGACCGGGTGCGCAGCGCCGGATACGACATTAGCTTCTCTCATATCAAAGAAGGCGTATTGGATGTCATGGAACGCACCCACCTGCTGGCCAAGATTGGGGAAGACCATATCTACCCCTTGGCGGCCAACGCCATAGCCGCCATCCATGAATCGGCGCACCGGGACTCGCGCGAGGAGTCCTGCCCCCTGACGACAGTCTGCCCGCTGGACAAGGTCCACGTGGGAGAGGGAGCATAAATCATGAGCGTGGTAACCATAATGAGCGGCTCCTTTTGCGGGGCCGAGGAAGTGGCCCAGGATGTGGCTTCGCGCCTGCAGGTCGAGATGCTGCGCGATGAGGACGTCATGGGCCTGGTGGACCGTAACGGCGGCCCGGAGGCCGGTGTGCTGCGCCGGGCCATTTACGGCCGCACCTCCATATTCAACCAATTCTCCCATGAAAAAGAGCGGGCCGTGAGCGCCCTTAAGCTGGCCACGGCCAAGCTGCTGGCTGAAAAGGACGGCCTGGTCCTGCTGGGGCATCTGTCCCTGTTGGTGCCCCGGACCATCAGTCACGTGCTGGAGGTCTGCCTTATCGCCGAAACCAAATACCGGGCCGCCCGGGCCGGTCGGGAGCTTGGCTTGGGCGAAAAGGAGGCCCTGGCCCGGGTGCACCGCGACGACGAATCGGCCATCCGCTGGGCGGAGTACTTGCTGGACCTGGACCCCTGGGACGCCAAGCACTACGACATCCTGCTGCCCATGGACAAGCGTGAGCCGGGCGAGGCCGCCGGCTTCATTGTCGAGCAGGCCCAGGGAGGCCCCCTGGCGGTGACCGATATTTCGCGCCAGGCGGCGCAGGACTTCTTGTTGGCCGCCCAGGTGGAGCAGGTCCTTTCCGGCCACGGGCATAGCGGCAAAGACATCCAGGTGGCTGCCAAGGGAGGAACCATAGACATCCAGGTCAACAAGAAGGTGCTGCGCTTGAACAAGCTGAGCAAGGACCTGGAAGACCTGGCCGGCCAGGTGGCCGGGGTCAAGGAGGTCAAGGTGGAGCCGGGCCCTGGCTTCTACCATGCCGACGTGTACCGTCAGGCCGACTTCCAGCTCCCCTCCAAGGTGCTTTTGGTGGACGACGAGCGCGAGTTCGCCCAGACCTTGTCCGAGCGCCTGCTGCTCAGGGAGATCGGCTCGGCGGTGGCCTACGACGGCGAACAGGCTCTCAAGATGGTGGCCGAGGACGAGCCCGAGGTGCTGGTGCTGGATCTCAAGATGCCCGGCATCGACGGCATCGAGGTGCTCAAGCGCATCAAGAGCGACTACCCCAAGGTGGAGGTGATAATCCTCACCGGACACGGCTCGCAACGCGACATGGAGATGTGCATGGACCTGGGCGCCTTTGCCTACCTGGAGAAGCCGGTGGACATCGATAAGCTCTCCCAGACCATGCAAGCGGCCTATGACAAGGTGCGGGGCCAGGAGGGCTGAGCTTGGGCATCTGGCGCAAAATCAAGCCGGCTTTCTGGAACCGGAGCGATTCGGAGCTGGAGCTGCTCAACTACCGCCGCTTGTGGCGCACCACCTTGTTTTCGGCCATTGCCGTTACCCTGGCCCCCCTGGTGTTTTTGGCGGGCATCAACTTTTACCAGTTCGAGGAGCAGTACCAGCTTCAACGCAAGGAGATAACCAGCCACGTCCAACGCCTGCTGGCAGTGAACAAGGTGCAGCTGGCCAACTTCCTGGAAGAGCGCCGGGCTGCTCTGGCCTATGTGAACCTGGCCAACACCTTCAACGAGCTATCGGACCGCAAGCACCTGTCCACGGTTTTTAGACGCCTGCGCATGGCCTTCGGCGGCTTCGTGGACCTGGGCCTCATCGACGGCCAGGGCATCCAGCGCGCCTACATTGGTCCATACAACCTGGAGGGACGCGACTACAAGAACCAAGACTGGTACAAGGAAGTGCAGATTCGGGGCATCTACATCAGCGATGTGTTCCTGGGACACCGCAACTTCCCCCACTTCGTCATCGCGGTGCGCCATGAGCGACATGACGAGCAGTCCTATGTGCTTCGGGCCACCATAGACACCGGCAAGCTCAACAGCCTGCTCTCAGCCACGGACCTGCACCCCATCGGCGACATCTTCCTGGTCAACCAGGAAGGAGTCCTCCAGACCCCGTCCACCTTGTTCGGCGGAGTGCTCACCCATTTCGAGTCCCTGCCCGCCTCGGTGGGCAAGGTCACCGAGACCCGCCAAGGCGATGAGCCGCCTTTTTTGGTGGCCTCGGCCAAGGTGGAGGGTTCGCCGTTCTTGCTGGTGGTGGTAAAGCAGCCGGCGGCCCTGCTGCAGAAGTGGGATCTGTTGCGCATCAACATCATCGTCATGGTGGGCTTGTCGGTGGCCGCCATCCTGGTGGTCATCTGGTGGGGCTCGGCCACCCTGGTCAACCGCATCTACGAGGCGGACCTGAGGCGGGTGGCCATGCTGCACGAGGTTGAATACACCAACAAGCTGGCCTCCATCGGCCGCCTGGCCGCGGGGGTGGCCCACGAAATCAACAACCCGGTGGCCATCATCAACGAGAAGGTGGGCCTCATGGGCGACATCCTGGGGCTGAGTGAAGACTTCCCCCGCAAGGAAAAGTTCATGGACCAGATCAAGGTGATCAAGGACTCGGTACGCCGGGTAAGCGAGATCACCCACCGGCTGCTGGGCTTTGCCCGCCATTTGCCGGTGAAGTCCGAGCAGATACACCTGGCCGCGCTGGTCAAGGAGGTGTTGGGCTTTTTGGGGCGGGAGGCTCAGTACCGCAATATCACCATCAACGTGGACATACCCGACCACGTGCCCACCCTGGAGGCCGACAAGGGCCAAATACAGCAGGTGCTTTTAAACATCATCAACAACGCCCTGGCGGCTGTCGAAGACGGCGACAGCATAGATATCTCGGTGGCCAGCCCGGACGACGAGCAGGTGGCCATCACCGTAACCGACTATGGAATCGGCATCGCCTCCCAAGACCTCAAGAACATTTTCGAACCGTTTTTCTCCACCAAGGGGGAGAAGGGAACCGGCCTGGGCCTGTCCATCACCTACGGTATCGTCCAGAAGCTGGGCGGACACATCGACGTGATCAGTGAACCCGGCCAGGGAACTTCCTTTATTGTTTACCTGCCCGTGAAGCAACGCTCCCACCGTATGGAAGGCGCCGGCGGCGAGGACGCCGCAAGAATGGAAGTATGAAATGAGGGTTTTGCTCATCGACGATGAGAAGGAGCTGGTGACCACTTTATGCGAGCGCCTGGAGATCCGCGACATTGACAGCGATTGGGCCACCAGCGGCGAACAGGGCCTGAAGATGGTCCGGGACCAGGCCTACGACTGGGTGGTGGTGGATCTTAAAATGCCCGGGCTCAGCGGCTACGAGGCCATCCAGGCCATCAAGCTGGCCCGCCCCGAGGCGCGCATAATCCTGCTCACCGGGCACAGCGCCCCGGAGGATCTGGACCGCGCCTTGGAGATGGGGGCTGATCTGTATCTGGTCAAACCGGTGGACATCGACGACCTGATCGCCCTGATGCAGGGTGGCGGCGAACGGGAGCAATAGCAATGGCGGACACCCCAGGGCAACATCCGGGATATGCCGAGCTGTTCGGCAAGGTCACCCGCAGCGCCACCCATGAGATCAAAAACGAACTGGCCGTCATCAATGAGCAGAGCCACCTTATCAGCGAGATGTTGGAGATGGCCGCCCAGGGGCGGGAGCCGGACCCCGATCGCCTGCACCAGCTTATCGGGCGGGTGATAGAGCGGGTTTCGCGGGCCGACCAGGCGGTCAAGCGCCTGAACGCCTTTGCCCACAGCGCCGAGGAGACCGGCCCCGTATGCGACGCGGTCAAGTGCCTCCAGCTTATGTGCGGCCTGTTCACCAGGCAGGCCGCGCTGATGAACGTGACCCTGGAGCAGGACACCCCGGACTCCCTGAGCGTGGGCCTGCCCACCCTGGACATGGAAAGGCTGCTGTGGCGCTGCCTGTCGGCCATGGTTCAGGCCGCGGTTAGGGGATCGGTGCTGCGCGTGGGCCTGCAAAGCGCCGAGCCCGGTGCGTTGCTGCGGCTCCAGGGGGAGCTGGAGCAGGAGCCCGGGGAGCTGCCCCCTGAGTTTCTGACCGAACTGGGAGTAAACCTGCGCCTGGATGGCAACCTCATGGAAGTGGAGTTGCCCCCGGCGCGGGCCAAGGGAGGGTAAAATATAATGAGCAGTAACGAGCAAGCCAAACACGCCGCCCGGCCCGACAAACCGGAGCCCCGGGAGGTGTTGGCCGACCTTAGCGAAGGCAACCAGCGTTTTGTGATGGACCGTCCCCGCTATCCCCGCAGCGGCATGTTGCGGCGGCGCCAAGCCCATTTGGGCGACCAAGCCCATCATGCCCTGGCCACGGTGTTGTCCTGCTCGGATTCGCGGGTGCCGGTTGAGCTTATTTTCGATGTTGGCATCATGGACCTGTTCGTGGTACGGACAGCGGGACACGCTCTGGACTCCGCCACCCTGGCCTCGGTGGAATACGGTATGCTGCACGTGCACACCCCACTATTGGTGGTGCTGGGCCACAGCAGCTGCGGCGCGGTGACCGCTGCCTTGAACATGGTCAAGGACAACGCGGTGCCCCACGAGGCCAGCCTGCGCCAACTGTTGGACGGCATCGCCCCGGCAGTGCACCAGGCCATGGCCGATTCCGCCGAGGCAGAGGGTGGCGAGCTGCTGGACCGGGCCATAGAGGAAAACGTCAGGCACACCATGCGCACGCTTTTCCAGCAGAGCCCGGCCATAAAGCAGGGAGTGGCCGACGGCGACTTCGCCGCGGTGGGAGCCATATACGATCTGGCCCATGGTCGTGTAAGATGGCTGGAACCTGAGTAGACGGGCGAAGCGCCCAACCAACGGAACCTGGCGGCCGCGCAAAGCCGCAACCAAATAGGAGGGTAGCGATGCAAGACATCAGGGTGTTAGTTGTCGATGACGATCCCGACTTCCTGGAGAGCGTCAGCGAACGCCTGAGCAACCGGGGTTGCCTGGTGGACACGGCCCTGGACGGGGCCCAGGCCCTGGAAAAGATTGGTCAGAATCTTTACGACGCCATCGTACTGGACCTGCAAATGCCCAAGGTGGACGGCATGGAAACCTTGAAGCAGGCCCTGGCCAACAAGCCCAGCCTCCAGATAATCTTGCTTACCGGCCACGCCAGCGTGCAAGTCGGCGTGGAGGCCATGCGCCTGGGGGCCCTGGACTTCATGGAAAAGCCCGCGGACCTGGACCAGTTGGTTGAAAAGATCAAGGAAGGCAAGGCGCGGCGCATCGATATCGACGACCAGACCAGGGAAGCCGCGGTCCGCGAGGCCCTAAAGAAGTACGGCTGGTAGGGCCTGCCAAACCCGTTCCTGGCCGAGCGCCCCCCGCCTGCCCGATCATTAGAGCCAAATGCCCTGGCCGGGCATGAAGCAGGGCCATGAGCCATGCCAGAGGGACCGCAGTAGCGGCATGGTTCGGGCCCACCTCCGGTGTGGCAAAACCCACTTGCTTTTCTTGCCCGCCCCGAGGGCAAACACCCCTCCTACCGGGGCGGGGCAGGGACATTTGCTTGCCCCCCGGCCTCTCGCCGGATATGCTCTGACCAAAGGTTGGATGGCGGACGCCGCCGGGGAAAATGCTCTATTACCATGGGTCTACCAGTGATTGTCCCGCCCTTCAGCCTTGCACTAAACAGCAAACACCTTGTGATTTTGTCTTGGTGAGGTAAATCTCATGCGCCGCTTGGTTCGCCTTTTGGTAGTGGAGGACAGCAAGACCTACAGCGTGCTCATAAAAGGCATTTTGCACGAAATGGCCAATGACGAGTATGAACTGAGGGCGGTGGAGACTGTGGAGCAGGCCGCCGCCGCGGCCCAGGACTTTGATCCTGACGCCATTCTGCTCGACCTGTTCCTGCCCGACAGCGAGGGGCTGGACACCCTGCGCAGCATGAAAAACCTTTTCTCGGACAAAGCCATAGTGGTGCTGAGCAGCCTTGATGACGAGGAAATCGCCTTTCAGGCTATCCGGGAGGGGGCCCAGGATTACCTGGTTAAATCCGAGACCGACCCCAAGACCATGGAGCGGGCCATACGCTACTCCAGGGAGCGAAACGAGATAGAGCAGGCCCTGTTGCGCAGCCAAAAGCTGGTGCGCGAGTTGTTGGACTCCATACAGGCGGGCATCCTCATCGTCGAGCCCACCGACCACCGCATCGTGGACGCCAACTCCGTGGCCCTGGAGATGTTCAAGGCCTCCCCCGCTGAGGTGATCGGGTCTGTCTGCCACCGCTACCTGTGCCTGGATCAAAAGGGGGGATGCCCCATCACCGATCAAGGAAAAGCCTCCGACAACTCCGAACAGGAGTTGCGCCAATCCAACGGCCAAATGAGGCCCATCCTCAAGACCGTGGCCCAGGTCAGCCTGGACGGCCGGGAGCGCCTGGTGGAGAGCTTCCTGGACATCTCCAACCTCAAGAAGATGGAGGAGGAGCTGCGCCGCCTGTCCATCACCGATGAGCTGACCGGCATCGCCAACCGCCGCCAGTTCATGTACACCGCCTCTTTGGAGACCAAGCGCGCCAGGCGCTACGGCAACCCCATCTCCTTGATAAACGTGGATGTCGATGAATTCAAAACGGTCAACGACAACCTGGGGCACCATGCCGGCGACCTGGTGCTCAGAAAGCTCACCCAGCTGATCAGCCAAGAGCTGCGCGAAAGCGACCTTTTTGGCCGGGTGGGCGGTGAGGAGTTCTCCATAATCCTGCCGGAAACTGGTCTGCAAGCCGCATTGGAAGTGGCCGAAAGGTTGCGCTGGCGCATTCAGGGACACACCTTCAAGGCCGAAGGCCGTCAAATCGCCTGCACCATAAGCCTGGGGGTAGCCGCTTTTGACCCCGAGTCCGACGACCTGGATTCCTGGCTCAAACGCGGTGACCAGGCCCTGTACCAGGCCAAGGGAAAAGGCCGCAACCGGGTGGAGGCCCTGAAGGCCTGAAGCCGCCACGCGGCGGCAAGACGGCCAAACCCGCCGGGACTCTGATCCTGGAAATTACAGGTGCCAGGCCTTGCTGCCAACAAATCATCGGCCCAGCGCCCGAACAGGGAACATCGTGCCCAAGATGCTGGCGGTGCGCACACTGTACCTAGATTTAAGCCAACCGCCTGCTAAGTTGCGAGCCGCCGACGCCCGTCCCGCCAATAGGACCAGAATTTTCAGTGATATAATGAGGGATACTTGCCTATCCCCTATTTTTATGCCATGGTACTGCAATTAAATTTTCCTGCCAATGATAGTGCTTTTTCCTCGCACCGGCCCGGGCCTCTCCGGTGTCGACGCGCCGACAAAAGCCCCGCCCCAAAAGACTGCTTTTCAGCTTATTAAGTGGTTCTTTGGCAGTGGAAGTTTTGTTAGAATTTACTAAGCATTTTCCAACATTGTACGTGCGCCGAGCTCCGTGTCCGCCATTTTTGAGGAGTTGACGTGTCTGCCCGCCAAACGAGCATATTAGAGGCTGAGCTGTGTAACAAGGCATCACCTGCCGTTTCCATAGTAGTTCCTGTCTACAACGAACAAGACTGCATAGCCGATCTTTACAAAGGCCTGGCCGGGCTGATCGACTCCCTGGAGGCCGAGGTTATCGTGGTGGACGACGGCTCCGACGACCGCACTGAGAGCCTGCTGCAAGAGTGCCAGGGCTTCACCTTGCTGCGCATCCCTCACTCAGGCAAAAGCGCCGCCTTGGCAGCCGGGTTGGCCCGGGCCAGGGCCCCGATCACGGTGACCATCGACGCCGACCTGCAGGAAGACCCAGGCCACATCCCTGAAATGGTGAAATTGGTGCGGCAAGGATATGAGTGCGTGCACGGTATCCGGGTTCACCGCCAGGATGATTTCCTGGGCAAACGCCTGCCCTCCTGGCTATACAACCAACTCATTTGGCTGCTTTTCAATCGCCGCTTCCGAGACGTGAACTGCGGCCTGCGCGCCGTTCCCACCGACCGGCTGCGCTCCTTGGAGTGGGACCGGGGGGCTCATCGCCTGGTCCCCCTGCTCATCCATATGCAAGGCGGCCGGGTCAAGGGCGTGCCTGTCCGGCACCGCCGCCGCCAGTGGGGCCAGTCCAAATACGCCACCAGCCGGCGCTACCCGATTTCCCTGCGCCACCTGCTTAACTTGCGGTTGAACGGTCATGTATGACGCAGTTGTGTTGGGCGGCGGCTACTCCGGCCTGGCCGCCGCCCGCAGCCTGATGCAGGGTGGAGCCGGGTGTCTGGTGCTGGAGGCCGGCGACGGCCTGGGAGGGGCCGGGCGTTGCGGACCGGTTGCCGGTGAATCGGTGGAGTGGTTTTACCACCACATCAAACCCCATGACACCTTTCTTCTGGACTTGATCGACCAGATGGGCCTTGCCGACTCCCTGCTGTGGCAAGAGACCTTCATGGCCTTCTATCTGGGCCGGCGGCTCTACCCCTTCAGCCGCCCCCAGGATCTGATTCGCTTTGCGCCGTTCAATCTGGCGGACAAGCTGCGCTTCTGCGCGGGCATGCTAAGCTCCCGCTTCACTCAGAGCCAAAACCTGGCCGGGATGAGCGCCAAGGATTGGATCGTGCGCCACTGGGGCCGTAGCGTGTACCACAAGATGATGGCCCCCATGATGCGCAACAAGTTCGGCATCCCCCCCGAGCGGGTATGCGCCGGGTTCCTGCACGGCCGCATAAAAGGGCTTTCAGCCACCAAGGCCAAGGGGGTGGGCGGCGAAATGCTGGCCTATCTGGATGGCGGCCTGGATCGCCTGACCCGCCGCCTGGCCCAGGAGCTGGCCACCGGCGCGGAGGTAAAGCTGCAATCGCCGGTCACCGCCCTGGAGCGCACCAAGGACGGCTACATGGTGCACGCCGGCGGCCTGAGCCACCCCGCCAAAGTGGTGATCAACACCCTACCGCTAAACTACTTCGCCAAGCTGCCGGTGAACTTCGACTTTGACAGCCAGGTGAAGTACCAGGGCGCGGCCTGCGCGCTCATGGCCCTGGCCGAGCCCCTGGATTTGCCCTATTGGACCAACATCCTGGAGCCCGGCTTCTCCTTCAAGGTGGTGGTGAACCAGTCTTTACTGGGCCGCCACCGCGCCAACCTGGTCTATTGCTCAGCCTACCTGCCCGACGACCATCCCTTGATAAGCGCCCCTGCCGACCAGGTTCGCGAGCTTTACCTCAAGGACCTTCGGACCATGATTGGGCCGGTGGAGCTGGTGGATTGTCTGGTGACCCAAAGCACAGTGGCCACCCCGGTGTTCGACGTGGACTACCGGCAACAGACTCATGATCTACAAAACCGCCTTCACAACGTTTTCTTTGCGGGCAACGCCACCATCTATCCCCACAGCCGCACCGTCAGCAGCGTGATCGGCTCGGGGCAACGGGCGGCGGCCCTGGCCTTGGAACGCCTGGAGGCCCAGGCCCGGGCGGCCTAAGCACACCAAAGGAGAGATAGCAGCGGTGCAGGTTCTTTTTGTGGCGGACATCAAAAACTTTGCACTGGGCGGCTTCGAGCCCCTGGGGGTGGAATACCTCTCGGCCTGCCTGCGCAAGGCGGGGCACACACCGCACATCTGCGACCTGGACCTGACCGACGCGGTAACCACGGTAAAGGAGCACGGCATCAAGCTGGTGGCTTACAGCGTGGTTACCGGAGCCCACCAGCGCTTCGCCGAGTTCAACCGCCGCCTCAAGCGCCTGGTGCCACTCACCAGCATCTTCGGCGGACCCCACCCCACCTTCGTGCCCGCGGTGTTGGAGGATGAGCCGGGCCTGGACCTCATCTGTGTGGGCGAGGGCGAGAGCGCCCTGGTGCAGCTTTGCGACCGCTTGGAGCAAGGCCGCGGCCTTGAGGGCATACCCAACCTGCGCCGCAAGAAGGACGGGCATATCCTGGCCGGGCCGGTGGAGCCCGGACAGCGCTCCTTGGACGAGTTGCCCTTTCCGGACCGGGCCCTGCTCTACGACAAGTTCCCTCACCTGGCCCGCACCCCCATGAAAACGGTACTGGCCGGGCGGGGCTGCACCTTCAAGTGTTCCTACTGCTTTCATCGTGACTTCATGACCAAGCATGGGCTGCGCAACAAGGTGCGCATGCGCCGGGTGGATCTGCTGGTCAAAGAGCTGGCCGGGCTCAGGGACAACTATCCGGTGCAGTTCTTCCGCTTCGTGGACGCCTCCCTGGGCTTCAGCAAAAAGTGGCTGCGCGAGTTCTCCCCAGCCTATGCCCAGGAGGTGGAGGTGCCCTTTAGCTGCGCCCTGAACCCCTTGCAGGCTGACGACGAGGTGATGAGCCTGCTCAAACAAGCGGGCTGCCACAGCGTGAACTGGTCGGTGGAAACCGGCGACGAGGGAATCCGGCGCACCATCCTCAACCGCCCGGTGCCCGACGCCAAGATTTATGACATGGGCCGCCTGCTCAAGAAGCACGGCCTGGTGAGCTGGGTGCAAAACATGGTGGGTCTACCCGGCGGCTCTCTGGAGGCGGACTTCAAGACCCTGGACATGAACATCGCCCTTAAGCCCGCCTTTTCCACAGTGTCTTTCCTAACCCCTTACCCCGGCACGCCCATCCACGACATGGCCCAGGAGATGGGCCTTTTCGACGGCGACCTCAGCGGCCTGGACCAAGCCTACTTTCACGGCTCGGTGCTCAAGGTTCAGCGGCGCAAGGAGCTGGCCAACCTGGGCAGGCTTTTCGCCCTCACCGTGGAGTTCCCCTGGCTGCGTCCCTATGTGCCCGGCCTGATCCGCCTGCCCTTTGGCCCGGTATACGAGGTGCTGCGCAAGGGATGGAAAGGCTGGTGCATGGTCAACCGGGTGATGCCCAACCGGCCCACCGCCGGGGACTTCGCCCGCACCGCCTGGCGTCTGTTATCCGGGGCCGCCGGGTAACAGCTCCAAGCGGTCCACCAACAGGTAGCAATCGCGCCGGGGACAGGAGCGCCAGGCGAGACTTACCTGGTGCCAACCCCTGCTCACCGGCGGCAGCGCGATCTCCACGGCACTGCCTTGGCCAAAGCTCAGGCCCGGAAGGGAACGGCCATCCAGGCTCAGCACCACTGTGCCGGGGCTGCCCGCCCGGGCCACAAGTCGCATACGGGCCGCGCCGCCGGGGAAGTACAGCCTTCCGCTGACCCACCCTCCGTTGCTCAGGGCGCGGCCGTGCATGTCCCAGGGATAGGCGTTTTCCACCCACAAAGGCGAGTGAGGGCCGCCGCGCACCAGCTCGGCCTCCAGGGCCCGGGGCGGCCACAGCTTGGCCCCTATCAGTGGAGCGGCTGCCAGCAGGGCCAGGCCCGACACCAGCACCACCACCTCTTTGGCGCTGAGGCGCCAAGCGCCTTGCCGGCCGGGTGAAGTGTTTCTCCAGGCCAGCCAGGCCAGGCCCAAAAGGCTAAGGGCGGTCAGTACGGCGAACCAAGGCAAAAGCGGCGAGTAGACAAAGGTGCTGGGCAGCAGGTGATAAAACTCCAAGCCCGAGCGCCTCTGGACCAACGAGACCACCGGATTGATCATCCCCGAGCGACCCCAGCGCAGGGCGGGAATCATCACCATCACCAGGGTGTAGGCCAGGCCCCACAGGGCCGTGGCCCAGGCCACCAGCCGCCACCAGGGCCGGGCCAGGGCCGAGAGCATAACCCCCAGGAACAGGGCCAAGGCCGGGAAGGCCACCAGGTACAGGCGGGCGGGCAGGTCAAAGCCGCCTTGCCAGCGGTACCAGCGCATCAGGCACACCATGCCCACGTAGACGATGACCGGGACGAGGGCCACGGCCGCCGGGCGGAGGTGGCGGCGCAGGGCCGCTGGTATCCCGGCCAGGGCCAGCAGCATCACCGGGGCGGTCAAAAGCAGGCCAAAGGTCTGATCCAAAGCCAGTCCGCCGAACATCACCCACAGGGGAGTATATAAGCGGTCGCAGCGGGCCCACATATCCAGCCCATAGCGGAGCTCCTCCGAGAAAGAGGCGCACCCCCATAAATAAGAGTGAGGCCAGCAACCGGCGGACAGCGCCAGTACGGCCAAAACGGCCACCACCGCCGCGCCCAGGGCGGTCAGCAAGGCCCGGCGCGCGCCGACCCGGGACTCCAGCCACCAGAACCCGCCGGCCAGCAGCAGACCGCCCCCTAGCGCGGCCAGGCGGAACTTGACGAAGTACAGACAGGCGGTTACCGCCAGCAGGCCCAAACCCGCGGCCAGGGGCCGCCGCGGCGCGGTCCCGGCCAGACGCATGCCTATCACCAGCAAGAGCATGCCCGGCGCTTCGCTCAGGGCGTGCTGCCCCAGGCACAGCACCGGCGTGGTAAACAACACCAGGCCCGCGCTGAGCGCCGCCGCGCCTTTGCCCAGGCCGGCGCGCAGCAGCCAGGCATAGAGCTGCCCGGCCAACAGGGCCATGATCCCCGCGAAAAACAGCATCACCCCCAGGCGGCCGCCTAAGGCGTAGGCTGGATACAAAAACAAGGGGAAGTAGGAGTGCGAGGACTCCATGGTCCAGCGCAGGCCGTCGCTCCAGCGGCAAAAGTAAAACTCGCGGAACTCCTTGCCACGCACCGTGGCTTCCTGGTCCAGGGTGCCGTGCTGGGCCAGGCTTTGGGCCATGAGCAAATAGGAGACCTCATCCCCGGCAGTGCTGGAGGCCTGCTTCACCCACAGGCTGGTGGCGCCCATGATGAAAAACACCGTCAGAAAAACGGCCACATGCCGCCGCCAGCCCAGAGCAGGGCCTTCCAGGGGCCGCAACCAGGCCAACCACAGCAGCCGCAGCAGCAGTGCCGCCTTGGCCGCCAGCAAGGCCACCACCCCCAGGGCCAGGGGCAGCATGCCCGAGCCAGGGCGTCCCCACCACCAGGCCCCCAGGGCCACCGCCCCCAGCAGGCCGTAGCTGGCCAGGTCCCAGGCGCGGACCCGGGAAGCAACTCCCGCCAGTGCGGGCCCGCGTGGCGTTGGGGCCAGCCACAGCAGCAGCTCCAGGCCCAGGCTGGCGGCCAGACATATGCCGGGAAGCCCCAAGAAGACGAAACGCCTCAGGCCCCAGGGCTGCACGCAGTCCCATGGATCGGCGGGCACCGTGTCCGGCAACACCAGATAGCCCCATAGCCAGCGCAGAGTGACCATGGCGACCAAGGACAAAATCGCGCAGCCGGCCAGATGAAGCGAGGCAGGTTTTTTATTCAGCAGGGGCAAGGATGCTGATCAACTCCCCGAACCAAGGGTTAGCTCACCTAAGAGCAGCCATGGGCGCTTGCGTCGCAAGGCGCAACAACCCCCTTAAAGTAATTAACATACTTTCTACATGCTTTGCCGGGTAAAGGAACCTTGCCCCTAGGGATGGGGGCCTGTCAAGCTTGAATGATCTCCGCAAAGCCCTGGAAACGGATTTGAGGAAGGGGTCAGCCTATGACCGCCCTATCGCGTCCAGCCCTTTTGGCCCTGTACTGATTACCATCAGCCCTGGCCAATATTTTTTCGGCGTCGTCTCCGGCTCTTACCAAGGTGCCGCCTATGGATATGGTGATGCGCGCCTCTTGTGAGCCGCGTTTCAACTGGGTGCTTCCCACCAGGGCCCGGTAACGCTCCGCCAGCCTGGTCAGGGTTTCAAAATTTGCATTGGTCACCAGACCCACGAATTCATCGCCGCCCCAGCGGCCCACCACGTCATAGGGGCGAGACACGTTGGATAGGGTCTTGCCCACGCTCACCAAGGCCTCGTCCCCCGTTCCGTGGCCAAGGTGGTCGTTGATCCATTTGAAGTTGTCCAGGTCCATGAACAGCAGGCCGAAGATCCATCCAACCCGGTCAAACTCGGCCAAGCGCGATTGCAGCAACTCATTTATGAAGTGCCGATTCGGAAGCTGGGTGAGGGAGTCCAGCATGGCCAACTCCTCGAGTTCCTTGATGCGCCGTAGCGTCTGGACTTGCCAAGAGTTGTCATAAAACACCTCCACCGCGCCCGTGACCTGGCCACGCCCATCCCGCAAGGGGCTGACTCGCACCTTCACCGGCACGCGGTGGCCGTCCTTGTGTTGCAGGTAGAGGTCTTGTTCCCGGAACCGGCCGTCAGACAAGGTTTCGGCCAATGGGCAAAGGCCTTCGCACAACCGCTCACCAGCCTCGTTTACGTGCATCAGAATGTTATCTTCGCACTGCTTGCCCATTACCTCATGGGCGGAAAAGCCGGTGATCCTTTCGGCTCCCTTGTTCCAGAAAGTAATGCGTTGTTCTGGATCGGTTACGTACAATCCTTCATGAAGGGAATCTAAAACGTCTCGGGTTACAAAAGAGTCAGATTGGTGCATATTTCCACATTGCGGATGTGGGGCAGCTCACCGATAAGATGTTTAAGACTAAATTTGGGGCATACGTACCAAATTATTTTTTATAATAGGCCACGACTGGAGTTGAAACAAGCTCATTAGGAGCTGCGTGCGCCATCGCCAGTACCTGGAACTGGACCCGGATTGGCTGGTGGAAGCCTGCGGCGGGCCCATGGCAATCATCGATTGCTTTGCCTTGCTGGACGACGAAAAGATACGCCGCTACTTCGAGCTGGGCTGTGAGGTAAAGGGGCTGGGCCGGGGCCATGTAAAGCGGATCAAGGACGCGGTGAACATGGAGTGATTCGACCCACAGGCTTTGATGCAACCGGCCTTTTCCCATGAAAAGGCGGTCCGGATCATCACCCATGGGCGCGGCTCTCACTTTGACCCGGACATTGCCGACGCCTTTGCGCCCTTGCCCGGGTTTGTCGCCTTTCAACCGGACCCCCATACCCTGGCTACCAGCTATGGTTTCGGTATAATTCATACAAGCATCAACTGGAAAAGCACGGAGCATTCATGGAATTTTTCGGCCTGGCCGACATACGCACCAATGAGCAACGACTGCAAGAGTGCCTGCGCCTGGATCGCTTGCCCGAGTTCTGCGAGGGCATCAGCTCCCTGGTAAAGGCGGTGAGCGAGCTCGAGGGCGAGGTTTATAGCATGTGGGGCCACTTTGCCCTGCGCAAGGAAAACATCAACGGCGGGGTGCGCTTTACCATGCCCACCTGCCCCAACTCTCTGGCCTGGACCGTGACCACCGGCTTTGCGCCCGATTCCGAAAAGGTGGTGGTGCACTGCACCATTAACCGCACTGAGCACGACCCGGACTTTATCGCCTCCCTCGAGGAGTTCGTGGCCATGTGGGTCCGGGGCCTGGAGAAGTCGCCAGAACTAGCCCAGGGCTGCGATGCCCCCCAGCCCCAGGCATTGAGCGGGCTGACCTCTCTTTAGGCCCCCTATCCTGCTCTCCGGCCGCCGAGCGCGCCCTGCCCAGGCGCGTTTTCTATTAATGCCCCATCGATGATGATAGAATCGTTCAGCTAACAAAGCTGACTTCTATCCACGCGGTTGGAGTATTTTTCATGAGCTTGAAAGACAAGTACGCGGTTGTGGGCGTGGGTTACACCCCTCAGGGCAAGGTAGCGGACCGCACCTCGCTGAGCTTTCATTTGGAGGCGGTTGCCAATGCCATAGCTGACGCGGGGCTTAAAAAGGAGGATATCGACGGGCTGATAGCCTATCGCCACTTTCCTCCCTGCCCTGGCGAACCGGACCTGACCCCGCAGCTGCTGGCCCAGCATCTAGGCATGACCCCAACCTACATCAGCCAAGACGCCAACTGAAGCAGGGCCCATCTACAGCACGCAGTTGGCGTGCTCGACGCAGGGATCTGCAACTACGTGGTCATCTCCTATGGGCACAGCGGCCTGTGGGGTGGAGGCATGCGCCAGCTGCTTTTCAACACCAGGGCCAATGAAGCCGCCTTCGGGCACTTTGGGGCGGTGGGCCGTTATGCTTTGGCCGCCAGGAGGGGCATGCACGAGTTTTCCCGCGGCCCGGAGACCTGGAAGCACATCGCCATGGGCCAAAGGAAGTGGGCCAACCTCAACCCCGCGGCGATCATGCATGACAAGCCCATGAACGAGGAAGACTATTTTGGTGCGCCCCTGGTGGTGGAGCCCTTCCGGCTTTTCGACAACTGCCAAATCAACGACGGGGGACGAGCCATAATCGTCACCACCGCCGAAAGAGCCAAGGACCTCAAGCGCCCGCCTGTGCTGCTCATGGGCCTGGGCCTGCACAACCCATCCAATGAAATAGCCCAGGCCCAATACACCGCCGGGCCCACCGGCGCCAAAAAGGCGGGCAAGGCGGCCTTGGAGATGGCCGGCATCGGCCTCAAGGACATCGACGCCTGCCAGATCTATGACTGCTTCACCTACACCGTGGAGGTCACCCTGCAGGACTATGGCTTCTTTGAGTACGGCGAGGGGGAGGACTGGCTCCAGGGCGGAACCATCGAGCCTGGAGGTCGCATGCCGGTGAACACCTCCGGCGGCCAGCTCTCCGAGGCCTATTACATGGGCCTCACCCCCATATCCGAGGCAGTGATGCAGCTCATGGGGCGGTGCGGCGAGAGGCAGCTCGGCCCCAAGACCCAAACCAAGGAGCCGGAAATTATCCTGTGCAGCGACAACGGCGGGACCCTGCAATCCCACGCCTGCTTGATCTTCAGGAGGGGCTAACCCTCATTTTTATGAGGGTTGGGTGGTTATCAGCAACGGATCATTATCTATGGGGCCGTTATGAAAAAAGTGTTTACATCATCAAGCTGCAGTTTGTGCCAATCACCGGCACAGTCAACCAGCGGCAGACAAGGCGTCCGGCAAGCGAGGGTTGATGGCGTAGCCATAGCTACGTCGAGGCCCGAGCACAGGCGGCAACGCCGCATGCCGGGCTCAAGGCTTGGGCTACCAGAGAGATTCGATGCGGGCAAGGTGGGTTGGGCCAATCAGTCAGTTGCGCTGACCGCTATGACCGCAGCGGCACGCTGCTTGGCGCAGCCGGACACTCGACTTTCATGAAATATGGGGGCAAACCATGACGGTTGAAAAAATAGTTCCCATGCCGGACGCGGACAGCAAGCCGTTTTGGGAAGGTTGCCGCGAGCATCAACTCAAGTTCCAGCAGTGCGTCGCCTGCGGTGAGGTGCGCTGGCCCCCCAGCATCCTCTGTCCCCAGTGCCACTCCCAGCAGACCAAGTGGATCGAGGCCTCGGGCCGGGGAAGCATCTACACCTTTGCCGTGTACCACCAACCTTTTCACCCGGCCTTCAAGGACAAGCTGCCTTATGTGGTGGGTGTGGTGAAACTGGACGAAGGCCCCATGCTGTTGACCAACATCGTGGGTTGTTCCCCCGATTCCCTGGCTTGCGACATGCCCGTGCGGGTGGAGTGGGACGATATTACCCAGGAGTGTAGCCTGCCCAAGTTCCGGCCGCTATAGCCCATAACCAGCCCAATGCATCTCCACAAAGGCATGGGCTCGTCCAGTCCGGACGGGTCCATGCCTTTTTTGCGGAACAACCTGTTTTTCGCCCTCATCATTCCAAATCAACGGGGCCAACCTCCAGCCCATCCCAGAGCTCACCATGTTTTAATTAATAATAAAAGATGGTTGTAGCACAATCCCGATTTGTGAAGAAAGGTTTTTGGGCCTGAGAGGCGTTCGGGCAAGATTTCCCCTTGACTCTAGATCGATCGTTCGGTTAGCATTTTTGTCACACTAGATCAATCGATCGATCTAAAGCAGTTACCCCTTCGCACCTTAGTTTCCACAACAATGTCGATGGCGGGCCAGGCTTCCGGGAGACAACCGGATTCAGTGAGCCGCCATCCACCAAATACGGGGAGACCATATGGCTGAACCTAACAGCGGTAAAGACAAGCTCGCCCTAAATGCCCTGGAACTCTTTGCCGAGCACGGCTTCGTGGGCACCTCCATCAGAGACATCGCCAAGGCCACCGGATTAAGTATTTCCAATATTTACCATCACTTCGGCAACAAGGAAGGCCTACTGCTGGCCATCCTGAAAACCGCATCGGCGCGCTTGCTCCGCGAGCTGCAAGAGGCCAGCAACCAGCCGGGAACCCCCATAGAGCGGTTCAAAAAATTGGTCCAGACTCATCTGCAGCTTGCGCGCGGCCTGAGAAAAGAGGCCAAGATCTTTTTCCTGGACGAGGAACACCTTTCGCCCGAGGGATACCGGGCCAATCTTACCTATCAACGCGAAATCCTGGACCTTTACCGCGAGCACCTCGTGGCGCTGCAAAAAGCGGGCGAGGTCAATTTCAAAAGCCCCACCATCACCGCCTTCAATATTTTGGGCGTGATCAACTGGCACCTGCGCTGGTACCGGCCCGAGGGGCAAATGAGCTTCGAGGAGACAACCCAGGAAGTAATAGAGTTCATCCTGCACGGCATCACACCGGTGCGGGAGACTTAAACAGCCAAAAATTAAAAGGGTTTAAGTCGACAGGGAGGGTACGGCAATGAGCTTCAGCATAGATATCGACACTGGAGGCACATTCACCGACGGGTTTTTCCTGTCAGGCGAAAAATCAGCATCGGTAAAGGTGCCTACCACGCCACACGATCTGACCGAGTGCTTCTTGAAATGCATAGAGGCCGGAGCCGGTTGTTTCGAGCTGCCGGTGGAGGACCTGCTGTATCAGACCGAGGTGATCCGCTTTTCCAACACCATCGGCACCAACACCATCATCCAGCGCGACGGGGCCAAGGTGGGCCTGCTGGTCAGCAAGGGGCACGTCGGCCTGGCCCCCAGCCAGGAGCAGGACGGCAAGACTCCCCTGGTGCCCCAGGACATGGTGCGCGAGATAAGCGGCGAGATCGGTCCGGACGGCCAGGTGCTCTCCCAGCCCGAGGCCGAGGAGGCCCTGGCCATGGCCCAGGAATTGATCGACGCCGGGGCCCGCTGCCTGGTGCTGGCCCTGCAGGGCTCGGACCGCAACCCCGCCAACGAGCGCCTGGCCCGGGGCTTCATCAAAGAGCTATATCCCCGGGATTTTCTGGGCTCGGTGCCGGTGTTCCTCTCCTCGGATATCTCCCAGCGCGGCGGCGAGGCCCAGCGCATCAACGCGGCAGTGCTCAACGCCTACATCCACGCCAAGCTGGTGCGCCTGCTCTACAAGGCGGGCGAAGAGCTGCGCCAGCGGCTCTACGGCAAGAACCTGTTCATCGTTCACAACAACGGGGCCGTGGCTCGGGTGGCCAAAACCAGGGCCATCAACACCTACAACTCCGGCCCGGCGGCGGGCCTGCTGGGCGCGCGCATGATCGGCAAGCTCTACGGGGCCGAAGACTTGATCTCGGCCGACATGGGGGGCACCTCCTTTGACCTGGGCTATGTGCGGGGCGGCCAACCCAGCTACACCCTGCAACCCGACGTGGAGGGCTTCCCGGTGAATGTGCCCATGCTCTCCATCCGGGCCCTGGGCGCGGGAGGAGGCTCCATCGCCTCGGTGAACGGCAAGGGCCTGCAAGTGGGCCCGCAGTCCGCCGGCGCCTTACCCGGCCCGGTGTGTTTCGACCTGGGCGGCGGCGAGCCCACGGTGACCGACGCGGACCTGGTGCTGGGCCTGCTGGACCCCGACTACTTCCTGGGCGGGAGCATGAAGCTCAACGCGGCCAAGGCCAAAGAGGTGCTGACCCAAAAGGTGGCCGAGCCCTTGGGGGTGAGCCCCGAGGAAGCGGCCCTGGCCATCAAACGCGACATCGACCGGGCCATGGCCGACGGCCTGTCCAAGATCAAGCAGGACATGGGCCCGGACTTCGACCCCCTGCTGGTGGTCTACGGCGGGGCCGGACCGGCCCACATCTGCAATATCGCCTCGGCCGCCGGGCTCAAGAAGATCGTCATGACTCCCTTCTCGGCGGTGTTCTCGGCCTTCTCCTCCCTGGGCATGGACGTGGGGCACCTCTACTACCGCCGCTTGGGCCTGGGCCTGGACGACGCCGGGCTGGGCGAAGCCATGACCTCGGCAATGGAGTCCATGACCGAGGAGGCCAAGCGCGACATGCGCGGCGAAGGCTTCGCCCCAGAGGATATCGCCTACTCCCTGGAGCTTCTGGTGCAGCCCGCGGACGGTGATTCGGAGGTCAAGGTGGCCGCGCCCGCCGGGCTGGCCCAAGACGCCGCGGCCATGCAGGCGGTGAAGGCCGAAGCCCAGGCCCTGTTGGCCTCCGGCGGTTGGAGCGGAGACAGCCCCTTAAAGGTCAACACCATAAGCCTGCTGGCCCAGGCAGCGGTGGCTCATTACCAGTTCCCCAAGATGCCCCCCGCCCCAGGCGACGCCAAGCAGGCTATCAAGGGGGATCGCCAGGTGTTTGCCGAAAACGGCGGCAAGGGGACCACGGTGCCGGTGTACGACCGCGAGCTGCTGGGCAACGGCCACGCCATCCAAGGCCCGGCCCTGGTGGAGTCGGAGCACACCACGGTCTATCTGCCCACCGGCTGGGGCCTCAAGATCGACGAGTACAACAACTCTCTGTTGGAGGAGGTCTGATCATGAAGGTGAGGATCACGGAGTACCTGGAGATTGACCTCGACCGGGAGGCGTGGTGCTGCCAGCGCTGCGGCAAGGAGTTGATCGCGGCGGCGGAGAACTACAAGAAGGGCTGCCTGGTGGCGGAAAAGGACATGGCCTCGGTGCACCCGCCTCTGGTGACCGGCCAGGCCTACAGCTTTACGCCCGACCCCAACTATTGCCGCCTGCTGGAGTTCTACTGCCCCGGCTGCGGGGTGATGATCGAAAACGAGTATCTTCCCCCGGGCCACCCCATCACCCACGACATAGAGCTGGACATCGACGCCTTGAAGCAAAGGCATAGTAGCTAACCATGGCCAGCGGGCGGGAGCTGTTTTCCTGCTTCCTGAGGGGCGAGCCCCTGGAGCGGCCGGCCTTTGTGCCCCTGGTGCGCGGCTTGGCCGCGCGAGTGGGCGGGGTAAAGGCCGAGGCCTACACCCAGGACCCCACCGCCTGGGCCAACC
>JAHLLJ010000337.1 GCA_020444205.1 Deltaproteobacteria bacterium | reverse complement strand
CCTCCGGCATGACTTTCTCTCCATACGCCCCACATAGATACAGGAAGCCGGGAACGGGATAAAGCGGTCCGTCATCTGTCTGGCATGAAACATGCTTAAAAGCCCGTAAAACGAACGCGGACATGAACCGGCACCGGATAGAGGACACAGCATTGACAGCCTTGGAAAACGCTAAAGGCAGAAGGCTTCCCATGAAAATCGCCATTTCCGTCTGGGAAGGAAAAATATCCCCTGTTTTCGATACGGCCTCCAGGTTGCTGGTAATCGTCATAGAGGACAAAAAGGAGGTAACCCGTTTTGAAACCTATTTCGATGAGCAGGCCCTTGTTCGCAGATGTGCGAGGATACGGATCCTTGGCATCGATGTCCTCATATGCGGCGCCATTTCGAGGAATTTTCTGGACATGCTGAAATCATACGGCATTCGCGTCATCCCCTGGGTATGCGGGTCCGCCGAACAGGTCCTCGACGCCTTTGCGGAAGCGCCGGACGGCATCGACCTTGAGACAAATTTTCTGATGCCCGGTTGCAGCAGGGACAATTCGTATAATTGAGTGTGCCTTTTCCTTGACAGATTGCCCCAACAACCTATGTTACCGAATAAAATGGATACCCGGACAGCTTTTTTGAAACCGGGCCGGCCGTAAACCCGAAGGAGGTTCAGTAATTCATGAAAAATCAGGCCCAAGTTTGTGGCGCCCAACGACGGAAGGACCAACACCAGATTCAGGACAAGGAAATCGCCGCAAGTCTGGGACGGATACGCAACAAAATTCTGGTAATGAGCGGCAAGGGAGGCGTGGGAAAGAGCAGTGTGGCGGCATATCTTTCGGTCGCCCTTGCAAAAAAGAACAAGAAAGTGGGGCTCATGGACGTGGATCTTCACGGCCCAAGCATCCCCCGCATGTTGGGGCTGAAAGGAACGGTGCAAAAGGGAACCAAAGGCAGCAAGGCAACCCCCATACAATATTCGCCGAACCTGCAGGTAATTTCCGTTGAACCTCTCATGGGGGAGGACAAGGATGCCGCAACCATTTGGAGAGGGCCGTTAAAAATGGGCGTAATCCGGCAGTTCATCTCGGATATTCAATGGAACGACCTTGATTACCTTATCATAGATTCGCCTCCGGGAACGGGAGATGAGCCGCTGACCGTGGCCCAGACCATTCCCGATGCCAAGGCGCTCATCGTAACCACGCCCCAGGAAATCTCCCTCGCGGATGTACGCAAATCGATCCGTTTTTGCAGGCAGGTCCACATGGAGATCTTGGGCCTCGTGGAGAACATGAGCGGGTTGACGTGCCCTCACTGCAAAAAGACCATCGACCTGTTCAAATCCGACGGCGGGATGCTGACGGCCAAGAGAGAAAACGTGAGACTTCTGGGCAGTCTTCCCCTGGAACCCCTGGTGGTTACGGGATCGGACGGCGGGGACATGTCCATTCTTGAAAACATGGAGATCCCTTTTTCCAGGTCCTTCGATACAATCGTTGAGGACATCATGAAAACCTTGGAGGGGAAAAAGGATCTTCACTGACACGGAGAGGAAAACGGATGCGTGAGGATTTAAAAGAAGCTGCAATGAATCTTCAGGAAAAGATCTTTGACGATACCAAAAATGCCTTTGGCGTTCCCGCTTTCGAGAGATGGCAAAAACCGCTCTACCGGGGAGGGATGGACAATCCGGACGGATATGCCCGCATCACCGGACCGTGTAAGGACACCATGGAGATCTTCCTGAAGTTCGAAAATGACCGTGTAAAAGAGGCATCCTTCGAGACCGATGGATGCGGGTCAAGCGTGGTATGCGGCTCTTTCGCCGCGGAAATGGCCCTTCATAAGACCCCCGATGAACTCCTTTATGTCACGGGGGAAGATATTCTTGAGAGACTGGGAGGGCTTCCCGAGGTAGAGCGGCATTGTGCTTTTCTTGCAGGAGAAACCCTGCAGGAAGCCCTGAACAATTATATGATCGGACAACAGCGCAAATGAAAGGCGGAAAACGGAAATCTACGATTCCTAAGATCCCGGATCTTGGAACATGCTTGATTTTTATTTCCGAACACCAAGATGATAATAAGCGTCGCTAGCGGAAAAGGAGGAACGGGGAAGACCACCGTATCCACCAATCTGGCCGTGGCCGTGGACCGGCATGTTCAACTGCTGGATTGTGATGTGGAAGAACCGAACGCCCATCTGTTCCTGCACCCTTATTTTCACACGTGCGAAACAATAGAGGCCCCCGTTCCCCAGGTCGATGAAAAGAAGTGCACCTTGTGCAAGAAATGCAGTGAAATCTGCCAGTTCAAGGCCATCGTGGTAATCGGAGAAACGGTTCTGCCTTTTCCCGAAATGTGCCACGGTTGCGGCGGCTGCATGGAGGTTTGCCCCGAAAACGCCATCACCGAAACGGGACGGGAGCTGGGGGTTGTTGAAACGGGAACCGCGAAAGGGATTGAATTCGTCCATGGCAGGTTGCGGGTGGGAGAGGCCATGTCTCCTCCCCTGATTCGAGCCGTACGAACACACGCAAAGAAGGGCGTGCTCACCATTATCGATGCCCCTCCCGGCACCTCCTGCCCGGTCATTACCGCCATGAACGGCACGGATTTCGTCTTGCTGGTCACGGAGCCCACGCCTTTCGGTCTTCACGATCTCATTTTGGCCGTGGAAGCCGTCAAGATCCTGGGCATCCCGTCAGGGCTTGTCATCAACCGGTCCGATCTGGGAGATGACCGGGTGCGGGATTATGCCGGAAAAGAAGGGCTGCCCATTCTGATGGAGATTCCTTTTGACCGGAAAATAGCGGTTGCCTACTCCAAGGGAGAACTCCTTGTGGACGCCCTGCCTGAATACAGGGAACGATTTCGCAACCTTTACGATCGCATCGAAGAGATGGTCAACAGGAACAGGGCCTGACGGCAACTGTTATCCGAGGATGAACGGCATGAAAGAACTGGTTGTTATAAGCGGCAAAGGCGGAACGGGCAAGACAAGTCTGGTGGCCTCTTTCGCCTCCTTGGCCGAAGATATGGTCCTTTGTGATGCGGATGTGGATGCGGCGGATCTCCATCTGATCATGAAACCGGACGTGAAAGAAGAACACGATTTTCAAGGGGGAAACACCGCCAAAATCGACAAGGCCAGATGCAGTGAATGCGGGCTTTGCAGGGAGTACTGCAGGTGGAACGCCATCAGTGAAACGTTTGAGGTCGATCCGTTGGCCTGTGAAGGGTGCGGTGTTTGCGTCTACTTCTGCCCTGAAAAGGCCATCGATTTTCCCGTAAACACCTGCGGGCAATGGTTCCGATCCGAATCCCGTTTCGGCCCCATGATCCATGCAAGGCTGGGTATCGCCGAAGAAAACTCGGGGAAACTCGTGGCCCTTGTGAGAAACGAAGCACGGTCCC
>JAHLLJ010000283.1 GCA_020444205.1 Deltaproteobacteria bacterium | reverse complement strand
CCTGGCTGTGCCGCAAGAAAGTGGCGGCATGGCGAAAAAATTATAGAATCGTGTAGGTTGGCGTAGAGGGCTTCCCAGCCCGAAACCCAACAACTCCCTGGCTAAGCACTCTTGAGGTAGGGGCGGGGTTTATCCCCGCCCGAGAGAGCCCGCCGCCGTTGACCAGGCGACGAGCAAACCTTCCCCCGTCCCTGCGATTCCCACCCCACAAAAAAGGCCTTGCCCCGGTCGCCGGGGGCAAGGCCTCGTCGCACTCAATGACGCCCGGTTAATAACCCATGGCGCAGCCGTCCTTGCGGCGGTCGCTGGCTCCCAGCCACACCCCCTGCTCCTGATCGCGCCACACCACCTGGCCGCCGCCCACTTCGTTGGTGGGGTAGGGACCCTGGTCCACGGTGTGGCCCCAGGCGGCCATGCGCTGGGCACTTTCCTGGCTTATGCCGTCCTCCAGGTACATGGACTTGCCGCCCATGTAGCGCAAACGCGGCGCGTCCATGGACGCTTGCAGGTCCAGGCCAAAGTCCAGGGTGTTTACCAAAAACTGGGCGTGGCCCTGGGGCTGCATGTCCCCGCCCATAACCCCAAAGGCCGCCTCCAGCAAGCCATCCTTCATGAGCATGCCCGGGATGATGGTGTGCATGGGCCGCTTGCCCGGTTCCAAACGGTTGGCGTGCTCCGGGTCCAGGGAGAAGGAGCGGCCCCGGCAGTGCAAAAGGATGCCGGTGCCCGGCACCACCAGGCCGGAGCCGAAGTGGGTGAAGATGCTGCTGATGAAGCTGGCCGCGTTGCCCTGGCTGTCGCCCACGGCCAGGTAGACCGTGTCACCGTTGTTGGGCGGGGCGGCGCCGGGCTCCAGCACCGCGCCGGGGCGGATCATCTCCCGGCAGGCCGCGCCGTAGCTCGGCGAAAGCAGTCGCTCCAGGGGAGCGGGCGAGAAGTCATGGTCGGTGATGTAGCGGTCGCGGTCGCCAAAGGCGATCTTGATGGCCTCGCCTATGAGGTGCAGATACTCGGCCCCGCCGGGCTCCAGGCCCGCCAGGTCGTAGCCGGAGAGGATGTTGAGAATCTCCAGGGCCACCGCGCCCTGGCCGTTGGGGGGCAGCTCCAAAACGGTGTGCCCCCGGTAGTCCAGGGAAATCGGATCAACCCACTGGTTGCTGTGGGCGGCCAGGTCGTCCGGGGTCATCAGGCCGCCGCCGGCCCGCACGCAGGCGGCGATGGCCTCGGCCATCTCGCCCTGGTAGAAAAGCTCCGGACCGTCCTCGGCCACCCGCCGGTAGGTGCGGGCCAGGTCCGGGTTCTGGAAAACCTGCCCCGCCCGGGGGGCCTTGCCGTCGATCAGGTAAGTGGCCGCGGCCGCCGGGTCGCGTTGCAGCAGCTCCTCGGCCCGGGCCCACTCCCCGGCGATCACCTGGCTCACCGGGTAGCCCTTTTCGGCGTAGGTGATTGCCGGCCGCAAAAGGGTATCCAGGCCCATGGTGCCGTAGCGCTCTAGGGCCTCGGCCCAGCCGGACAGGGCACCGGGCACGGTCACGCTGAGCCCGCCGGTGACCGGCACCGTCTCATGCCCCTTGGCCAAGTAGGTGTCCAGGTCCGCCGCGGCCGGGGCTCGGCCCGAGGCGTTGAGCCCCACCACCTTTTCGCCGTCCTCCAGGGACAGCAGGGCAAAGGCGTCGCCCCCGGCGGCCACCGAATAAGGCTCCACCACGCTGAGCACCGCCACCATGGCCACCGCCGCGTCCACCGCGTTGCCCCCGTCCTCCAACACCCGCACCCCGGCCCGGGTGGCCAGGGGGTGGCTGGAGGCGGCCATGCCCTGGGGGGCCATGACCACCGAACGCTGGGCCGGGGTGTCCCAGTTGCGCTTGCCCGGATAGGTGAACCGCATGCCTTTAGTTCCCGCTGGTGGCTTTTTTAAGCTCCGCGGCCAGGGCCTCCACCGCGTCCGGCTCGGGCATGAGCAGGGGCAGGCGCACCGGACCGCCCTTATAGCCCACCATGTCCATGGTGGCCTTGAGCCCGCCCACTCCGTGGATGCTGGTGACCATGGCCGCCAGGCGGCTCATGGACCATTGCAGAGCCTTGCCCTTGGCCAGATCCCCGGAGCGCACCGCCTCCATCAGGTCCACGCAAAGCTGGGGAAGAACGTTGGCCACGGCCAGGATGGCCCCGTCGGCCCCCAGCTGGGTGGCCGAGTAGAGCACCTCGGCGTTGCCCACGAACACCGCGAAGTCCTGCTCCTTGGTCAGGCGCAGAATCTCGCTGAGTTGGGCGATGTTGCCCGACGAGTCCTTGATGCCCGCGATGTTGGGATGGGGGGCCAGGCGGGTCACCAGGTCCGGGGTCATGTTCACCCCAGTGGCCTGGGGCACGTTGTAGAGCAACACGGGCAACGGCGAGGCCTCGGCCACCCGGAGGTAATGGGCCTCCAGGTTGGCGGGCTTCATCTGGCCCTTGAAGTAGCAGGGAGTGACGATGAGCACGCAGTCGGCCCCCACCGAAGCGGCGCGCTTGATGGCCCCTATGGTCTCGCGGGCCGACTCGCGCCCCGCCCCGGCCATGACGAACTTATCCTCGGCCGCGGCCTCCTTCGTGGCCGCGATCACCGCCTGTTGCTCATCCTCGGACAAGTACACCGACTCGCCGTTGCTGCCCACGGCCAGGTAGCCGGACAGGCCCGTGGCGTTCCATTGGGCGATGTTGGCCTTGAGGGCGTCCAGGTCCAGCTCCTCGTCGGCGGTGAAGGGGGTGGCCATGGGGGGCAGAACCCCCTGTAATTTGTGCTTCACGTTCAACCTCCCGTGGGCAGGGTTCTAAAGACCGGGCGCCCGAGATTGACGGACGCCCGGTTTGGGTCGGAGTCGGTGTGGTGACCGGTCTTAGGCGAAGTCCTGCAGAGCCCGGAGCAGCACGGCCACCTTTTGCACGCAGGCGTTCTCGCCCATCAGGCCGATGCGCCAGATCTTGCCCGCCGCCGGGCCCAGGCCGCCGCCCACCTCTATGTCGTAGTCTTTGAGCAACTGCTTGCGGATGCCTTCCACGTCCCAGCCCTCGGGCGGAATGGCGCAGGTCAGCGGCGGCAAGCGATAGCCCTCTGCGGCCCAGAAGCCGAAGCCCATCTCGGCCAGGCCCTTGGCCAGGTTACCGGCCGCCGCCGCGTGGCGCTCGATGCGCTTGTCCAGGCCCTCCTCCAAGACGATGCGCAGGCCCTCGCGCAGGCCGTAGATCATGGTGATGGGCGCGGTGTGGTGATACAGACGCTCGTCGCTGCTCCAGTACTTGGAAAGCATGGTCAGGTCCAGATACCAGCTCTGCACCTTGGACTTGCGGTTTTGCAGCACCTCCATGGCCTTGGGGCCGAAGGTGACCGGGGCCAGGCCCGGAGGCACGGCCAGGCACTTCTGGGTGCCGCTGTAGCTGG
>JAHLLJ010000334.1 GCA_020444205.1 Deltaproteobacteria bacterium | reverse complement strand
TGAGCGGCTCCCGCTGCGCACTTCGCTTTGGGAAGGTGATGGGTGCAAGGTCAACTTCTGGGAATTTTCACGCAATCAGCAACACTTGCCGGCGATCCATTCCCCCTGGTTGTGCCGGTTCGGTTTTTGCGTGTTAAAACAAAAATACCGAACATTGCACCCGGGCGGAAATAAACAGGCCAACGTTCAGTATAGTAATTGCACCTTAAGGAAGTGCGCCTAAATTAACAAGCCGACGTTCAAATTTTGGAATTGTCTTAGCATTCCATTCAATTGTACTTTGATTATAACAATAGAAATGCGGTTATCCAAGCTGAAATTGTGTTCTTTACAAAAATGCATAGCCAATAAACGCTACTTATAGTCTGTAGACTTATAGACATCATAATACTAATATCCTATTGAGAGAAGGTCGAAACTATGGCTCCAAAATCCCCACTAATTGATATCTTAGCCCAGAACCTGCGATATTTTCGACACAAACTTGGAATATCGCAAGAAGAATTGGCTGATATATGCCATCTTCACAGAACCTACATTGGTTCTGTCGAAAGGTGCGAAAGAAACGTCACGCTTACAACTTTAGATACATTGGCGAAAGGTTTGGGCGTAAAGGTTTGCGAATTATTAACTCCGAGGGATGAATAAAATAATGCAATATCCAATACATGATGAAAATTTGTTTGTCCAAAAAATTTCCGAGAGCAAAAAAACTATTTATGATCCCGTGGAAATTGGTGATCCCAATCTATGGATTCCAATAGATATATTGGAAAACTTGTTGCAGAAAGGATTAATGGGGTTGTCCTTAAAGGATTTACCTTTAAGAACTAGATCAAAAGTTCTCAAGCAAGCAGTTTGCGAAGCATTAGGGTATCCAATCCCCGATTCATTTAAAAAGACGCAACCTCGGTTCCCTGGACAATCTTTTGATACGTATGTTCAAAAATCGAATAACCTGCAAATTTGGAACGAGGAAATTTCCCCATCTCGTCGTTATGTGATAATTCATTTAACAGAAGATGATATTATCGACAAGATAAAGGTAATCACTGGTGAAAGTCTTGCCTCACTTGATCGTACTGGCACATTAACACAAAAGTATCAAGCTCGTATTGTTTTATCCGATAAGCAGTTTGAGCTAATAAGCCCTTATGATACAGGTAATGTTCAAGAAATAATTGGGGATAATACGGATTTTTCTCAAACGCTTCATCTAAGTCCTAATAAACCGCCAATTGCAGAATGTTTGCTTCCAATATTAGAAGTTTTTAATCGGTTAAAAATACTTGTTGGTAAAGAATTTGTAGATATTGGACGTGATCAAGAGAGAAATAGGGGCGCCATTCTTCACCAATTTGTTTGTGAATCTCTCGGATTTTCTGAATATCATGATGGTGGGCAATTTCCTGATATTTTGAACCAATTGGTTGAAGTAAAATTACAGATGTCTCCTACAATTGACTTGGGATTAGTATTGCCTTCTAGTGTTGAGCCACTTGATATACCTAGGCTGAAAAATAAAGCAGTTAGGCATTGCGATGTAAGATATGCAATATTTTATGCGGTTTTGGATGGAACTAAAGTGACGCTTACACATCTTTTTCTTACGACTGGGGAAGATTTCTTTAACAGGTTTACTCAGTTTGCTGGAAAAGTAAAAAACACAAAATTACAGATACCACTACCGAGGGATTTCTTCATCTGATAAGCCAAAAGCTTTCCATATTAATAAATCGAGATCTTTTTCGATTGTCACAAGTTCTTTTGATAAAACCTTGTCATAAGCCATTTTTGCTAATCGTATAATTTCCTTCCCCAATTCCGTGTTGGGCTGTGGTAGAGGAAATTTTTCAACGTATTGGGTCATAAAACGTCTTCTGCCAGAATACAATTTATTATTAAATGAATGATCATAAAACCATTCTATAAATGAAGAATTGCCAATTGCTAAGGCTAACCAGAGCAATTCATCATGATCTGGCTTATTACTGACTAGCCAATAACAATCACCATTTACTATTCCACCATTTACATCAATCCAGAAGGTTGGTTTTTCGGAAATATCTCTAAAGATAAGCTTTGGCTTTGACCATGCATTTGGATCTTGCGGAACCCATATCTCGAACCATTTTCTTCCAGATGAGATCACATAATCTCTCGCTTCAAGAGTAATCCTGTTCTTTTCTAAATAATTTGAAGTTTTAGGGAAATCCTTTAGATCGACAGTGGCTCGCTTACCATTTATGAAAATATGTGGATAAAGTACAAATAGTGGTGTGGAAGATTCGTCCATTCGATATCTTCTTGCTACATGATGGGTTATTAATGGAAATAATAGTTCGGGTTGTTCATCTTTTGGTAAGGTCGACCAATCTGATCTTATAAAAACTTTATCTGCTGTAGTTTTTATTCCAACTCTTATTTTTCCGATATCTCCAAAGGTGCAATAAGTATTCGCCTTTACTATCGATAACTTATTATTAGAATTCACAGTTGAGATATGCCAAACTCCATCACTGCTTTGACCATGATCAAGCAGTCCGACTTTTATTTCAAAAAACTGTCCGGATTCCGTTTTTATTATTCCAGGAGAATTAATAGCATCAAGAACATTAGCAACTACACGGTCTTCAACTCTTGCCGTTGTGGAATATATTGAGGTAAAACCAGGATTAGTATAAGTATCGTTTCCATTTTTCCGTTTTAATAATAAAACTGATGGCAATACAGCTGCCTCAAACAATTGTGTATCACCGAGATCCCACACATATAAGATTTTAAATTCATTAATAATTGCACTCCTTACACATCCTCCGGATTTCGTGGTCATAAATCTATTGCTTGTAATCACCCCAGTCAAACCACCAGGTTTAAGAACCATTGAAATTCCAAGTAGAAAGGCATGATATAAGTCAATTCTGCCAGAAAGATTAAAAATATTTGCAATTCTCTGTGCATCTTTAGCCCCCAACACTTGAGTTCTGACATAAGGAGGATTGGCTATCACAACATCGAATTTTTCAATTGTTTGACTGAATAAATCATTCCTTCCACACCGGATTGCATATTCCAAAAAATCTTCATTGCTAAAAAATACCGGTATATCGGGAAATTCTTCCTGCATTCTATAAGATGCAATTTTTAATGCATTATTATCCGTATCAAATCCATATACTTCAATATTTTTACCTTCCCAGATGTTTTTTATCTCCCTGAGCAAAGAGATGATTAGTTCTCCATCACCTAAGGCAGGATCAAGAATCCTAAAAGTTGTCGAGTGTGTTAAGTCAATTTGAGCAGTAATTTGCGATGCAACAAAATCCGAAAGTATCGAGGGGGTATAATGTGCACCAGAATCCTTGCGCAATTCAATGGAAGCATATCCTAATGGATTAATTTGAGTTTGAGATGACATTTTTT
>JAHLLJ010000336.1 GCA_020444205.1 Deltaproteobacteria bacterium | reverse complement strand
CAGTTTTCCAAATATTCTACCGATGAGATAGGCAGACTGAATGCACCCCAGCAGGTACCCGATCAGCATACTGATGATTGTGTGTGTGGTTATCATAAATTGGTTTTTCTCCTCAAATAGTTTGACTACCAAGAGATTTCGATTGAATGTGTGTGTGGCGCACAGTTCAAATAGGTGAAAAGCATAGCCTATTACCAGGTTTTCGGCAAGGTTGTATTTGACAAAACACTTATTTGGGGAAAAGTTATTCTAAATCTTGAAATTCGGGAGGCAAATAAGGGGTGAACAGCATTTCTGCCAGCGAAAGTTCATTTTCGCTTTCCAAAGTATCCCAATTGTCATCCTCCTCTGGCCAGAGCGCCAGCTGGCGCAGGTTGTCGCTGACCAGCGAGGCGAGCTCGTCTTCTTCCAGACCGAAGGGCGCTAACACTTGCAAAGCCGCCCGCAGCAGCAGCTCCTTATAACGACCTCGGTTGATGAAGGTTTCGTCCGGTTCTACCGGTAGATCCCAGGCGAAGATGCTGGTCTTTTGTCCGTGGGTATAGATGAACTTAACTCGCTGCCCGACCTGAACTTCTTTCCCGGCGGCTGCCAGCTGGCGGGCGGCTTTGGCCGAGGTCGAGCTGCCTTTATATTCTTCTGGCTTGCGGCTTAAGCGCGTTTGGCAGACCAGGTCGGCAACCGGCACGCAGCCGGCATCCAGCTCGGCAATGGTGCGCTGGATGATACCGATGGCATCTTGCATGTAGGTGGCCGGGTCAGAGACATCCGGCACACCTGCCAAAAAGGCCATTAATTCCTTTTCGGCGTTAGCGATCCAGGCCGGGGTATCTGAGCGGCGTTGGGCCAGGCCGCGCACCTTCAACCCGCCATCACTGAACTTGCCAAAATATCGGTTGGCTGCGCCAATGTAGGGATTTTGTTTGGCGGGCTGGAAAGCCAGCCAGTCGAAAATACCTTCCAATTCGATAATCAGCCCGGTGCGGTAGAGGATTTCTTTCATCAGTGGGGCGAAATCGCGCGGGGTACGGTAACCCGGTTGGTGAACGAATAGACTGTCCACATTGGCGGCCACTACATCAAAGCCCATTTCGTGGGCGGTTTCCATTGCTGTTACTAACATCTCGCGGCCGATGGCGGTGATGGCCTCGTGTGCCTGAATGTTGCCAAACAGATTGTTTTTGTAACCCTGGTAACCAAAAGAGACATACCCCAGCCATTTGAGCGCATCCGCAATTGACTGCAGCCTTTGACGCTGGGGATCATCTTTCGCCAGCTTGCGGATGGCGCGCTTGACCGCTAATCGCTTATACAACAGTGGTCGCAGTACAGAAGCCACCAGGCCGGGTTCGTCCTGGTTGATCGGTACGCCGGTGTCGGGGACGGTGAAATTTTTTTCGCCCTGCACCCCAACGGTCTCGCCGCTGATGTTCCAGCTCATCATGATCGAGGGGTACATTGAAAAGAAGTCGATCTCGGCGACATCGCGGTGCAGCCCGACCACCGGGCGGTAGTTCAGCCCGCCGCAGTCGGCATCGTTGAGCTGTAGGGCGCTCTTGAAGCGTTCGATCTGGCGTTTGTGCAGCGGCACCAGCACGCCGCGGTGCAGAGCTTCGTTGATCTGCATGGCGGTGAAGCCTGCGCCTGGGCTGTTGCGGGAGGCGGTTTGCACCGATACGCAGGTAACGCGTGCCAGCTCAACCGCTGAATCCAGCCGAAAATTGAAGCCCATATCCATGGCGCTGTTTTCAGGATCGATGTGCCAGCGGCCGAACAGGTGCGTCTGGTTGGCACGGTGGTAAATGCTACCGTAGCTCTCAAAGGTCATGGCCTGGATGGTGTAGGGGTGTTTGCTTTTGTCGCGGTTGGGGTTGAAATTAAAATCACTGGCCTCGGCCTCTGCATTCAGCCAGGGAAACAGCCAGCCATCGCCCCATCGGGCCAGCACCACGTCCGGGTCGTATTCATCCAGAATTTCTTGTACCCGGCGCAGAGCTGTGGCTGGCTCTGCCAGGGAGAGGGGCCATTCTTTTGTGCCATTATGGAGCAGCAGGTTTTGGGGAGCGGCGTGGCGCGGGTCGTGGTTGGGGGAGATGTGCAGGGTGCGCATTGGCGGCAGGTGATAATCGGCTTCCCAGCGGTCGTCCAGGGCGTGGATTGATTTAACTGTGCCCTGAGCGGCCAATCTGACCCGGCACTTTGCCATTGGAAAAATCCCTTTAGCGGCTCCATAGCGTATTGAGAAGGGGATTTTGGCATCGTAGTATTGAATACGGCGGTAGGTCTTTTGCATGCCGCGAAATAGCCGTTCCTGGGCGATTGGATTGCTGGTTTGGATGGCGAGTACATCCAACAGACCTTTATACAATTCCCGCCGCTGGGTGAAGGCCATTTTCGGTGGCTCCGAGCGTTGTGCCAGATGGGCGTGGATGGCGGCCAGGTGGTCTTTCTCGCCGGTGATGTAGAAAGTGGTTTTAAAGGGATCAGAGAGACGGTGGCGTCGGCCATCTTCGCCCAGCAGCCAGATGACGGCGCCGCTGTCCTCATCCGGGTATACGTCTAAGACCCAGCCGATTAGTTCAGCGGTCATAGTCTGAGTAGCGGATCTCGATCAATTCCTGGCGTTGTTCGATCAGACGCTGTTCGAGGTTCTCGCGCAGTTCATCGAGCTGCTTTTGCAGGCTGAGTAGTTTGATGTCTTTCTCACGGCTGCGGCGTTCCAGTTTTTTGATGTGATTGGCCTGCATTTTGAGGCGGGTTTCTAGTTGGTCGATGCTCTTTTCCTGTTCCAGGTTCATTGAGATCAGGATGGCGGCAATCGGTAGGGGGTGGGCGGCTTTCTCGGCGGCGGGGATATGAAATTCGGCTTTGCCCCACATCCGGTCAAACAGGGTTTTATCGCGCATCAGCTGTAAAGCCCGCCGGTATTTACCAAAATATTGGCGTTCGACCGAGTACTGCCAGGTGAAAGGGGTTTTGGTGTGGCCCATTATGCCAGCCTTCCCTGGCGCGGTCTGCTAAGCGCGGCCGGGGTTGGCTGGGTTTGCCAGACTGCGCCAGCTGCCCGGGTGAGGGCCAGCAGCAGGTGAGGGCGGGGCTGTGGGGTGTGTGCGCTGATATAGACTTGGCCAAACTTTGCCAGCCGCCGCAGCTCCAGGATGCTTTCAAACAATAGTTCGCCAGCTTCTTTCTCTTTCAGGCTGTCGTCCATCAAGGGGGTTAACATATCTGAGATCAGTGTGGTAGTTGGCGCGTTTTCGGTCTGGCGCAGCAACTCCACGATCTGGTAGCCAGTCTCAGCGCGTGAAAGCGTGATGCCTTCTTGTAAGATGGCAAAATAGTCTCCGGTTTGGGCAGCCAGGGCATAGGTGATCTGGTAGATTGGGAAGTGGTTGCCGCCCAGCAGTACACGCACGGATTTATGCAAGGCAGTG
>JAHLLJ010000282.1 GCA_020444205.1 Deltaproteobacteria bacterium | reverse complement strand
GAGTACCTGACCAACGCCCAGGGCGAGGACGTGGTGGCCGGCATCCGCACCCCGCAGCCCATCAACCGGGCCAAAAAGGTGCCCAAGGGCATGCAGACCCTGGAAGACGAGATGCCGCCCCTGTACAAGCAGCTGGCCGGCATCCGCACAACCTTGGAAAAGCACTACCGCGACATGCAGGACATCGAGTTCACCATCCAGCAGGGCAAGCTGTGGATGCTGCAGACTCGTACCGGCAAGCGCACCGCCGCCGCCGCCGTGAAGATCGCGGTGGACATGGTCAAGGAGCGCCGCATCACCAAGGCCGAAGCGGTCATGCGCGTCAGCCCCGACCAGCTCGACCAGCTTCTGCACCCCACTCTGGACCCCAAGGCGCCCAAAGAAAAGATCGCCAAGGGCCTGCCCGCCAGCCCCGGCGCGGCCGTGGGCCAGGTGGTCTTCTCCGCCGAGGAAGCCGAGCAGTGGTCCAACGAAGGCAAGAAGGTCATCCTGGTGCGCATTGAGACCAGCCCCGACGACATCCGCGGCATGAACGTGGCCGAGGGTATCCTCACCACCCGTGGCGGCATGACCAGCCACGCGGCCGTGGTGGCCCGGGGCATGGGTAAGTGCTGCGTGGCCGGCGCCGGCGAGATCTCGGTGGACTACAAGAAGGGTACCCTGAGCGTAGGCAAGACCGTGATCAAGGAAGGCCAGTGGATCTCCATGGACGGCACCAAGGGCGAGGTCTACAAGGGCCAAGTACCCAAGGTGGAGCCCAAGCTGACCGGCGACTTCGGCACCTTCATGAAGTGGGCCGACGAGATCCGCGTGCTCAAGGTTCGCACCAACGCCGACACCCCCCACGACTCCGGGGTGGCCCGGGCCTTCGGCGCCCAGGGCATCGGCCTTACCCGCACCGAGCACATGTTCTTTGAGGGCGAACGCATCAGCGCGGTGCGCCAGATGATCCTCTCAGAGGACGTGGAAGGGCGCAAGAAGGCCCTGGCCAAGATCCTCCCCATGCAGCGCGAGGACTTTGTGGGCATCTTTAGGGCCATGGCCGGGCTGCCGGTGACCATCCGCACCCTGGACCCGCCCTTGCACGAGTTCTTGCCCGCGCACAACGACACCAAGGAGATCAACGCCCTGGCCAAGGAGATGGGTGTCAAGCCCGCCCAGCTCAAGAAGAAGATCGCTTCGTTGGCCGAGTTCAACCCCATGCTGGGTACCCGCGGCTGCCGCTTGGGCATCAGCTACCCCGAGATCACCGAGATGCAGGCCCGGGCCATCTTCGAGGAGGTCATGGGCAAGCAGGGCGTGAAGATCAACTACATGGTGGGCACCATGATCGAGCTGCCCCGCGCCGCTCTGACCGCCGACCAGATCGCCCAAGAGGCCGAGTTCTTCTCCTTCGGCACCAACGACCTCACCCAGACCACCTTCGGCATGTCGCGTGACGACACCGGCGCGCTGCTGGCCTCCTACGTGGACGAGGGCATCCTGCCCAAGGATCCCTTCGTGAGCATCGACGAAGAGGGCGTGGGCCAACTGGTGTCCATGGGCGTCGAGAAGGGCCGCGCCACCCGCGCGGGCCTAAAGTGCGGCATCTGCGGCGAGCACGGCGGCGATCCCGACAGCATCGACTTCTGCCACCGTGTGGGTCTGGACTACGTGAGCTGCTCTCCCTACCGGGTGCCCATCGCCCGCTTGAGCGCGGCCCAGGCAGCCATTCGCCACGAGGCCCCCGCCAAGGCGGCCCCCAAAAAGAAGGCCGCGCCCAAAAAGGCCAAGGGCGGCAAGAAAAAATAACTGACCTCACCACACGGGCCGCGCCCCCTCGGGGGCGCGGTCCGCTTTACCAGTCGCGGAGAGTTTGATGGTTCCCATCCGCCTGGCGGGCACGGGCTTGTACGTCCCCCAAAAAGTCCTGACCAACTTCGACCTGCAAAAGACCCTGGACACCACCGACGAGTGGGTGGTCAAGCGCACCGGGGTGCGTGAGCGCCGCATCGCCGCCCCCGACGAGGCGGCCAGCGACCTGGCCCTGCACGCGTCGCGCCAGGCCATGGAAACCGCCGGAGTGACCGACCGGGACTTGGACTACATAATGTTGGCCACCATCACCCCGGACACCCATTGCCCGTCCGGGGCCAACTGGCTCCAGGCCAAGATGGACGCGCCGCAGGCCATATCCTTTGACGTGACCGCCGCCTGCAGCGGTTTCGTCTTCGCCCTGGACGTGGCCACCCGCTACATCCAGTGCGGCATGGCCAAGACGGTACTGGTGGCGGCCAGCGAGGTCATGAGCCGGGTGCAGGACTGGACCGACCGCACCAATTGCATCCTCTGGGGCGACGGGGCCGGAGCGGCGGTGCTCACCGCCCAAGAAGGCGCCCCCCAAGTCATAGACACCTACCTGGGCACCGACGGGGCCAACGGCCAAAATCTCTTGATGCCCGGCGGCGGCTCCAAGACCACCCCCATCAGCCACGAATCGGTGGACGCCAAGGCTCACACCCTCCGGATGATCGAGGCTTCGGCCTCGGTGCGCGTGGCGGTGAAATACTTCGCCGAATCGGCCCTGCTCATCCTGGAGCGCAACGGCTACAAATTGGAAGACGTGGACCACTTCATCCCCCACCAGGCCAACCTGCGCATGCTGCAATCGGTGGCCAAGCGTCTGGGGGTGGACTTTGACAAGTTCGTCATCACCGTGGACCGCTACGGCAACATCTCCTCGGCCTCGAGCATCATCGCCCTGGCCGAGGCCGTGCATTCCGGGCGCATCAAGCCCGGCGACCTGGTGTGCATCACCGTGTTCGGCGGTGGGCTCACCTGGGGCAGCGCCCTGATCCAGTTCTAAGTGATTGACGCCCGACTCCCCGGCCCCGGGCCGGGGAGGACCCACACCATTGGCCGTGTCCGGCCGGCATCCAGCGCCTTTCCCCACCGAATCCAACTTTCCATCCTATTTTAATTATTATTAATCGAGGTGTTATAAATATTATTTAATATTTTACTTTAACTATTGCCGGAGCCCAAAAACGACCTTCTCCGGGCCGCTGGGCCCCAGCGCCTTGTCCAGAAGTCTGCCTTATTTTTTGGTGGCGGTTTTTTTGTGCGGGCCGGCTGCCTTGGCCAAGCGGCGGATCACAAAGCGCGACAGGCTTTCATCGCTGGCGTCCTTGCAGCTCTTCTTGATGGCCGCCAGGGGAATCTCGGCCCGGGCCATGGACTTGTGGCCGCCGGCCGGACCGAACTCACCAAAGGCCTCCTCGGCCAGGCGACCGGCGTTGATCCGGTAGCCGGCGTTGCGCAGGATCACCACCAAGCGCTCCTGGTACACCCCGCTCACCGCGCAGGTGTCCACGGAATCCACCCGCAGGAAAAAGTCGGCGATCTGCACCAGGTTGTCGGGGCTGGACACCTCGCCCAGGTGCACGTACATGGAGTGCTTGCGCACCACGAAG
>JAHLLJ010000281.1 GCA_020444205.1 Deltaproteobacteria bacterium | reverse complement strand
GCACCGAGGCCACCATGAGCGCCCTGCGCCTGGCCCGGGGCTACACCGAGCGCGATCTTATCGTCAAGTTCGACGGCTGTTACCACGGGCACAGCGACGGTTTGCTGGTGGCCTCGGGCAGCGGCTTGGCCACCCTGGGCATCCCCTCATGCCCCGGTGTGCCCGGCGACATTGCCGGCCTTTCGGTGAGCATCCCCTACAATGACCTTTCCGCCCTGGACAAGCTGTTCCACGAAAAAGGCGACAAGGTGGCCGCGGTGATCATCGAGCCGGTGGCCGGCAACATGGGCGTGGTGCCTCCGGCCCCGGGCTATCTGCAAGGGGTGCGCGATATTTGCGACGAGTACGGCGCCCTGCTCATCTTCGACGAGGTGATCACCGGCTTTAGGGTGGCCCTGGGCGGAGCCCAGGAGCTCTATGGCGTCACCCCGGACCTGACCACCCTGGGCAAGATCATCGGCGCCGGGCTGCCCCTGGGGGCCTATGGCGGCAAGGCCGAGATTATGCAAAAGATCGCGCCCACCGGGCCGGTGTATCAGGCGGGCACCCTTTCGGGCAATCCCCTGGCCACGGCGGCCGGTCTAAGGGCCTTGGACATGCTGGACGTGGAGGGAGTGTACGAGCGCTTGGAGGAGAGCGCGGCCAAGCTTTATGACGGCTTGGGCGAGATATTCACCAAGGCGGGAGTGCCCCACTTTGGCAACCGGGTGGGGGCCATGTTCTCCTATTTCTTCCAAAAGGGCCCGGTCACCGACTGGGTCAGCGCGGCCAAGAGCGACACCGAGGCATTCGGCCGCTGGTTTAGGGCCATGCTGGGCCGGGGCGTCTACTTGGCCCCCAGCCAGTTCGAGTGCACCTTCTTGAGCTTGGCCCACGATGCCAACGCCATAGACCAAACCTTGTCGGCGGCTGAAGAGGCTATCAAGGAAGTTTAGGCCGCCGGCTTCGCCAGCCACTGGTTAAACAATATTTAAGGCGGAGCCGTATTGGCGGCTCCGCCTTTCTTTATTGGGCCCCGTATCCAAGACCGGCACAGCCAGGCGCCGGCAGACAAGGCGTCCGGCGAGCGCAGACCGCAGGCGTATTGCTACATACGCCGAGGTCTAAGCGATGCCGGCAACGCAGTATGGCGATGTCTGGCGCAGCCGGCAGGTGCCCCGGCTAGCTCAGTTTTCGTCTATCCTGGACCCGTTCCGCCTTGCCCTGATTCATGGGCAAGCCGCCGGGGGGCAAAATCTCCACCGCCGGGGTGACCAGCAGCTCGTCGCGCAGGGCCTTGGCCAGGGAACGGGCCAGACCGTCGCGCTCTTCCTTGGAAAGCCCGGCCGCCTCGGGGCTCAGCTCGGCCCGGATGGTCATGGCGTCGGCCTCGCCCTTGTGCTCCAAGAGGATAAGGTACTGGCCGCCGATGGCCTTGAAGTCCATGAGCACCGACTCCACCTGCATGGGGTAGACGTTGACCCCCTTGATGATGAACATGTCGTCGCTGCGCCCCACGATGCGGCTCAAACGGCGGTGGGTGCGGCCGCAGGCGCACTCTCCGGGCAACAGGGCGGCCAGGTCACGGGTGCGGTAGCGGATAAGGGGCATGGCCCGGCGCTCCAGGGTGGTGATAACCAGCTCGCCGATCTGGCCCGGCTCCACCGGCTCCAGGGTCATGGGGTGCAGCACTTCCAGGAGGAAGGCGTCCTCCCACAGGTGCAGGCCGTTTTGCTCGGGGCACTCGATGGCCACGCCGGGGCCGTTTAACTCGCTGAGGCCGTAGTTGTTATAGGCCTTGACCCCGAATAGCTCCTCCACCCGCTTGCGGGTCTGCTCGCTGTGAGGCTCGGCCCCGATGATGGCGATCTTGAGCTTGGTGTCTTTGCGCGGGTCCAGGCCTTGCTCGGCAAAGGCCCCGGCCAGGCGCAGGGCGTAGCTGGGGATGATGTGCATCACCGTGGTGCCCATCTGGCGCATGAGCAAAATCTGGCGGCGGCTGTTGCCGGTGCCCGCGGGGATAACCATGGTGCCCAGGCGCTCGGCCGCGTAGTGCATGCCCAGGCCGCCGGAAAACAGGCCGTAGCCGGTGAGGTTCTGGAATACGTCGGATGGGCGCACCCCGGTCATGTACAGGCCCCGGGCCATGAGGTTGGCCCAGGAGCGCAGGTCGGTCTTGCTGTGCAGGATGACCGTGGGGGTGCCGGTGGTGCCACTGGAGGCATGAAGGCGCACCACCTGGCTGCGCGGCACGGCCATGAAGCCGTAGGGGAAGTGCTCGCGCATGTCTTGCTTCACGGTGAAAGGCAGGCCGCGCACGTCCTCGGTAGAGTTGATCTCCTGGGCGTCCATGCCGGCCAGGGCCTGGGAGTAAAAGGGCGATTTTTGAGCCTGCACCACAGTGCGGCGCAAGCGGGTGGTTTGCATTTCGCGAAGTTGTTCGGGGGGCATCAACTCGATGTCTTTTTGCCAAAACATGCTGAATTCTCCGGTGCGGGCGATAATGGCCTAACATACTACCCTCGGAGTAGGCCCACAACCCGTATGCCCTTGTCTGGCGAGCCGCATTGCGCAAAAATGTAAGCGCGCAACCAAAAACCGCCAAGGAGCCGGAGGCTGCATGTCCAAACCAGCACCCTGCGAACGCGTGCCCCACAAAATCCTCTACGAACAAAGGCCCAACTACACCCGCCCGCCCTTGGAGCTGAGCGACCAGGTGCGGCAGGACCTGCTGGGGCATCTCAGTTTTCTCTACGGCCAAGACCAGGCCGACAAATACCTGCCCGAGCTGGAGCGCATCCTCAAGGTGCACCACGCCTTCAAGTCCGAGAGCTTGCGCGAGTTGCTGGCGGAATGCGACCCGGACCATTTGTTCAGCGAAAACGACATGATCATGATCACCTACGGGGACATGATCACCGACGGCACCGGCACCCCCCTGGCCATGCTGGCCAAGGCCTGCGACGATTACATGCTTGCCCCGGACATCCTGCACATCCTGCCCTTTTTCCCCTATTCCTCGGACCGGGGCTTTTCAGTGGTTGACTTCACCAAGGTGGACCCGCGCCTGGGCACTTGGGAGGACATCCACCATCTGGCCGGCCGCTACCGCTTGATGTTCGACGGAGTGCTTAATCACATCTCGGCCCACAGCGACGCCTTTCATGAGTTTTTGGACGGCAACCCCGATTATCAGGAATTTTTCATTGCCTACCACTCCCCGGACGAGCTGACCCCGGACCAGCGCTCCAAGATTTTCCGTCCCCGGGTCAGTGATATCCTCACCCCCTTCATGACCATCAACGGCATCCGCTATTTGTGGACCACCTTCAGCGCCGATCAGATCGATCTGAACTACCGCAGCCCCAAGGTGCTGCTCAGCGTGGTGAAGGCGCTTTTGTTCTACATCCGCCAAGGGGCGGACCTGCTGCGCCTGGACGCGGTCACCTACATCTGGGCCGAGCCGGGCACCGAGTGCATCCAC
>JAHLLJ010000280.1 GCA_020444205.1 Deltaproteobacteria bacterium | reverse complement strand
ACCACCTCCAGGCGGCCCGCGTCTTCCTCGCCCTTGTCGTCGCCCGGCCGCCGGGGAGGCAGCAGGATGTCCAGCAGGCGCTCTTCGGCCAGCTCCCGGGCCTTGGCCCGCACCATCTCGTGTTCCGCCGCCTTGACCATGTTTATGGCCAGCTCGGTGAGGTCGCGGATCATGGATTCCACATCGCGGCCCACATAGCCCACCTCGGTGAACTTGGAGGCCTCCACCTTGAGGAAGGGAGCGTCGGCCAGGCGGGCCAGGCGCCGGGCGATCTCGGTCTTGCCCACTCCGGTGGGGCCGATCATGATGATGTTTTTGGGAGCTATCTCATCGCGCAGGTGCTCGGGCACCTGCCGCCTGCGCCAGCGGTTGCGCAAGGCAATGGCCACGCAGCGCTTGGCGTCGTGCTGGCCGATGACGTACTTGTCCAGCTCGGCCACGATCTCTCTGGGGGTCAGGGTTGCCATTTATAGGCTCTCCACCTGTATCTGGTGGTTGGTGTAAATGCAGATGTCCGCCGCAATGCCCAAGGCCTCGCGGGCAATGGCCTCGGCGTCCAGCTCGGTGTTCTTGACCAAGGCCCGTGAGGCGGCCAGGGCAAAGGGCCCGCCAGAACCAATGGCCGCTATGCCCTCTTCCGGATCGATCACATCGCCTGAGCCGGAGATGATCAGCAGCTTTTCCTTGTCCGCGGCCAAGAGCAGGGCCTCGAGCTGCCTGAGCACCTTGTCGGTGCGCCAGTCCTTGGCCAATTCCACCGCGGCGCGGGTCAGGTTGCCCGCATAGGCCTCCAGCTTGCTCTCCAGGCGCTCGAACAGGGTGAAGGCGTCAGCCGTAGCCCCGGCAAACCCGGCCAGAACCTGGTCGTGGTACAGCCGCCTGAGCTTGTTGGCAGTGGCTTTCATCACCGTGTTGCCCAGGGTCACCTGACCGTCGGCGGCCATGACCACCCCACCGGCGTGCCTGATGGCCAATACCGTGGTGCCGCGCATTTGGGGATCGGGCATTTATTTATCCTCCTCGCCTGCCTCGTGAGCCCTGGGGTGGGCCTGGTCATAGACCTTGAGCAGGTGGTCCACCGTGAGGTGGGTGTATTTCTGGGTCGTGCTGAGGCTCTTGTGCCCCAGCATCTCCTGCACCGACCTCAGGTCCGCCCCGCCTTCCAAAAGGTGGGTGGCCATGGCGTGGCGCAGGGCGTGCGGGCTGAGCTTGCGCCCGGCGCTGAGCTCTCCCGCGAAACGGGCCACCAGGCGCTGCACACTGCGCTGGGAGATGCGCCCACCCTTTTGGTTCAAAAACAGGGCCTGCTGCTCCTGGCCTTGAGGCACTAACTCGCCTCGCGCGGCTAAGTAGCTCTTGAGCGCCTCTTCGGCCCGGCTGCCCACCGGCACCCAGCGCTCCCGGCCGCCCTTGCCGTCCACCACCCGGGCCATTCCCAGGTCCAGGCGCAAATGCCCGGTATCCAGGCCAACCAGTTCGCTGACCCTCAGGCCGCTGGAGTAGGTAAGCTCCAGCATGGCCATATCCCTGAGCGCCGCCGCTTTCCCTCTTGGGGAGAGCTTTTTGCCGTCCATCTGACGCTGCGGTCCTTGCACCAGATGAAAGGCCTCGTCCACACTCAGGCGGGGCGGCAGGTGACGGCCCTGGCGGGGCGGCCTCACCTGCCGGGCCGGATTGGCGGCTACCACCCCCCGGCTCAGCAAAAAATCGAAAAACTTCCGCAGGCTCATGAGCTTGCGGGCCATGGTGGAGCGCTTTTTGGTCTTGAGCCCCTGGGCCATCCAAGCCAAGACCTCGGTTTCTCCCACCGAGGACCAGTCCCAATCCGGGTGGGCGTCGCTTAAAAACCCCGCGAACTCCAGCACATCGCGCCGGTATGCCGCGGTGGTATGCGCCGCCGCGCCCGCTCCCTCGGCCAGGTAGCTCTCAAAGGCTTTCAGCCACTTTTCCACCGTAATGCGCGCTCGCCTCCTTTTGCCGCCCAGGGCCCCTAAGCCGTTGGGCTGCAATATGAAAAACAATATCATATCGCTCCGGGTCGGGGAATCAAGTGCAAAGAATTTTTACAAGGTTTGCTCCCGCCCAAGCGGCGCATTACAAAATAGTTGACCACACCCCAAGCAAACACTTGACTATCTTAGAACGCTTGGTTAATTTTGGCCGTTACATTCCACTTTTATCGGCACACTTACCTCTTGCAGCTTTTAGGAGCCGACATGAGCACCGACAAAATCAAAACAACCCGCACCGTCGCCATCGTGGGTCACGGTGGTGGAGGCAAGACCTCCTTGGCCGAGGCCATGCTGTTCAACGCCAAGGCTACCGACCGTTTAGGTAAGGTTGACGAAGGCACCACCACTCTGGACTGGGAACCTGAAGAAGCCAAGCGCGGGGGCAGCATCAGCGCCTCCTTTGGCCACTACAGCTTCAACAAGTTCACCGTCAACTTCGTGGACACCCCGGGCGATGACAACTTCCTCTCCGATGCCGCCGCCGCCCTCAGGGCCGTGGACGGCGTGGTAATGGTGGCCGACGCCATTGACGGAGTTAAGGTGCAGGGTGAAAAGGTCTGGCAGTTCGTGGACAAGGCTGAGCTGCCCGCCTTGGTGGTGGTCAACAAGATGGACCGCGAGCGGGCCGATTTCGAGGCCGCGGTGAACATGATCCCCGACATGCTGGGCATCAAGGCCATTAAGCTGCAAATCCCCATGGGCGCCGCCGAATCCTTCACCGGCGTGGTGGACCTGTTGGCCAACAAGGCCTACACCTTTGAGACCGACGGCTCGGGCAAGATGACCGCCGGCGAGATATCCGACGAGTTTGCCGGAGACGCCGAGGCTGCCCGCGAAACCCTTATCGAGGACATCGCCGAGGCCGACGATACCCTTATGGAACGCTACCTGGAAGGCGAGGAGCTCAGCGCCGACGACCTGGCCAAGGGTTTGGCCAAGGGCGTGGCCGAGCGTCTGTTCCTGCCCGTGGCCGCCACCTCCGGCCTGAAGAACATGGGCGTGCAGCCGGTGATGGAGCTCATCAACCGTTTGATGCCCTCGCCCATCGACCGGGGCGCCGTGGCCGGAATCAACCCCAAGGATGGCAGCGAGGCCTCTTGCGAGCCCGACCCGGCGGCTCCCTTCGCGGGCCTGGTGTTCAAAACCGTGGCCGACCCCTTTGCCGGACGCTTGAGCATGATGCGGGTGTTTTCGGGCACCCTGACCTCGGACATGCAGCTGTTCAACCCCAACCGCGACGCCAAAGAGCGTTTTGGCCAGCTCTATCTGCAAACCGGCAAGACCCAGAAGTCGCTTAGCGAGGCCCTGCCCGGCGACATCGTGGCTATACCCAAGCTCAAGGAAACCCACACCGGCGACACCCTGTGCACCGTGGGCGATCCCATTCAGTTCGAGGACATCGAGCCTCTGCCGGCGGTCATCTCCTACGCCATCGAGGCCAAGGAAAAGGGCGACGAGGAAAAGGTCTTCGCG
>JAHLLJ010000338.1 GCA_020444205.1 Deltaproteobacteria bacterium | reverse complement strand
ATTGAGGAGGCGCTGGGGCGTAAGAAATTTGTTAGAAATAATGGGGAGTGGTGAATGGATGGGGGATAATAGATCGACAAATGAATAATTGAGAATATCTCTCATCAAAAAATAACGTTGTCTGAAAAACAAGAGCCACAAGAAAAGAACATATTACATAGAAGTGTAATATGAGAATTCTCCAAGAATTAAAATTCTAGAATTACAAATTGAAGTAAAAGTATTAGGTAATAGTCTCTTGAGGTACTTCAAAAAAGAAAGGTTATATGAGCTTTTTAGTCTAATTTTCGTATACTTCAGATTGCCTCATATATCCAAACCAGATCTCTTTACAGATTTCCTGGCGATTATTCCCAGCTAATTCAAATATCATGTTCTGAAGTTCAACTGCTCCGAATTGAATCAATTGTTGATAATCACAAAGTTCAGCGCCTAATTTCCTGGCTATATCTTGTAATTTCAATTCTTTTTTGGTCATTTCTCTTCTCCTAAATATTCACTTATTTTTTTCTACTTACTCAGATAATGGGTAATACTTTTCCAGAATAGCGGGTGTTCTGTAAGGGCCAATAAAATTCGAGTAGAAATTATCTGCTTTACTATCTGACATAAATGATACGAAATCACATATTGCACGTATCTTTTCTAAGTTTGAAAGACTTTTGATAGGTCTTTTGAAATACCAATTCTCATCAATGTACTTAATAAAATTCTCATCTTTATGAAGAAACTCGCATATTTCTTTGATTCTTATTTTGCTTTGGCTTGAGATTTCTATATTTTCTTTTGTCTCATGAATCGAATGAACGACGATATTTCGTAAGGTTTCTAGATATTTTTGCATGTTGGAACTTAATGTAATACTATGACCTCCTTCCTCTTCACTTTTCAAGAAACCTTTTGGTCTTAGTTTATCCTTATTTCTCTCAATGATGTCGGAAATAAACATGCCACAGATTTCTCCTCTTGGTAATAAAAGAAACTCACGGATATCTTGATAAGGAACATCTAATAAGGTTAGGTCATTTCCGTTCATCCTGAAGTAATCATCAAGTGCGTCAACAGAAGTCCTTCCTGTTGTTTGCAAGTCCCAGCCCAAATCATGATGAGTCCATGCAATATCATCCGCTATTCGAACAACTTGGACTTCATAACTCGCAAAATCGTTGCTAATATTTTCATAATCTAGATGAAAATTCTTATAATCTTGTTCACCTCCAGATGATCTTAGAATCCCATAGTATGTATATAGAGTAAGTTCTAATCCCCTCGCTGATTTATCGAGGTATTTTAATAGTCTATAGCCTTGCTTATGGTGATCAAATATTTTTGACTCCGAAGGAATACAATAAAATAATTTCTCTAAATTCTGTAAAGTTGGGGTGACATCGCTAAAAAGGGAGGATTGTTTGTTCTCACTATTATTATACTCATTTTCTTTCTCAATTCGTTCTTGAATGGTTAACTTGACAATTTCCTCTTTTTTCTCGATAGATAATGTTTTTGGAAAAAATATGTCATTTAGGAACATATTAATACCATCTTCACCCGAATGGCCATATGGCGAGTGGCCGATATCATGGGCTAATGCTATCGCTTCAGTTAAAAATTCATCGAGTTGAAGTGCGCGAGCAATCGATCTGGCAATTTGAGCTACTATAAGAGTATGTGTTAACCTTGTGAAGAAATATTCTTTTCCCTGACCACTAAACATTTGTCTTTTGTAAGACAGCTGTCTAAATGATGGAGAATAAAGGATGTCGTCTCTATCACGTTGAAATTCTGTTCGATATCCAAGTCGTAAATCATATTTTTGACTTTTATGAGAAGTTCCTATCCTTGATGCTTTTGCGTAGTGGCATGCCCAATCAGGTAAGTTGTTATTGTAATTTTCTCTATAATCTTGGAAATCTTTATATGCAATAATTTCTTGATTTGAAGTATTAGCTGTCTCCTGAGACAAATTTTCCTCCCAAAGAAAGAGTATTTATGAATATAACTAAGTAGTGATTCTTATAATCCCAAATCCAATAAGTTCCTTTAACACATCCATTGCTTTTACTTCAAGTTTGTCATGAGCAAAAGAAATATATCCAAGATCGTTAAAGTTACTTGGAAAAGTTACATTTTCTTCTTTTAATATAACTAGCCTATTATCATAGAGATATCCGGTAGCTCCCAACTCAAACACAACATTTTCGCTAGGCCTCCATATAGTATTACCATCCTTATCTTTAAGTTCCTCATCTGCTGTAAATATTAGGATAGCACAATTGCATGCGCGCATAACTTCTCGAACCTTGCCACTAATTGGACGGCCTAAATTGGGTTCATCAACAGCGACTTTATAGGGTACATGAAATTGATCTAGTATTTTCTTTAATTGTTCCAATGGTTCTTTGTTCTTGCCATGCCCAATAAATATTGCTTGACCAAGTTCCGAATTTTGATTATCCGTTTCCGGAATATTTGTTTCGTTTGTATGTTCGTTTTCTTCAATTTTTATTGGTTGCTGTGTAGTAGCATCCCCCAAGTAATTTTTTAATGCACTTTGATTAAAGCTTATCCGAGTTGCATTACCTTTTCTGCCAGGTATAAGAGTACCAAGGCCAGCAGCTGATGCAATATGAAAAAAACATACTGCACGCTCTTTCAATTGTCTATCACTGTCTCCAGCTTCTTCATTAAAGTGTTCATGCCAGTGGGCAGCAAGTTCTGTTGAGTCTATGGATTCATTTTGTTGTAGTGCGGCCCGTTCAATTATTGTTGAATAAGCAGGTATTCTTCTTATTACCTCTAGTAGAATACTCTTCTCCTTTTCACCCCCTTTTGATAATTTTCTGCCATCTTCGGTGAGTTTTAATTTTTTATCATCTGTTTCTTCGAGAATTCCAAAATATTTATAACCAAAAATTTTTGCTTGAGTGAGTAGATTATCCCCTAATACAGATTTGGCCTCCTTAATCGTAGCGCCGGTCGGCTTAGAAGCTAAGTACTTACAAATGCCCACCATATCATCAAGTTTTACTCTTAATGGTAGTGCCATATTCCCTCCCTTGCTCTATTCAAGCACGTTCTAGATTCTCAAGGAGAAATTTTTACAGTAAAGATGAAATACGGTTTTTTCCAATACTAATAACCCTTTGAACATTATAAACTGTATAAAAAATTATTGTCAAGATCTGTAATTTTTATTATTATTTTCAGTTTACAATTCTTAATTTCGGAATGGTAATAGGATAGCTAAAATACTTATGTCTCTGGGAAAAGAGCAATAAACCCCCTCTACTTTATGCTTATGAAAAAACTGAAATTCAGTATGAATTTTTTGTTGGGAATGACGATCTATAATGTATGGCATGGTGATATTCGATCGAAAGAATTTGCCCCATGATCCTGTTCCTAAATCATCTTGAAACTACTACCCTATAAATAAATCGATCCTGACCGCCGAACTTATATTTATAAGCTTCGTCGCCGCGCATGAAGTCGAATTCCTCAATGCCGTTTTCAGTCGCCCACT
>JAHLLJ010000279.1 GCA_020444205.1 Deltaproteobacteria bacterium | reverse complement strand
CGCCTCGCTTGTGCCAAGCTGTAAGGGAAACCTGGGCCTGCCCGCGCCACCCGCACAAGGAAAAATTATGCGCTACTTGCCTTTCGCCCTGCTTCTGGCTGCTGTCATGGCCCTGGTCCCTCTGTCCGCTCCGGCGGCGGAGCTGGTGCTGAAAAACCAGTGCGACAACCCAGTCACCGTGACCGTCATCTCCCCCTGCGGAAAAAATGAGACGATCCTGGTGCAGGTGGATGCCCAATCCTCGATGGGCTACCAGACCCCCGCCTGCCCCGGCCAGGCCAAGGCACGTGTACTCAGCCTGGCGGTGTTTGACAAACGTAGCGATCCACCCGGATTTATCGCCATGTCCATCGCGGCCAAGGCCGATGTCCGCTTGCCCGCCGAGGTCATCATCATTAAGCAAGACTGCGAAGAGTGCGACACGCCTTACAAGATTAAATGGATGCCGCTTAAAGGGCAGTAGCCCGTCTGCGCCGCTCCTACAGCAACAGCAAAAGACTTAGCGCCATTACCCCCATGCCCGCGATGAGCCCGTAGATGCAAAGGTGGTGGTGGCCGTAGGCCTCGGCCGTGGGCAACAGCTCATCCAAAGAGATGAACACCATTATCCCGGCCACCGCCGCGAACATCACCCCCATGAGCGAGGGGCTGAACAGGCTGCGCAACAAGAGGTAGCCCACCAGGGCCCCGGCGGGCTCGGCCAGTCCCGAGAGAAAGGAGTAGGCAAAGGCCTTCTTGCGGCTGCCCGTGGCGTAGTAGATGGGAACGGCCACGGCCACCCCCTCGGGGATGTTGTGGATGGCGATGGCCACGGCGATGGCCAGGCCCAGGGCCGGGTCGGCCAGGGCGGCGGTAAAGGTGGCCAGGCCCTCGGGGAAGTTGTGGATGGCGATGGCCAGGGCGGTGAACAGGCCCATGCGCTTGAGGCGGTGGGCGGCCGCCGGGCTGTTCACGTCCTCGGCCAGCCGGGCCTCGTGGGGGTTGTCGGCCTCGGGCACCAGGCGGTCGATGAGCCCGATGAGCACGATGCCCCCGAAAAAGGCCCCTGCCGTGGCCCAGGCCGCCGGGCCGGGTCCCAGGCTGACGGCCAGCTGGTCGCGGGCCTTGGCCAGTATCTCCACAAAGGAGACGTAGATCATCACCCCGGCGGAAAAGCCCAGGGCCACGGCCAAAAGCTGGGTGTTGGTGCGCCGGGCCGCCAGCACCGCGGCGCTGCCCAGGCCGGTGGCCAGACCGGCCAGGATGGTCAGGGAAAAGGCGAGACCGACGTGCTCAAGCTGCAAGGCGCGCTCCTGAAGGGGGTTGGCTCTTCCCGTAATACCCCAGGCCTGGTGCGGTTAAAAGTGAATTCTTGGTCAGTATTTAAGTTCATGGTAAGTGCTTGCGAATATATTCGTCTCGATTGAAATTTTCTAATGCCTTTTTCCAGGAAGCAGCGGATTTATCCTTTGGATCCATAGCGGCAATAAACTGGTCCCTTATGGCCTGGGCATCAGGTTCATCCGCGACCAATACCGTAATGACGTAGTTGATACCCTTTGCCATTTTCTTTTCTTTTATCGCCTGCACCACTGAATGATAGCAGGCCCGGTATTCACTGCGAGGATATCCCAGGCGCTCCTTTAGCATGCAGGTGAAGTTTTTGACACCCAAATTGTCCGGTTGCCGGCTCAGCGAATTTTCTAAAATGCTTAAAGCGGTTTCATATTTTTTTTGTTTTACGTAACAAAAAGCTGTGTTGTTTAAAATGGAAAGATCATTCGGTGCTATGGCCTGGGCCTGTTTCAGCATTTTCAGTGCCGTTTTAAGGCTGTCATCGTTGTGGCTATCCATGCTCATGATCACTACAGCCCGGCACTCGAGTTTTCGTGCCTTGTTCTCAGGTGGAATGCGGCGGCATACCCTGTCAACGGTTTGTTCCAAGTCGTCCTGGCAACGGGCTACTTCGGCCTGAGCCACAAGACAAACTATGGTTAAAAGCAGACATGCCGCCCAACACCAACGTTTCGCCATTAGCATTCCCCCCACCAATCAAATTAAACAGTCAAAAACCCATTCTGCCCGCTGCCCCGGGCAATGCAACAATTATCCTTGCCTTGAACACCGACCAGACGGAGCATCCGCCGACTAGGGTAGCGACAACAGCGGCGGCTCCGACGAGGGATTGGCAGAGTTTGCTCGAGAACTCGGCATCGTAGCGGCCCCATTTGCCTCTAGGCCCTGGTTGGCCCCATTATAGAAGGGTAGCGGCGGCCTTGCTCCTGGGGCGGCGCTCTGCTAGAAAAAGGGGATACTCAACCAGCGGAGGCAGTTAATGGACCGCAAGATAATGCGCGCGCTCATCAGCGTGACCGACAAGGGCGGGGTGGTGGATTTCGCCAAGTCCCTGGCCGATATGGGAGTGACCATCATCTCCACCGGGGGCACCATGAAGGCCATTGCCGACGGCGGCGTGCCGGTGACCAAAGTCAGTGAAATCACGGGCTTTCCCGAGATGCTCGACGGCCGGGTGAAGACCCTGCACCCGCGCATCCACGGGGGCATCCTGGCCCGGCGGGACGACAGCACCCACCGGGCCCAGTTGGCCGAGCACCACATCGCGCCCATCGACCTGGTATGCGTGAACCTCTACGCCTTCGAGGCCACCGTGGCCAAAGAGGGCTGCACCTTTGAAGACGCCATCGAAAACATCGATATCGGTGGCCCCTGCCTGATCCGGGCCTCGGCCAAGAACTGCGCCGACGTCACCGTGGTCACCGACCCGTCCGACTATGCTCACGTTATCGCCGAGATGCAGGAAAACGGCGGCGGCACCACTCTGGCCACCCGCAAGAAGCTGGCGGCCAAGGCCTTCCGCCTGACCAACCGTTACGACGGAGCCATTGCCGACTACCTGGAGAAACAGGTCTAGGCCAAGGCTTTTGATTAAAACCCCTAGGTCCGCCAAGGAGAAGCCATGAAGCGATTTATATTCGCATCGGCCATGCTGGCGGCCCTGGTTTTGGCCCTATCCCTGCCCGTGGGTGCCAAGCCACCCGGCGGCGTGCCGCCTGGCCAGGCTAAAAAAGGCGGCAACGGCGGTGACGTCAACATCGGCGTCAGCGTGGGCGGGGTTACGGTGCAAAGCCAAGGCCAAGGCAAGGGCGGCCCGCCCCCTTGGGCTCCGGCCCACGGCTACCGGGCCAAGCACCAATACCGTTACTGGCCCCGCTCCCAGGTGTATTTCGACGCCGGACGCGGGATGTACTTTTACTATTCCGGCGGCTCCTGGCAGGCCGGGGCCAGCCTGCCCGGCGGTATTCACATATCGGGCGGCTACGTGAACCTGGACATGGACACCTCCAAGCCCTACAAGTGGCACAAGGATGTGGTTAATCGCTATCCACCGGTAAAAATTAAGTAACCCAGGTGCCGCCGTCCCAGTAGGGGCGGCGGGGCTGTTGAATGAGGATTGAGGCGAGATGAAGGTATTGGTCATCGGCAGCGGCGGGCGCGAGCACGCCCTGGTATGGAAGCTGGCCCAGAGCCCCCTGGTGGAGGATC
>JAHLLJ010000278.1 GCA_020444205.1 Deltaproteobacteria bacterium | reverse complement strand
CCCCCACCTCGCGGCGGTCCAGGTTGAAGGCCATGCCCTCCACCCCGCCCTCGAAAAGGAGTATCTCCTCGCTTTGGACCCCGCGCAGGCCGCCCACATGGACCACCCCCGGCCCCACGCTGAGCACCTCGCCCACCTCCTGCAAACGGGGTGAGGGCGCTTGGGAGCGCGTGGTCTGCTCAAGCGCTTGCTCCAGGGCATGCAAAGCCCGGCGCAGCTCCGGTGGACGATCAGGCATCGCCCGGCTCCTCCTGCGCCGCGTCGGCTTCGGCTTGGCGGGTTGCGCCGCTGCTCAAGGCCCGGGCCAGGCGCTCCACCAGCTGCTGCTCCATTTCGCCCAGGTACTCGTCCATGCTCCAGGCCAGCTTGCGCCCCGGCACCCGGACCTCAAGGCCCAGGATAAGCTTGGGCTCTTGGTTGAATTCCAGATCAGGCTCCCCGCCCAGCAGCTCCGTCAGGGCCTGGCCTATACGGCGGCGCTGCTGCTGGTCCAGCTCAAAGGCCGAACGGACCTCCAGGTTCTCGGACTGTGCAAGAACGCTTTTGAGCTCCTGGCGCTCATCGCCTTCCAGGTGGGCCAGCTTGTCCAAGAACACTTCCAGCGAGCGGTGGTCGATCTCCTCGCCAGCCAAGTCCTCCATGGCCCGTCGGGCCAGGTCCGCCGCGCCTTGCCCGGCCAGGCGGGCCAGGTCCCCGGCCAGAGACTGGCGGTCGCGCTCCAGGGCCTCGCGCCAGTTGTCGCGCTGGCCCTCCACTTCCTGCTTGGCCTGGGCCACCAGCTCGTGGCGGCGCTGCTCAGCCTGCTCCTTGGCCTGAGCCAAAAGCGCCCCGCTCTGCTCTTCCAGCTCCTGGCGGCGCTGGTCTAGCTCGCTCTCCTTTTGAGCGGCGGCGTCTTGCTTGGCCTCGGCCTCCTGGAAACGGGCGGCGATATCCGCTTCCCGCTGGTCGATGGCCTTGATGATGCGGTCATAGAGGAAGCGCTTGAGCAGCCAGACCAGTATCAGGAAGTTGACGACCTGGGCCGCCACGGTGAACCAGTCGATGAGCACGGCCTAGCCCCCCGCCTTTTGCACCACGTAGTCCCAGAAGGGATTGGCGAACAGCAGGATCATGGAGACTACGAAGCAATAGATCGCCGTGGACTCGATCATGGCCAAACCCACGAACAGGGTGCGGGTGATGGTGTTGGATTCGTCAGGCTGCTGAGCCATGGCCGCCAAGGCCTGGGCCACGGCGCGACCCTCGCCCAGGGCCGGGCCAATGGCCCCCAGGCCGATGGTGATGCCAGCGGTGGCCACCGAGATCATGCCTATGAGGCCCAAGTTATCCATTGTCGTCTCCTTTCGCCAAAGCCCTCTCATGGGCCTTTTGTTCGCGCTCGTGCTGGATGCGGGCGGCCGAGGCTATATAGACCATGGTCAGCACCGCGAAAATGTATGCCTGGATCATGCCGGTCAGCAGGCCCAGAGCCTGCATCACCACCGGGAAAAGAATGGGGGTTATGGCCAACAGGATGGCCGCGATCTTGGTGCCGCTCATGATATTGCCGAACAGGCGCACCGCCAGGGCCAGGGTGCGGCTCAGCTCTCCCAAGAGGTTCATGGGCAGCATGACCGGCGAGGGCTGCACGTAGAGCTTCAGGTACTGCTTGAAACCCCGGCTCTGGATGCCGTAGATAGGCACCCCGATCAACACCACCAGGGCCAGGGCCGCAGTGGTGGAAAGCGAGGCGGTGGGCGGCACCCAGCCCGGGATGATGGCCAGCAGGTTGCTCAGGGCGATGAACAAAAACAGGGTGCCCACAAAGGGCAGAAAAGGCGCCGCGTCCCGCTGGGCGATCTCCCGGATCTGGTTGCGCATGACGGTGACGATCACTTCCAGGAAATTCTGCCAGCGCGAGAGCTTTCGCCCGGCCTGCAGATTGCGGGTGGCCAGCCAGGAACCCAGGGTCAATAGCAGCATGGTGATCCAGGTATAGACGATGGTGGCGTTGAGCTTGGCCCAGTGCCATGACCAAAACACCAGCACGTCGGGGCTGATGTCCTTGATGCTCATCAGGTCCAGCGATTCCATCAGGAGCCCTCCGCGGCCGGGCGCAGCCGCCGCACCAGGATAAGGCGCATCACCACCACGCCCCCAACCGCCACGGCCAGGCGACGCCAGTCCCCGGCCATGACCAGGAAAAGCACTCCCAAGCTAACCCCCATGCGCAGCCCCAGGCTGCCCAGGGTGAGCAAGGCAGGATGGCGGGAGGTGGGCAAGCGGCGCACCGTCCACCAAAGCCCGTAAAAGAAGAACCAGCCCACGGCCAGCCCGGCGGCAAAGGCCAGGGCCAGGTAGCCGGGTTGCAAACCTTGAAGCAACATCATCCGTCCTCTTTGCTCTCGCGTTTGATCCAAAACCAGGCGTTCAGGCAGCCCACCGCCACCCCCACCACCAACAGGGTCAGGGTCCAGGAGGGCGGCCCGGGGTAGCTCTTGTCCAGCCATACCCCCAGGGCCACGGCGGCCACCGTGGGGATGGCCACCGACCAGCCCACCATGCCGAACATGCCCAGGCCGAACCACACCGAGCGCTTCCCGGAGCGCGCCTTTATCTTGCGCTGCTCCTTGACATCCACCTCGTGGCCGAAGCGCCTGTCCTGCTGGTCCCTGGCAGGGGGCATCAGCTGATCTCCTGCAGCTCGAGGAAGCGGCGCACAAAACCCGCCTCGATCTTGGCCATGGCCGAGCGGGCCTTGACTTCATGCTCGTCCAGCTCACTGAACTGCTGGTCCACCAATTGGCGCAGCTCGCCCAGCTTTTCGCCGCGCACCCCCCGGCGGGTGGAGACCAGCACCTCGGCCCCCTGCTTGACCAACACCCCTTCGTCCAGGGCCAAAAATATCTCGCGCCCCTGCTGGTCCACGAAGTTGAGGATGCCCGGGGACAGGGCGGCCACGAAATCCACATGGCGGGGCAGTAGGCAAAAAGAGCCGTTTTCCGCCTCAGCCACCACCTTGGCGGCCTCCTCGTCCACCAACACCTGATCGGGCAATAGAACCTTGAGCTTCATTTGTTGGCCTCGTCGATGGGGCCGATCATGTACAGGGCGCGCTCGGGATAGTCGTCGAACTCGCCGCCCAAAATGCGGCGGCAGCCCTCCAGGGCCTGCTCCAGGCTCACCCGCTTACCCTCTTTGCCGGTGAACTGGCCGGTGACCGCAAAGGGCTGGGTTAGAAAGCGCTCCAAACGCCGGGCCCGGCGCACCACCCGGCGGTCTTCCTGGGACAGCTCCTCCAGGCCCAGCATGGCGATGATGTCCTTTAGCTCCTCGTAGTTGGCCAGGGTGGCCCGGATGTCCTGGGCCACCTGGAAATGCTCGCGCCCCACCACATGGGGCACCAGCATGCTGCTGGCCGACTGCAGGGGATCGATGGCCGGGTACAGCCCCTCGCTGGCCCGCTTGCGGCTGAGCACGATGGAGGCCGAAAGATGCCCAAAGGTGTGCACCGCCGCGGGGTCGGTGAAATCGTCGGCCGGCACGTACACCGCCTGCACGCTGGTGATG
>JAHLLJ010000277.1 GCA_020444205.1 Deltaproteobacteria bacterium | reverse complement strand
GGGCCAGCTTTTGGGCCCGGCGGCGCTGCCTATCGCTGAGCAGGGCCATCACCGCGCCCACCCCGGCGGCGTTGCCCACTCCCTGAATATACTCTACGGGCAGCGGAGGGAACAGACCGATGCGCGCCGCCTCGGCCGGGTCCAGGTAATTGCCAAAGGCTCCGGCCAGAAGCACCCGGCTGAGGCTCTTTATGCCCATCTCGGACATGAGCACCTCGGCCCCGGCGCGAATAGCCGCCTTGGCCAGTTGCACCTCGGATACGTCCCGGCTGGTGAGCACCAGGTCTCTTCCGTGACCTGTGTCCTTGGCCGAGGCGGCCACGAACTCCAAGCCGTGCTCGCCGGAGCGCACCAGTCCCTTGCCGCGCTCCTGTTCAAAGCCGCCCGTGGGCAGCAGGATACCCGCCTCCAGCAGGCAGCTTATGAGCGACACCAGGCCTGAGCCGCAAAAGCCCAACGCAGCCTCGCCGCCAATGACCTGCAGGTCGGCCCGGTCCGCTTCATGGGCCAGGGACACCCTTTCCACCGCGCCCGGAGCGCCGCGCATGCCCTGGCCGATGTGCCCGCCTTCCAAGGCCGGTCCCGCGGCGGTGGAGCAGGCCAGCATCTTGCCGTTGGCCACCAGCACCATTTCGCCGTTGGTGCCCAGGTCCAACAGCAGGGTGGGTTCATCCAGCCGGTCGGCATCCACGGCCAGGGCCGCGGCCACGATGTCCGCCCCCACGAAACCGGCCTTGAGGGGCAGCCAATGCAGCCAAGCCTCCCGGCCCAAAGCCAATCCCACCTGGCGGGCTTTTACCTCCACCGGGCCGCGCACCACCGGGGCGTAAGGCGCCATGGCCAGGGAGGCCGGTTCCAGGGCCAAGAAGATGTGATGCATGGCCGAGTTGCCCACCATGACGCATTCCAGGATGCGGCTGGGGTCGGCCCCGGCCTGGGCGCAGGCGTCCGCGGCCAGGTGGTTGACGCATTTCACCGCCGCCCGGCTCATGGCCTCCAGGGCACCGGGATCGCTTTGGCCCGCGGAGATGCGGCTTATCACATCGTCACCCCAGTGAGTCTGGGGATTCATGGCCGCGCTCACCGCCAACAGGTCACCCCCGGCCAGATCGCATAGGTAGGCCACCACCGTGGTGGTGCCCAGGTCCACGGCCAGGCCCAAGGCGGGCGGCGCACCAACGGGCCGCAGGTCCACCACCTCGTACCCGTGGCGCAGGGCGGCACTGAGGCGTCCTTTTTCCTGGGACAGCAGGCTGGGCAGGCGGCGCAGCAGACCAAGGGGCAAATCAAAACCCTGGGCAGGGGCCTCGCCGCGTTCATCGGTAAGTGCGGCGAAAAGGCGCTCCCGGTCGGCCCGGGGGTTTTCCAGGCTGGGTGCGGGCAATACCAGTTCATAGCTTTTAACGGGGGGGGCCGTCTCCAGGGCCTGGGTGTGGCCGCTGGTCAGGATAACCTGCTGTCGGCCCAGGCTCTCCTGGGGCACGTACACCTCGCCCCCAGCGGTAAGCCGGCACTGGCAGGCCAGGCGCACTCCTTGTTCCAGGCGCTCACCCAGCAGGGCTCTCTCCCCGGCGGTGGGGTCGCTGGACTCTCCCTTGGGAAGCACCTGGCACTTGCCGCAGAGCCCCTTGCCCCCACAGGGCGTCTCCAGTTTTACGCCCGCCTCGTGGGCCAACTCCATAATGCTGGCTCCGGGCCTGGCATGAAGGCGCAACCCCATGGGCTGAAACACGACTTTTGGTTTGCCGTCACGAGCCAATATATGCCTTCCCACGCAAAAGCGGCCCTTGGCGGGCCGCTTTAAACGATAAGGCCATTTTCCGGACCTGTCTAGCTTAGTCCCATCAAAGTTTGGATAGTCTTGACCGCGTCCACCGCGTCGGTGGCGTGGCCGTCGGCCCCGCACTGGTCCACCGCGAACTTGCGGGTGACCGCCGCGCCGCCACAGACCACCTTGACCTTGCCGGCCAAGTCGCTGGCCTTGACCGCCTCGATGGTGGCCTTCACATGGGGGTCGCCGGTGGTCAACAGGCTGGACAGGCCCACGATGTCCGCGCCATGCTCCTTGGCCTTTTCCACGAATTTCTCGGGCGGCACGTTCTCGCCGATATTGAACACCTCAAAGCCGGAGCTTTCCAGCATGAGTACCACCAGGTTCTTGCCGATGTCGTGCAAATCGCCGAACACGGTGCCGATGACCACGGTGCCCACGGTTTCCTTTTGAGAGCCTTGGGACTCCAGCAGGGGCTTGATCACGTCCAGGCCGGTCTGCATGGTGCGCGCGGCGATCATCATCTCGGGCACGAAGATTTTCTTGGCCTCGAAGCGGGCGCCCACCTCTTTCATGGCCTCGATCATGTAGTCGTTGATTATGGTGTTGGGGTCCGCGCCGCCGTCCAGGGCGGCCTGCACCAGCCCGGCGATGTCCTTGCGTTTGCCCTTGCTTACGGCCTCTTTTATCGCGTTCAGGTCTGCCACGGTTAGCTCCTCGTCAAAATAATATTCCCGGGCCTAGTCTTCCTCGGGAAATTGTTCGCGGTATGCGGTGATGAAGTTCATGGCGAACTCATCCTTGCCGGTCATCAGGTCGGTCAGCAGCAGAGTCCTCTTGACCTCCCACACCGTGGGATCGGTGATGGGGCAGGTGAGCCCGGCCATGACCGCCATGGCCAAGAAGGTCGCGTTAATGGCCTTGCGGTCGGGCAGGCCAAAGGAAACGTTGGAAGCCCCGATGGTCTGATTGACCCCCAGCTTTTCCCTTATGCCGCTCAGGGCGCTCAGGGCGGCCAGGCCCGCCTGGTCGTCGGCGGCCACGCTCATGGCCAGGGGATCGATGACGATGTCCTCCAAGGGGATGCCCCGCTTGGCCGCCTCGTTCACGATCTTGTCGGCAATGGCAAAGCGGGTTTCCACGTCGCTGGGGATGCCGTTGTCGTCCATGGTCAAGGCCACCACCGCCGCCCCATGCGCCGCCACCAGAGGCAGCACCTCCTTGAGCTTGGCCTCCTCACCGTTTACCGAGTTGACCAGGGCCTTGCCCTTGTAGGCCTCCAGGCCCGCGGCCAGCACCTCGGGCTTGGCCGAGTCGATGCAAAGCGGCACGTCCACTACCTCGGTAATGGCCTGCAAGGCTTGGAGCATCAGGTCCTTTTCGTCAGCGCCGGATACGCCCACGTTCACGTCCAAAACCTGGGCCCCGGCTTCAACCTGCTTTTTGGCCTCGCTCTGCACCAGGCTCATGTCGCCGGCTTCCAAAGCCTCGGCCAGCTTTTTGCGGCCCGTGGGGTTTATGCGTTCGCCGATCATGACCACCGGCTGGTCGTGACCGATGATTACCTCCCGGCTGGCGCTACGGATCAAGGTCTGCATTTGTAAAAACCTTTCCTAGGAAATCTTGCCGTACTCCATGGCCATGCGCCGGGCGGCACGCACGTTCTCGTCCGGCACCCCGTCGGTAAGGCCCACGGTGTCTATAGAGTAGTTGGACAGAGGGGCTCCCTGGTCGATGGCGTCCTTGACCGTGGCCGCTACCTCATCGGCCGAGCCGTTTTTCA
>JAHLLJ010000276.1 GCA_020444205.1 Deltaproteobacteria bacterium | reverse complement strand
GGGAGTCCTTGCCCCCGCTTATGGCCACCAGGACCTTTTGCCCCGGCTCGAGCATGCCGAACTGTTTGATGGCCTTCTCGGTCTGGCGGCGCACGAAAACGCTCAGGCACTTGTCGCAAAAACGGGCGTTGTGGCTGGGCAGGCGGTGCTGGGCCGGTTTACGGCAGCGGGAGCATTTCATGCCGTCGATGTTCATGGGCGCTCGCGTTTGTGGTTGGAGTTACCCTACCACTATAGTGGAGCGGCCGCCGCCCTGCCATCGTTGATAAGCCGTGAGCATTTTCTAGCTAATTAGGCTCTTCCGGCACAACATCCCGCCGCCTGGCCAAGCCGTCTATGCTCCCGCCGAGGCCACCACCTCCTGCCCGCCAGTGAGGCTCCACCCCAGCTCCGGCCCCTGATTCTGGGCGGCCATGCGCTGACTTTGATTACAGAGCTGGCCCACCAAAAACTCGATGGCCTTTACCGAGGCGATGGGCGCGTACGAGTGCACCCAGGCGGCCTGCTCGCGGCACAGCTCTTCCAGGCTCTCGCCCGCCCCCAAGCGCTCCAGCAGGCGGTGGTGATACTCCAGGGTGGCGGCTACGGCCTGCTCCAGCAAGGGCCGCTCCAGCAGGTTGGCCGCCCCGTTGTGGCTCAAGAGAGCCAGCTTGCCCGGCAGGATGGCCAGCTTCTGCATGCTCAGGCAGTACTCCTCCAGGGAGTGGAAGTAGTTGGGCCAGATGATATCGCGCTGGAAGTCAAAGTAACCGGCCAAGTCGCCCAGGGCCACCACCCCGTCGCGTTCCTCAAAATAGGCCACATGGCAGGGCGAGTGGCCGGGGGTGAGCAGGATGTGCCACACCACTCCCTCGCCCAGATCGATGCGCGCCCCCTCGCCCAACACCGCGTCCACCCGGAAGTCGTACTCCTCCAGCACGGGCGGCAGTTCGTCGATCACCCCCTGGCCCAGCAATATCTTGCTGATCATGCGGTCGGCGGGCAAAAAGCGCTCCACGTGCTTGGGGTGGGCCAGCATCTCGGCCGCCTTGGGCCCGGCCAGGATCTTCATGTCCGGCCAGAGGCGGCGCAAAAGGGGCACCGCGCCGATGTGATCCGCGTGGGTGTGAGTCAGGGCCATGTAGGCGATGCGTTCGGGATCGATGCCCAACATCTGAACCTGACGGGCGATGATCTCGGCCGTGGCTCCAGTGCCGCCCTCGATGAGCATGGCCGCCCTGCCCAGGGACAAGTAAACCGGAAAGGCCATGGTACCCAGTTGGTACAAACTGTCGCTTAACTGGATGGGCTGGGGTATCTGGGGTGACATTATCTGATTACCTTCCGCTGATGTGGTGTTGGGCCGTGAGGGCAAAAGAAAAGGGCCGCAGGCGTCTTGCCCACGGCCCTGGTGATTCCTGGGAACCACGTCAACCCATGGGCGCACCTATAAAGCCGCTAAAATAGAAAAATCGATATGCGCGCTGGAATTGACGGGTGGTCATTTTTCGAAGCTGCCTAGTAACAATTTAATAGGTTAATCTTTATTAGCTTCTTGTATACAAATTGTCAAATCTTTTTATCATTATCTGGAACAAGGAGGCTCCCCCACTGGCGAGATACCTTCCTATATAGTATAGTTCCTTAGCTTGACAAGGAGCCGCCCGGTGTAACCTGTTGGCGGCCAAAATTTAGCAAAATTTTTTCTTGACAAGCACCCCGCCTTTACCTCACACTCTCAGTTTACGTGAAGGTAGCCCTTCCCCCATGTCGGGGAGGGGTGTGCTTTTATTGTTATCATACCGTTTTACTTGGTGAAACAATGGCCGGCTCCGCTAAAAACGCCTATGAGGCCCTGGCCCAACACCTGGATCGCTCCCCCTTGGGCGCGCCCCAGGGGCCTGAACTCATGGCTATTTTGCGCGAGCTTTTCACCGAAGAGGAAGCGGCGGTGGCCGCGGCCCTACCCTTCAAGCCCGTGAGGGTGGTGGCCCTGGCCAAGACCCTGGAGCGCCCGGCCGAGGAAATCGGCCTGCTACTGGAAAGCTTGGCCGGCAAGGGCTTGGCTTATCGCCGCAGCACCAGGGCGGGCGACTACTACAGCCTGCTGCCCATGGTGCCGGGCATGGCCGAAGCCCAGTTTTGGGCCATGGCCCCTGGCGAGGCCAAGCTAAAAATGGCCCGTCTTTTCGAGGACTACTACGAGCCCGGGGTGGGCAAGGCCTTTGCCGAGGCGCCCACGCCCTACTCGCGGGTAATCCCGGTGGGCCGGGCGGTCACCAATAGCCAGGAGATCCTGCCTTATGAAAAGGCGGAAGAGCTTATCCACCAGCATGAGCACCTGGCCTTGATCGACTGCTACTGCCGCTCCCAGGCCAAGCTCCTGGGCCAGGGCTGCGACGCGCCCTTGGACGTCTGCATGGTATTCGGCTCCTTTGCCGAGTTCGCGGTGGCCCAGGGTTGGGCCAAGCCCATGGACGAGGCGGGAATGCTCGATGCCCTTAGCCGGGCCGAAGAGGCCGGGCTGGTGCATGTGGTGGATAACGTAGCGGAAAACGTGAACTTTTTGTGTAATTGCTGCGGGTGCTGCTGCATGTTTCTACAGACCATCACCCGCATGAACCGCCTGGGCGCCGTAAGCCAGGCGGCATATATGGCCCAGGTGGACCCCGATTTGTGCACCGCCTGCGAACAATGCGCCGAGACCTGTCAGGTGGCGGCGATCCGCGTGGATGACGATTGCGCGGCGGTGGACGAGGAAATTTGCCTGGGTTGTGGCCTTTGCGCCACGGTTTGCCCCAGCGAGGCGATAACCATGAACCGCCGCGAGGCCCGGCCGGTGCCGGCCCACCACGGCGAACTGCAGGCCCGATTAGCCGACGCCCGAGGGGTGAAATAGTTTGTCGGGGGCAGGAGTTGACTTCCGCTCCCCAGTGCTTAATTTAACTTTTAGATGCCTGCGTCTGGACACGTATATATAGACGCGGCAAGCCTTAGCAGACTTTTAGGCCCGCGGCGCCGGTAGCCCAGAGCGCTGGACCAAGCGGGTAGCTGTAGGGAAGAGGTAATTATCATGGCCGAGAGCCGTAGTTTCAAAGGACCAGACTTCAGCCTGGACACGCCGGTCACCTACTTTAAGGAGGTGGAGGGGCGCGATCTGCTGACCCCCGAGCGGGAGCTGCAGCTGGGCAAGACCATTCAGGACGGCCGCGACGAGATTCTGGGCAAGGCCCTGTCCATTATTAAAGGCGATAAAGACGCCAGCGATAGCTGCGTGCGCATAGAGGCCTGGCTGGAAGACAGCCACAAGTCTCCCCTGTCGGTGGAAGACGTAATGGCCGAGACCTTCGAGCTGCTCAAGCGGGCCGCCGCCAAGCGCAAGCCCTCCAAGAAGCTGACCAAGACCTTGGACGACATCGAGAGCGCCCGTTTGCAGGTGGAAATCGCGGTGCAGGAGATGGTGGAAGCCAACCTGCGCCTGGCCGTGTCCATCGCCAAGAAATACACCTTCCGGGGCCTGAGCTTTGCCGACCTGATTCAGGAAGGCAACATCGGCCTGATGAAGGCGGTGAACCGCTAC
>JAHLLJ010000275.1 GCA_020444205.1 Deltaproteobacteria bacterium | reverse complement strand
GGAGGCATGGACTTCCCCGCCTTTATAGACAAGCTGCTTGACCTGGCCCTGGAGGAGTAAGCATGGCCGCAGCCACCAAGGAGCCTTCCTGCGCCACTTGCCCCATGAAGCGCTACGCTGAAAAAAAGCCCAACTCCTTGTGGGCCAAGCTCTGGCGCTGGCATACCGGATGGTGTCCGGGGTACAAGCGCTACCAGGCCTGGCTGGCCGAAAGGCACTAACCAAAGGGCCTTGATTCCCTCCGCCGGGCATGCAAGACTGAATTCACGAGAAAATTTGATGCTTCCCTGCGCGCACCCTCGCAGGGGGCGGCCTTGAGCAAAAGCAACGCGTAGATTGCATGTCAACTACACCGATGCCATAGCTCCGTTATCCTCGTTAAGGCTGACCTGTTCTTAGGCTCTGTCCAAGCCGCATCCACCGCCCTCTCTCAGCACCCTTGCCGGTCCGGCATTCGGTCCGCGCGGCCCTGGGTTTTCACCCAGCCGCCGGCCTGCCGTTCCCGGCCGCGTCCCCTTTTTGGGAGCGCGCACAGGAGGCCAAGTCTGGAAGGAGGACGGCAATGCAACAAGCAGAGGCGACTCAAGGCAAGAAGGTGGCGCTTCAGATCAGCGCTCAGGACGCGGCCGCGCTAAGGGAAAAGGGTCAGGATTTTTTCCAGGCCCTGCGCGGCAAGACCATCAAGCCCAACGACCAGGTGCGCTTCGGTGACATGCTGCTGTGGGTGGAGGCCACCAAACCCAAGGGGGCGGTGCGCATCAATGAAAAAACCAAGGTGAAGATCTCCATCGCCAAAAAGGAGCTGAGCCCCAGCTGCGCCTCGTGCTCGCAAGAGGTGCCGCAAGGTGAACAGGTCTGCCCCCAGTGTGGCAGCACGTTGCCGGTGGTCGAGGTTTAGATGCTATGGCGGCCCCTGAGCCGCCCCACAGCCAGGGGCCGCTGAGCAATACCGCCGGATAAAGGAATTGTTGGGTTTCGGGCTGCGCCCTCTACGCCAACCTGCGCCCAATTTTGATTTTTTCAGTTATCCAGCGCCAACGGCACAGCCAGGCGGCGGCAGGGCAACATGACCGGCTTTCCCAACCGGCTTTGTCAGGTGTTCGTGGGCAAGGCGTCCGGCGAGCGCAGGCCGCAGGCGTAGCCTAAGCTACGTCGAGGCCTAAGCGATGCCGGCAACACCGCCCACGGGCGGCTGGCGAAGCCGGCGATAAAAACACAGCTAGCGGCCGGAGGTCCTTAACCACGCCGCCGCCGCCCACCCCCATACCGCATTGAACAACACCACGAACCCCGGGGTGAGCGTGCCCAACTCCAGGCCGTATAGGCCCTTGTCCGCCACATGGGGAAACACCAGCAATAGCTGCACCGCGGTGGGTCCCAGGGAAAACACCAGGCCGCGCCAGAAGATGGAGCCCTTGAGCAGGGGCAGCATGAACACCACCCCCCAGATGCCGCCCCACACCATGCGCTGATAGATCATGGCCGGGCTCAGCCCCGGGGCGATGGCCACGCCCAGGGCGTGGGTGAGGCCCGCGGCCCCGGCCAGCCACACCGCCAGGGCGTTGGCCAGGCCGCCCAAGGTCCCGCCCGCGAATGAGTTGCCCAGGTTGCCAGTGAAGGACATGAGAGCCTCCGTGAGGGGTGATATGGCTTTATTTTAGGCGTGACCTGAGAACATTACAAACTTGACATGATGACAGGCGGTTACATATGGTCGAATTACACCTATGGAATAAACAGACTTAATCAGGACAGGTTCGCCTATTTACGCGCAACGCGAAAAGGGTTTTAAGCCCTGGGGCGCGGCACCATTAGGAAGGACGGCAAACATACCGGGAGGTTCCGCCTGTAGCGGGCGGGCAAGAGGGTTGAGTCCCAACTGGTCATCACCACCCCTCTCGACGGCCGAGAGTGGGGGACTCACCTATGCAACTCAATGGCATGGCTGTCTACATTTTTGGGAGACGAGCAAATGTCCAATGGGGAGAATAATCAGAACCTAAAAAAGCAAATCACCTTTATCGCTACAGTGGTGGGGACCTGTCTGATCGCGCTGATTGTGCTGTTGGGTACCATCTTCCGGTCTGACGCTACCCCCAAGGTCCTGAATTATCTGTTCAATATCAACCAGGGCGTAACTGAAAAGGTTCTCGAGGACCCAAAAGTCTTGGCTCTGTTTGAGCGGGCCAACCAAGCGGAGGCAAAAGTAAATAAGCTGGTCCAGGAAGCCCGCGACATAAAAAAGGCTTTGGGTGCCCAACTTAAGGATGTGGACACCGCTTATTTCAAAAAGTTTGTGTTTCAAAACGAGCCTGCGGCCGCCGGGCAACCGGTGGATCGTGGGCTTCACTTTTTTGCGGACGGGAGCCAGCGGGTTAGCGTTAGATTTTGGTGCGACAGACAGACGGAGTGCGGATCCACTTTCTTTAAAATAAAAATAGACCAGGAAAACTTATTCAAGGGAGAACCGTACAAATCTAAAATTAATGGCTGGGAGCTAACGGCCAAGGCGGAGAACTATTTGCCGGCCAGTTACATCCCCCCAAAGGGCGACATGGGCAGCAACATGAGAACCCTCACCGTAGTACCCGATGTTTCTCCAGACCACGATTTCAAGCAAAGGATTGAGTTGTTTTGCTGGGTGTATGTGCGCCACAAGGGGGTGGCCTGTGATTAAGCTAATGTCGAAAATAACCGTAGCCGTTTGTTTGATCGCCATCTTCTTATCGGGGTCTATCCTAGCGGCATCGGCGGCCGGCCGGGGAAGATTTGTACCCATCGGCCCATCGATATGGATGGGGGAATATACTTACATCGACATCAACAGACATCCGGTGAGAGTGGTGGCAATTAAGGTTGACCCACGCAAATACCGCTTCAGCATAAAAGACGTGGTCAACACCATAACCAGGTCGCGCAGGATCAGGTATCCCAGCTACAGCATTGGGGAGCTAATCAAGATCACCAACCCCTTTTTAATGATAAACGGGAGCTTTTTCAGCTCCTATTCCTTGCCGAGGCCTACCGGTTTTTTGGTAATTAACGGCCGTATTTTGCACCAAGCCGACACCAGAAGCAGCGCGCTTAACGGGTTGTTTTATATGGAGAGGAAAACCTCCCTGCCCCACATTGCCAAATTCAGGATCAAAGCCAGTAAAATGGACTCGAGGCAGCGAAAAAGCATGATGCCGTCGAACACATATTCCAAGAACTACTACATGGCTCTGCAGTCGGGGCCTTTGTTGATGTACAGGTCAAAGATCATTTACACCGCCGTTAAAAACAAATTTTATAGGCGATCAGCAATTGCCCTGGGCAACGACGGCAAAAACCAACTCAGGGTGATTTTCGTGGTCAGCAAGGACAAAACCAGCCTTCACGGTTTGGTGAGATTTCTTTCCGCCCCCCCTCAACGCGGCGGGCTTGGCTGCGCCTCCGCCCTCAACCTCGGAGGTGGGCTTACCTCCGGGCTCATCATGAACGCCAGGAACCATCGCAGGCTGAGAATCAGAGGAAGCATTTTTAGGATCGGCAACACCGACAGCGCCAATGCCACGGTGATTGCTGTTTCAGTCAAGTAACCCCTCCCCCCAAAAAAGAACAGCCCCCGCCGATCTTGCGATCAGCGGGGGCTTAAATTAATTCCG
>JAHLLJ010000274.1 GCA_020444205.1 Deltaproteobacteria bacterium | reverse complement strand
ATTGCTTCGGTAGCCCCGACAGGTCCGTTTGTGTTGAATCGCTACGAAATTAATTAAGAGTTTGGAAAGTAAAAATCCTTGTCGTCGCGAGGAGCGCAGCGACGAAGCGATCTATGCTCGCCAGCCGATGCCCCCGAAGAGGCAGGGAGGGCGGGGATAAACCCCGACCCTACACCGATTATCTAGAAAATTACGTAGGTTGGGTAGAGCGAAGCGAAACCCAACAATCCCACAATAAGAATGCGGCCGGGCACCAACCCGGCCGCCTGTCTCGTTTCTAGCCCTATCTACTTAACCAGTCCCGTCACGTCCTTAAAGCGCGGACCGCTGGTGATGGGAATGCGCTGAAGCTCGGTGGCATCCAAATCCAGCTTGTTCATGTCCACCACCTTGGGGGTCAGGTTGTCATAGGTGGCGAAGTAGAACTTGAGGTTCTTCAGGTCGCAGGCGTCCATCCACTCGGTGATGTCGTAGTGCTCCTTGCCGTTCTTCCACTCCCTGGCCATGCCCTTGGAGATGAAAAAGGAGTTCAGCAGGCGCAGGGCGCTCATCACCGCCTCCTCGCCATTGGGCGCCGGCAGGGCCGCCTGGGTGAAGGCCACCGCCCGAATCAGGCGCGAGGGCGGGGTCACGTCGCCGGGCAGGCCCGCCATGCCCGAGCCCTGGCCGGTGGGGTAGAGGGTTAAGCCCTTGAGCTTGAGCTGGGGCACGTTGTTGGACGAGAGATTCACGTAGTTGCGCAGGTTGGTCAGGTGCCAGTCAAAGGTGGGCGAGTTGGTGATGACCCCCAAGGGGTTGTCATACATGTGCAGCTTGCCGCCCACGTACTCCACCACCAGGCAGTTGCCCTGTTTGTCGGTGACGATGTAGTGCACCGGCAAGGGGTCGGAACCGAGCTGGGCCAGGGAGGCGGGCCACACCTTCACCTTGAGCAGGGCGGCCTTTACCTCGGCCACGCTGGCAAAGTTGGTGAGCATCCACACGGGTACGTCCAGGGGGGCCAGGCACTTGTCCTGGTCCGCCGAGGTGACCTTTTGGTAACCGGCAAAACCGGGAAGGTAGAACATGCCCGCGGCCAGCCCTTTCTCGTTCATGCCGTCGGCCACGGCGGTCAGGCCAAAGGCGTCCATGCCCACGGCAGCGTACTTGGCCTTCCACTTCAGACCCGGCTTGTCGTCCGGTCCGATGGCGGTCATGGCGTAGCCGCGCGGGATGATGAGCACCTGGGAGTGCAGATCCATGCCGAACTCCATGGTGCGGGCGTGGACCACCGCGCCGTTCTGGGCCTTGACCGTGATGCCGGTGCAGGCGGCCACCGGGACCGCCGCCAGGATGGCGGCAGCCGCCACCCCCAATAGGAAACCTAAGATTTTCATGCGTACCTCTATGATGATTTAGGTGAAAACAAGCGGCGAGGGGGGCGCCGGTTATTGGCCTTTATTCTGATCCCACGGGGTCCATCAGACAAGCGGCTTGTGTCAATCGGCCCCTTTTGGGCCGCTCACCAACCACAGGTGGTAGTGGGCATCCTTTTTCATGCCCACCCCCACCCCGCCCTTGTCCAGGTACAGGGCCATGGCCCAGTCAGGGTCATAGCCGCTGGTGGTGGACGACCAATATTGGGGCTGCAAATCGCGGAAAGGAGCTGCAGGGTCCAGGGCCGGAAAGGCCCGGCCCGCGTCAACCAGCAGCTCCAGCTCGGCGATGCTCGGCAGACGCCAGCCACCCAAACCGCCCAGGCGCGCGGTCTCCGCCTCCTGAGCCATCTCCACGGCTTGGAACCAGCTCACCGGACCGGAGGCCAGGTCGGCGCTTTGGCTCCAGCTCAGGCCGTCGAGGTGGTCGCGCACCGTCTGCCCCTGCGCCTCCCAGCGCGGGGCTGGCCAGGCTGCGCCGCTGATCGGCTCAGGGCCGCCGGTCGCCGGCAGCACGGTGCTTTGGCCCCGCACCGGCCACACGTAGTAGGAGCGGCCCTTGTCGCCAAAAAACATGCGCCCGCCCTCGGTGTGCACGTACCAGGCATAAGCCGGGTTGGCCGCATAGGGTGTGGCGCTCCAATACCAGGCCAGCTCCACCTGGGTGAAGGGGTGCTCCGGGGGCAGGGCCGGGTTGGCCTGGGTATAGTCCATGAGCGAGAACAACTCGCGGCGGTTGGGCAGGCGCCAGTCGTTGTGGCCCAGGTACCCTTCCTGGTTGAGACTGGTCACGTATTGCTTAGCTTCGTCCCAAAACAGAGGCCAGCCCGCCGGGTTGGCCGAGCGGCTCCAGCTCAGGCCGGTGACTTGGTCCCTAACGACCTTATCTTGCAAGCTAAAGCGTGGAACCTCCGGCATGGCCTGCTTGTTTCCTCCCAATGGATACGGGCTAGGTTATAGTGCCGCAATAAGCTACAATGGCGGATGAGGCATATGATAACATCCATATGTTTGCCTAAACCGGGAGAAAATGGACCGTGCCTTCAACCTCGCGCAAAGCACTCGCCGCTTTGTTGATACTGGGCTTGGTCTGGGGGGTGGGGCTGGGCTGCGGGTCGGAACAAAAGCCGGTTAGCAAAAAGGCGGCAGAATTCCGCGAAAAGGCCTTGAGCCTGCTTAGCAAGGCAAAAAAGCGCTTAGCACCCTTGTCCGAGCAAAAAAAGCACGAACAACTGCGCCAGGCCCTGCGCGAGCTGTACAAGGACTCGGTGGACAACGAACAAGCCTTGCCCTGCGGGGTGGGTATCATAGACCCGAGCGGCAGGGCGATCATGGGCGCTTTCCCCGATCCCGAGGCCAAGGGCGGGCTGATGGTGGTTGACGGCGGCAGGGACTACTCCCAGTACGACAAGGTGAAAAAGGCGATCAATACGCGTGGAAACTCCCATTTCACCCTTTACACCAGTGACGGCACGGTTTACATGATATGCTCTCCGCTGAATGAAAGCGGACGATCCGGTGCGGTATGCCTGGCTTTTTTCCAAGGCACCTTGCACGAAGACCTGGGGGTTAGCGAAGAAGATTTCGCGTCCTTGAATTTCAACTGAATTCCGCCACCAGTATGCAGCAAGCTCCGGCGAGGCGATGATCCACAAGAAAGACAAGCCTAATTTTCAGGCCATCCTGCAGGGGGAGGGCGGGACCAGGACCCTGAGCCTGTCCGGCCGCCTGGACGTCTATGCCACCGACCAGCTGGTTTCCGAGTTCGCCCAAGTCGTGGACACCTCTGGGCTCAAGACCCTCACCGTGGACATGAGCGCGGTGGACTATCTGGACACGGGCGGGGTTATGGCCCTGAACGTGTTGCAGCAAAAGGCCGCCGAGGCCAAGGTGCAGGTGGGTTTGCAGGGCGTGAGCCAACAGGCCCAGGGGATGATAGACATCATCCACTACGACGAGCTCAAGCCCATGCCCCCCAAGCCCAAACGCACCCCCGGCGGCTTAATCAGGAACATAGGCAAGGCCACCTTCGAGCTGATAGACGACATCGCCGATGTCATCGCCTTTGTGGGCACCCTGTTCAGGGCCCTGACCCTGGTCATAAGGCGGCCCCGCTCCCTGCGCTGGGGCGACACCGAGCTCTACATGGAGCAGGTGGGGGTCGACGGCCTGCCCATCGTGGGGCTGATCAGCTTTCTGCTGGGCCTGATCATGGCCTTCATGAGCGCCATCCAGCTCAAGAACTTCGGGGCCA
>JAHLLJ010000273.1 GCA_020444205.1 Deltaproteobacteria bacterium | reverse complement strand
TCGACTACTACAAGGCGGTGAAAAACCGCAACAAGAGCGACGACCCCAGCCACACCGGGGCCACCGGCGGAGTCAACTGGGCCCCCAGCCTGCACAAGATCAAGATTCCGCCCATGATGCACTTCAAGGTGGCAAACATCTACTGTTCCATCTGGTTGCCCATCATGGTTAGTTTCATCACCGGCGTGCTGGCCGGCTTTTTGGGCATCGGCGGCGGCCTGCTGCGCATGCCCGCCCTGATCTACTTCATTGGCGCGCCCACCCACGTGGCCGTGGGCACCGACCTGTTCGAGGTGATGATCTCAGGCCTGTACGGAGCCTTTACCTACAGCCTCAAGGGGCGCATTGAGCTGGTCGCCGTGTTCGTGATGCTCTGCGGCGCGGCCATCGGCGCCCAGATCGGCACCGTGGCCACCAAGTACGCCCAAGGCTACGGCATCCGGGTGGTGTTCGGCGCCGCGGTGTTGGCCTGCATGATCTCCATCATCCTCAAGCAGTACGGCATCACCGCCGCGGCTACGGTGATCATCCTGGGAGCCATCACGGTAATCTGCGTCTACATCATGGTCATCATGTTCCGAGGCGCGGCCAACGAGCTGCGCGAAAAGAAGCTGGCTTCAACCGGGGCCAAGGCCTAGGGACAGGAGGTGTGCGATGAAAAAGCTACTAATGCTCGGCATCCTGCTGGCGGCCCTGGCTCTGAGCACCGGTTGCCTGAACCAAGCCGATGAGTCCCATGTCTACCAAGGCACCTGCCTGGAGCTCACCGACAACGGCAAGACCCTGGTGCTGGCCAACAGCCAGCCCAAGCTCAACGCTCTTAAGGGCGACAAGGCGGTATTTGACATCGCCAAGGCCAAGGTGGGCCTAGCCCCGGAGGTAGGCAATGAAATCCGGGTGGCCTTTATAAGCGAAAAAGGCAGGAACCTGGCCCTCAAGGTAATGAACGTAAGCAAGCAGGACCTGCGTAAAAAGTGAACCCTCGGGCTTCCCCGCCCCTCTTCAGGGCCACGGTTCTGGGGAGGGGCGGGGAAGGCCTCCTAAGTTATACGCGCCAAGGGCCATAAGGAGCGGACATGGATTTTCGAAGAGGCCTGATTCTGGCGGTGATGGACATCCTGCTGTTGAGCGAGCTCACCTTTGCCATCTGGTATGCCCACTGGGAGATGGAGGTGGTGGCCTGGCGCTTTTTGCAGGCCTTTTTGCCGCCGGTGATTCTGACCATCCTGGGCACCCGCTGGGCCTTCAAGCGCTGGGCTCCCAAGAAAAAGGTGTCAGTGGAAGAGGCCAAGGGGCAGCCCTGGCGGCCGGTGAACCTTTTCGGCGCTCTGGGTCAAAGCCCCAACCAACCCAGGCGCGAACCCTAAGGACCGGGAATACAAGGACATGGTTAAACGCCTAGGCAAAATCTTACACCGTCTGCGTGGTAGCAACGGAGGCGGGGGTAAGCGGGCCCACGGAGACCTCAAGCTGAGGTTCCGTGAGTTCAAGTATTTGCTGCGGGCGAACAACGAGGTGTTGGCCATCATCGCCGAGATCGAGCAGCAGCTGGCCGAGGGCGGCCAGGTGGGCCTGGATTTCCTGCGCAGCCGCTACATTGCGGCCAGCGCCAAGGTCTACAAGATGATCCGCCACCTCAACTACATCTCCAGTAACCGTTATACCCAGCTTGAGGCGGCCTTCCACCGGATCCGGGCGGACATAGACCAGATTTTGGAAGAGGGCGGCGGTTCGCGATCCGGGGTGCTGGTATTGCCCCTGGAGGATTTGGAGCCCGGCGAGGCCCACCTGGCGGGCAGCAAGGCCGCCAACCTGGCCGAGCTGTCCCGGGCCGGGTTGCCGGTGCCCGAGGGCTTCGTGGTCACTACCGAGGCCTTCCGCCGCTTCATGGAGTTCAGCGGCCTGGGGGGCCAGCTTCGTCAGGCGGTAATGGTTTTGGAAGGCTCATCCCTGGGCGCGGTGGAAGATTTCAGCCGCCTGCTGCAACAAAAAATTTTAAACGCGCCTCTACCGCCGGAGTTGGAAAAGGAGCTTGGCGAGGCGGGTAAGCGCCTAGCCCAGTTCGGCGCTAAAGGGCTGCTCTCTTTGCGCTCCAGCGCGGTGGGTGAGGACACCCAAAGCTCCTTTGCCGGGCTTTATCGCAGCCTGTTGGGAGTGCCCCCCGGCCAGGCGGCCGACGCCTATCGCTCGGTGGTGGCCGCCTTGTATGCCCCCGAGGCGGTAGTCTACCGCCGCCGCCGGGGCCTGCTGGACCAGGACGCGGAGATGGCGGTATTGGTGCAGGCCATGGTGGAGCCCAAGGCCAGCGGAGTGATGTACACCACCGACCCCCTGGGCGGGGGTAAGGGGCCGCTGCTTATCAGCGCCATTCGCGGCCTGGGCCAAAGCCTGGTGGAGGGCTCGGTGGACCCGGATTTGTACCGCCTGGAGCGCGGACATCCTCCGCTGCTTTTGGAGTATTGCCCTGGCGGCCAAAGCCAAAGCCTGGGCTTGGAGAACCAAGGGCTAAGTTGCAGCCGCTTGGACGCGGCGGGGCAAGAGGTGCCGCCGCTCAGCGAAGGCCAGGCCTTGGAGCTGGCTCGCCTGGGCCTGGAGCTGGAGGAGCGTTTTGCCTGTCCCCAAGACGTGGAGTGGGCCCTGACCGGCCACGGCCGCCTGGTCATCCTCCAGTCGCGGCCCTTGCAGGTATTGGCCGCCCGCCTGGGCGGCGAGGCCGCGCCTAAGGTGGAGCCTCTCATAAGCGGTGGGCAGACCGCCCGTCCGGGAGCCGGGGCCGGCCCAGCCTTTGTGGTGCATCCCGAGGCGGAGCTCAAGGATTTTCCCGACGGTGGGGTGTTGGTGGCCACCAGCTCCTCGCCGGCCTTGGCCGCGGCCCTGCCCCGGGCGGCGGCCCTGGTCACCGATGTGGGCGGAGTAGCCGGGCACTTGGCCTCCCTGGCCCGGGAGATGGGCGTGCCCGCCCTGGTGGGTATCGGCGAGGCCACCAAGCGAATCACCACCGGCCAAGAGATAACCGTGGACGCGGGAGGCCGCCGGGTCTATCCCGGCCGGGTGGCCGAGCTCACCGGGCCCGAGCCCTCCACCGCCCCGTGCCGCCCCCGCGCGGTACCTGCCCCCTATTGGCACCAGGCCGCCGGGCTCATCACCAAGCTAAATTTCACCGACCCCCATTCGCCGCGCTTTGTCCCGGCCCGTTGCGCCACCTTCCACGACATCATCCGCTACGTGCACGAGATGTCCTTTAAGGAGATGTTCCGCCTGGGTGACGAGGTGGGGCGCGACCCCGGCGGGGGAGCCCTGCGCCTGGAGGCGGTGCTGCCCTTTGAGCTCTGGTTCATCGACCTGGGCCAAGGCCTGGGCCCCGGCGCGGATAACAGCGTAAAGCCCGAGCAGGTGATCTCCACGCCCGGCGCGGCCCTGCTCAAGGGCCTGCTGGACCCCAATGTGGACTGGAACCGTCCCCGGCCGGTAAGCCTCAAGGGCCTGGCCTCGGTGTTCAGCGGCTCCTTGCTCACTCCGCCCAACGACGGCAAGGTGCGCGACATGGGCCAGCGGGCCTATGCCATCGTCAGTGCGGAGTACCTCAACTTCAACTGCCGGGTGGGCTATCACTTCACCGCCCTGGACAGCTTTGTGGGCACCCAGCAGAACGACAACTACATCAGCTTCCGCTTCCACGGCGGCGCGGCCACCG
>JAHLLJ010000272.1 GCA_020444205.1 Deltaproteobacteria bacterium | reverse complement strand
CCCGGGCCAGGGCCGGGGCGTCGTTGATGCCGTCGCCCACCATGGCCACCACCGCTCCGTCTTCCTGGGCGGCGCGCACCTGGGCCTCTTTGTTCTCGGGCAATACCTCGGCCACCACCTCGTCTATACCCACCCGGGAGGCCACCGCGTCGGCAGCCAGACGGTTGTCCCCGGTAATCATCACCGGAGTGATGCTCATCTGCTTGAGCTCGTTTATGGCCTCTCTGGCATCGGGCTTCTCCTGGTCGGCCACGGCCAAGATGCCGGCTACCTGGTCGTCCACCGCCACCAGCATCACGGTCTTGCCCTCGCTGGACAGGCGCTCCACCTCTTGGTTCACTTGGGGCCCGGCCTGGGGGAACCAGGTGGGCTTGCCCACCTTGACCTGGCGGCCGTCGGCCTGGGCTTGCACCCCGTGGCCGCTCACCGCCTCGAATCCGCTGGGCTCGCTGAGCGTGGCGCCCTTGTCCTTGGCTCCGGCCACCACCGCCTGGGCAATGGGGTGCTCGCTGCCGCTTTCCACCGAGGCGGCCAGGGACAAGGCTGCCTCGCCCTCAGGCCCCAGGGGCAGCCAGTCGGTTAGCTGGGGTTCGCCCTTGGTGATGGTGCCGGTCTTGTCCAGCATCACCTTGGAGAGCTTGTGAGCCGTCTCCAGGGCTTCTGAGTTCTTAAACAGGATGCCCAGGCCCGCTCCCTTGCCGGTGCCCACCATGATGGCCGTGGGCGTGGCCAGGCCCAGGGCGCAAGGGCAGGCGATGACCAGCACCGCCACCATGCGGATCATGGCCGGCACGAAATCGCCGGTCATTACCCACCAAATGCCCAGAGTGATAAGCGCTATGACGATAATGGTGGGTACGAACACCGCGGACACCTGGTCGGCCAGGCGTTGGATGGCCGGCTTGGAGCCCTGCGCCTGGCGCACCAGGCGGATGATCTGGGCCAGGGCGGTTTCGCTGCCCACCCCGGTGGCCTTGATCTTGAGTAGGCCCTGCTGGTTCACCGTGGCTCCGAAGACCTGGTCGCCTTCGTGCTTGTCCACGGGGATGGACTCACCGGTCATGGCCGACTCGTTCACCGCCGAAGCGCCGGTGATCACCACCCCGTCCACGGGAACGGCCTCGCCGGGCTTGACGATCACGGTTTGGCCGGTTTGGACAGATCCGGCGGGGATTTCCTTCTCATTGCCTTCGGCGTCCAGGACCCGGGCCATCTTGGGGGCCAGGTCCATGAGCTTGCGTATGGCCGCCGAGGCCTGTCCCTTGGCCTTGGCCTCCAAGAGCTTGCCCAGCTTGATCAGGGTGATGATCACCGCCGAGGTCTCAAAGTAAACGTGATGGCCCAAGCCGGGTATGAGCAACACGGCCAGGGAATAGAAATAGGCGGCCGAGGAGCCCATGGCCACCAGCACGTCCATGTTGGCCGCGCCGCCCTTGATGCTCTTGTAGCCGCCCACGTAAAAGCCGCCGCCGGTGTAGAACTGCACCGGGGTAGCCAGGGCAAAGAAAAGCCAGTTGACCCATAAAGCGGATGCCCAGGAGCCAAGCAGGCCGAAGTCCCGCGACATGGAAATGACAAACAGAGGCAGAGTGAAAGCCACGCCCACCCAGAAATAGCGGCGCTGGGCGGAAAGCTCGGCGGCGCGAGCCTGGGCCTCGGCGTCTTCTTCCACCCCCTCGCCCTCGGCGGGCAGGATCAACTCGTAGCCGGCGTTCTTGACCGCCTGGGCCATGTCCTCCAAGCTGGTCTGGCTGGAGTCGTAGTCCACGCTGAGGGTCTCGGTGCCGAAGTTCACCGAGGCCTGCTCCACACCGGGCACTTTCTTGTTAAGGGTTCGCTCCACGTTGGCCGCGCAGCGGGCGCAGGTCATGCCTACCACTGGTAATTCAACGTGACGTTTGGTTTCGGGCAGGATGAGTTGGTAACCGGCATCCTTGACCGCCTGGGCCATGTCCTCCAGGCTCACCACCTCGGGGTCATAATCCACACTGGCGGTTTCGGTGCCGAAGTTGACCGAAGCCTGGTCGACCCCGGGCACCTTTTTGCTCAGGGTGCGCTCCACATTTGCCGCGCAGCGGGTGCAGGTCATGCCCACCACCGGCAGCTCCACGTGCTGCTGGGCCAATATCTTTCTCCAGGGGAGAGGTGATTACTTGGGCGGGTAACCGGCGTCCTTGAGCTGGGCCTCGATCTGCTCCCAAGTGGCGGGGGCGTCCCACTCGATGGTCACGTTTTTGCTCTCAACGTCGCCTTCCACGGATTTTACACCAGCCACCTCACCGGCTTCGCGCTTGACGGTGGCCAGGCAGTGTCCGCAGGAAATGTCGGGGATATTAACGATCTTGGATTCCATTTTTCTCTCCAGGATGAGGATTTAGGTACCTGGCTTTTTATTCAGGCTACCAGGTACCTTTTAATGATAATACCTTTGGGGCGATTTTGCCACCACCTAACTTAATTAACCACACCTACACAGGTGTGGTTGCACATAGGCCGCAACCGCAGCCTCTCCACGTAGTATTTCCTACCTTATAGATATGATAATCCGCATTTTTGAAGGCGCAAGTAATCAGGCAGGTAAGGTCGGCGATAACTATTGGAATAAACGAAACTAATTACACAAAATGACACCCCTGGGGGCCTGGCCCCAAGGGGTGTGCTAGGTTTGCTTTGGCCGAAAAGTCCGGCCTATTTTTCCTTCCATTGTGGCTTGCGCTTGTCCAGGAAGGCCCGCAGCCCCTCCTCGGCGTCAGCCGTGGGCATCAGCTCGTCCAGGTACACCTTTTCGATGACTTGGAGGCACTGCTCCTTGTCGTCGCCCAGGCCTTGCACCACCGCCTTTTTGGTGAGGCTTAGCACCAGGCCCGACAGGCCCACCAGCTTGCCCACAAGGGTCTGGGTGGCGGTGGCAAGCTCCTCGGGGGGCACCACCTGGTTGACCAGGCCGATCTGTTTGGCCTCGGCCGCGCCGATCACGTCGCCGGTGACGATCAGCTCCAGGGCCTTTTTGTAGCCAAGCTGGCGGGGGAACACCAGGGCGGCCACCGGCGGGAACACGCCTACCAGGATTTCGGGCTGGCCGAACTTGGCCTTTTCGCTGGCCACCACCAGGTCGCAGTAGGCGGCCAGCTCGCAGCCGCCGCCCAGGGCCGCGCCCTGCACCGAGGCCACGGAAATCACTCCCAGTTTTTCCATGCGCCTAAAGATGCCGTGGAACACCTCTATCATCTCGTGCACCTGGTCACCCAGGTGTTCGCCCACGTCCACCCCGGCGCTGAAGGCCTTGCCCTCGGCCTGGATCAAAAGCACCTTGAGCCCGGCTGGGTCCAGGCTGTCCAGGGCCTGGTTCATCTCTTTCATCATGGCGATGTTCAACACGTTCAGGGGCTCGCGGCAAAGGGTCAGGGTGGCCACCCCGTCTTCCACCGCCAGCTTGATGTGCTCATAGGCCATGGCTGTCTCTCCTTCCAAATAAAAGGGCCGGGCGCAGCGGCCCGGCCCTGTGGCGTTGTGTGCTCGCGGGGGCCGCTTACTCTTGGGGCTTGCCCATGACCTCGGCGAAGGTCTCCTCGCCCGCCTCGGCGCCGTTGGCGATGAGCTGGCGGAACTTTATGAAGTCGATGACGTCGGTGCCGGTGATCTTCTTGGTGTTGAAGGCACCGAAGCCCAGGAAGGCCTCGTAGTTCATGTTGGCCATCAGCCAGTGGCGGTTGG
>JAHLLJ010000271.1 GCA_020444205.1 Deltaproteobacteria bacterium | reverse complement strand
AGTCGGCCCAACTCCTTTAGCAACTCGCGCCGTTGTTGCTCGGACCGTTTACGTTCGGTTATATCAAGGGAGATGCCGAACAGGTGGTTGGGCCCACCCCGACGATCGGGCAGGCATACGCCCCAGCTGTGGACGTAATGCATGGTGCCGTCGGGCCAGGGTATTCTCGTCTCCATATCAAAGGGCTCGCCGATCTCCACCGAGCGCCGCACCAGCTCATTGAAGGCTGCCCAGTCCTCGGGGTGGAAGATCTGATCGTGGCTCTCGTAAGGAGGCACTCCCTTGGTCGGATCCTGGCCCATGATCTCAAACATCGCCTCGGACCAATGGACCTCCCTGGCCTCCTGATCAAAGCTCCAATACCCCAGATGGGCGGCCTGCTCGGCCAGCTCCAAGATGGCGCTGGCTTGGCGCAGGGCCGACTCGGCAAGGCGGTGGCGGCTTACGTCACTGATCACCGATATGATGCACCGGCGCCCTTCCAGCTCAAAGGCCTCCGCCGACAACAAGGCGTAACGCCTCCCGCCCCCCTTGGGAGAGTACTCGATCTCAAAGTCCCGTACGACGCCCTGCTCCTTTAAAAAGCGAAGCGCTTCGCTGAGCCGGTGAGGGTCTGTCCAGAGTCCCACGTCCGTGGGGGTGCGGCCCAGCACCTCACCGCGGGTGTAGCCGGTCTCCTCGCTAAAAGCGTCGTTTACGTCCAAAAAGACCCCATCCTCCTGGGTGGTGATGGCCATCCACACCGGGCTGCTTTTGAACACCATGGAGAATTTTTCCTGGCTCTTAGCCAGGGCCAACTGGGCCTGCTTGCGCTCGGTGACGTCCTCGGCGATGCCCAGCACCCGCTCCACGCGGCCGTCCGGCCCACGCCTGCAAACCGCCCGGTCCCTGATCCAGCGCAACGAGCCGTCGGCGCGCTGGATGCGAAACTCCACGTCGGTATCCGCGCCGCGCACCCGTTGGTCGGCCAGGGCTTTCTCCAGCACCGGCCGGTCCATGGGCAGCACCATGTCCAAAAGACCCAAGGGGTTGGCGTACATATATTCCCGGCCGTTGCCGAAAATCTCTTCCGCCGCCGGGCTTATGTAATGAAGTTGGCCGCTGTAGGGATCGCGCACTATGAAGACTTCCCGGATGCTCTCCACCAGCTCCCGGAAGCGGGACTCGCTGGCGGCCAAGGCCTCCTGGGCGCGTTTGCGCTCGGTTATATCCACCCCGGCGCCCACCAGCGAACTGGTCCGGCCATCGGCGCCGCGCACCGGATTCACGTACATATCCACCCAAACGGGATCGCCGCTTTTGTGCATGTAACGCAGATTCATGCGCAGGCTGGGAGTCTCTCCCTTGATCAACTCCACCACTCGCCGGGCGAATTCCTCGCGGTCCTCGGAATGGGAGAGGCTCAGGTTGTCCATCTGCTTCATTTCCCGGCGGGAGTATCCCAACAGGTCGCAAAGGGCCGGGTTGACCTCCAGCCAATGCCCCTGCAAGTCGGCCATGCCCATGGGCACCGAGCTGTTTTCGAATATGCCGCTCAGGCGTCCGCGAGTCTCCTCAAGGGCTTTTTCCGCCTCCACCTGGCGGGTGATGTCCCTTAGAACCGTCAGCCAACCCCCGGGCTCGCCGGGAGATGCCTCCTCGGCCACCGAGGAAAAAAGAACCTGTATCCGCCTACCGTCCTTGCGCACCATGGTCAGGGGCACGTCGTCCAAGCGGCCTTGCCTCTGGAACCTGGGCCAGTGCTCTTTAAGATACTCCTCGCAGGACTCTTGGCTGAAAAACTCGGTTTCCAGACGCCCCAGCACCTCATGGCGCTGATAGCCCATGGACTCCAGCCAGCGGTCGCTGACGTTTATCACCCGGCCCTGGGAACCGCAGGAGTGGAGCATGGCCGGAGTGCGCAAATACATCTCCCGTTGGCGGTCCTTGGCTTGAGACAACAGCCGCACCTGGGCCCGAAGCTGATTTAACTCATGATTTAGGTCGTTGATCTTTTGGGGAGAAGATTCGCCCATGCCCTCACCTGGTTGGGGCCGGCCCGATTTCTCGGCCGAACATCGGGCCGCGAAGGCCAGGGTTCAGCCATTGCCTGTCTATCTGAGATGCATTGTCATTTTAACTTAAACCACCCCCTGCTTGTCCAGATAGGACTAACCCCCATAATCCCGCTCAGGAATCGGCATGCTGAGTCAGGGTCAGGGCCAGGCGGTAATAGAGCTCGGCGGCAACCGCCACCTGGCTGAAGCTCACCCACTCCTCCGGGCGATGGGCCGCTTCCAGGCTGCCCGGCCCCAAGATGATGGGCTTTACCCCCGCGGCCCAGAGTTGGTTGGCGTCGGAGTGGCTGCAGAAGGCTCCCGGCAGCCAGGGGCGCCCCATGCGGCTCACCGCACCTTGTAGGGCCTCCACCACCGGCCCCCGGGGAGGCAGTTCATAACCCGCCTGCACCGTCTCGAAATCCAGGTGCAGGTTCAGGCCGTCGTCGCTGTTTTTCTCGGCGGCCACCAGCTCCTCTATCTCCACGGCCACCTCGCTGGCCTGAGAGTTGGGCGGCAGATGCAAATCCAGCCAGGCCTCGCACTCCTCGGGCACCACGAAACCGCCGCCGCTGCTGAACAGGTCGCGGATGTTGTAGATCACCTCGGGCCGCTTGTTTTGCAGATGGGCGGTGAGGGTCAGCAGCAGGCGCAGCATGTCCTCCACCGCCTTGCGGCCGCCCCCGGCCAAGGAGGCGTGGCGGCGCTCGCCCCGGGTCACCAGCTTCAGCTCCATGTAGCCGTAGTTGTGCAGGCAGGGCTCCAGGCGGGTGGGCTCGCCCACCACCGCCCAGGGAAAGCGGTACTCGTTCACCAGGGCCTCGGCCCCGTCGCCCGCCTCCTCCTCGCCCACCACCAGGGCCAGGGTAAGGGGCAGCTCGCGCACCCCCTGCTCCCACAGGGAGAGCACCGCCTCGATCATGGCCGCGCAGCCGCCCTTCATGTCCGCCGCGCCCAGGCCCCACACCCGGTCGCCCTCTTGGCTGTAGCCAAAGTCCTCCAGCTCATGGGCGCTCACCGTGTCGATGTGGCCGATCAAAGCCAGCTCCGCCTCTTCCCCTCCCAGGGGCACCACCAGGTTGCCGCGCTCCTCATCCACCTCCTGGCGCACCACCGGCAGGCCCCGGCGCCCCAGCCAGCCATGCAGGTACTGGCACAGGTCCTCTTCCTTGCCCGAGGGGCTGTAGATGTCCAGCATGGCCGCCAAGAGCTTTTTCAGGCGGGCTTGGTTGATGGGCGTGTGGTTCATCAGGAGCCCTCCCCGTGGTTGCGCTGAGGGTGGGAGCGATGGCCCGAAAGATTCAGGCTCATGTACAGGTGCTCCGAGGGCTTGCCGAATCCCAGCTTGCGGAAAAAGCGTATGGCGGGCAGGTTGTCCGCCTCGGTGTCCACCATCATTATGCGCACCCCGGCTTCCAGGTAGCGGTCGCGCAGCAGGTTGAACAAACGCGAGCCCACCCCGTGCTCCTGCCAGGCCGGGTCCACCCCCAGCCACACCAGGTGGCCGTACTTCCAGGCGCTGCCGCTCTTGGTTATGGTGGTCCCCAGGGCAAAGCCCACCATGCGGTCCTGCTCGTCCTCCTCGGCCACCAGGCAATAGTCGGTGTCGCTGGTAAACAGGCCCACCACCTCGAACTCGTCCCAGGTGCGGTAGAGGTTGGGCACCTCCTCGGCGGTGAA
>JAHLLJ010000270.1 GCA_020444205.1 Deltaproteobacteria bacterium | reverse complement strand
CATGAGCTACATCCAGTCCTTGTATCCTCCCGAGCACTCTCACTGCTTTGGCTGCGGCCCGGCCAACCCCGCGGGCCTGCAGGTGCGGACCCATTGGGACGGCGAGGTGGGCATCTGCCGCTACACCCCGGATCCTCAGTACATGGCCTATCCCGGCGTGGTCTATGGCGGGCTCATCGCCTGCCTCATGGACTGCCACGGCATCGGCACGGCCATTGCCGCCTCCTATGAGGCGGAGGGGCGGCCCATGGACAGCGAGCCGCGCATCAGCATGGTCACCGGTACGCTCAGTGTGGACTACCTCGCGCCCACCCCCCTGGGCGGCGAGTTGCTCCTGGAAGCCAGGCCCGTGGAGGTGGAGCCTAAAAAGGTTTTAGTGTCCTGCGAGCTGAGCGCCGAGGGCAAGGTGACCGCCCGGGGCGAGATATTGGGGGTGAGGGTGTGCATATAGACTAAACCATAGGCTTGGCCCTCCCAGAAAGTGCGCAATAATTTTATCCGGGTAATATTGACAAATGGATTTTACCCGGATATAAATGCCGTCTCACACTCACGCAGGAGTTTACGAGATGGACAAGCCCCAAAGCACCAGCTGCGCCGCCTTTGCAGGCGACCAATGCATAGCCTCCGGCGACCTGCTGGAGGTGGCCCGCCAGGTAAAGCAATCACTCGAACAAAAAGAGCCCATGTCGGTGCTCATTTTTGACGACTTTACCGGCGAGCCGGTGGAGATCGATTTTCGCGGCAGCATGGATGATGTGTTAAAGCGCCTACCTCAACCAGAACCGGCGCCGCCTGCCCCGGAGGAGCCCCCCAAAGAGGCCCCGCGCGGGCCGGGCCGCCCCAAGCTGGGGGTGGTGTCCCGGGAGGTGACTCTTTTGCCCCGGCACTGGGAGTGGCTGAACGCCCAGCCGGGCGGCGCTTCGGTGACCCTGCGCAAGCTGGTGGAAAAGGCCAAGCTGGCGGGCAAGGAGCGGGAACAGGTGCGTCAGGCCCAGGAAGCGGCCTATCGCTTCATGTCGGCCATGGCCGGTAACCTGCCAGGCTTTGAGGAAGCCACCCGGGCCTTGTTCGCGGGCGATGGCTCCAAATTCGGCCAACAGACCCAAGACTGGCCCGGTGACCTGCGTGACTTTGCCCGCAAGCTGGCCCAGCCCGCCTTCCCCAAGTAGTAAACCCTCAGGGGCGGCCCGCACCAAACATGCGGGCCGCCCCTAGTGCTGCTATGCTTGGGCCTGACCCACTGATTTGCCTTTTCAACGAGGATTTTTGGTGAACCCCGCGTTGGACATGTCCCCCCTGCCCCAACCCCGCTTCCTGCCCATGAGCCGGGCGGAGATGGACGCCCTGGGTTGGGATGAGCTGGATGTGCTCTTGATCAGCGGCGACGCCTATGTGGATCACCCCACCTTTGGCGCGGCCCTGCTGGGGCGTTGGCTGGTGGCCCACGGCTATAGGGTGGGCATTGCGGCCCAGCCCGACTGGCGCGACCCAAGCAGCATCCAGGCCATGGGCCGCCCCCGCCTGCTGGCCGGGGTCACCGCCGGGGCCCTGGACTCCATGCTGGCCCATTACACCGCCTTTCGCCGCCGCCGCTCAGACGACGCCTACACCCCGGGCGGCAAGGCTGGAGCCCGGCCAGACCGGGCCTGTATCGTGTACACCAACCTAGTCAAGCAGGCCTTTCCCGGCCTGCCCGTGGTGCTGGGGGGTATCGAGGCCTCACTCAGGCGCATCACTCACTACGACTTTTGGAGCAACAAGCTCAGGCGCTCCATCCTTTTGGACGCCAAGGCCGACGCCCTTATCTACGGCATGGCCGAGAACTCCCTGCTGGAGCTGACCCGCCGCCTGGCCGCCGCGCCGGGAGAGCCTGCCGCCCAGGCCGTCCTGGGCGTGCCCGGCACCGCGGTGATGGGCAAGCGCGAGGACCTGCCCCCTGATACCGAGGTGATGGAGCTGCCCTCTCACGAGGCCATTGTCAAGGACGTTGCCCAGCTCATGAGCGCCACCCTGGCCCTGGAACGCCAGGTGCACCAGGGCAAGGCCTGGGCAATGCAACCGGTGGGCAACCGGGCGCTCCTGTTGGCCCCGCCTGCCCCTCCGCTGAGCACCGAGGACATGGACCTCTTATACAGCCTGCCCTACACCCGCCGGGCACATCCATTCTATAAGCAGCCGGTGCCCGGCCTGGCCACGGTGGCTACCTCCATCACCAGCCACCGGGGCTGTGGGGGAGGGTGCAGCTTTTGCTCCCTGGCCCTGCACCAAAGCCGCAGCATCGCCTCGCGCTCCAAGGCGTCCATCCTGGCCGAGGTGACCAGCCTTACCCAGTCGCCCCACTGGCACGGCTCGCTCAGCGACATCGGCGGGCCCAGCGCCAACATGTGGGGCGGCCGCTGCATTGGCGAGCGGGCCAAATGCACCCGGGCCAGCTGCCTCACCCCCAAGGCCTGCCGCTTTTTCGAGGTGGATCAACAGGCTATTGCCGCCCTGCTGGAAGAGGCCGCTGATACGCCCGGCGTAAAGCATCTGCGGGTGTCCAGCGGGGTGCGCTTCGACCTGGCCTTGCAATCCCCCGCCTACACCCAGACCCTGGTGCGCCACTTTGTGGGGGGCCAGCTAAAGATCGCGCCCGAGCACATCAGCCCCCAGGTGCTAAAGCTCATGCGCAAGCCCGCGCCCGAGGTGTTCGAGCGTTTTTTGGGCGAGTTCCAAAAAATCTCCCAGGCCGAGGGCAAGGAGCAATACGTGGTGCCTTATCTGCTCAGCGCCTTCCCCGGCTGCACCAAGCAGGACATGGCCCAACTGGCCGCCTGGCTGCGCAAAAAGGGCTGGCGCCCCCAGCAAGTGCAGTGCTTCGTACCCACGCCCGGCACCGTGGCCACGGCCATGTACTACGCCGGGGTTGACCCCCAGGGCAAGCCCATCAAGGTGGCCCGGGGCGACGGCGAGCGCCGTGGCCAGCACCAGATGCTATTCCCTAAAGTTTAGGTCTCCTTGCCTGGTCCCAGCGGGCTTGGGACAATAAAACAATTCGTAACTCCAGCCAAGGGAGCGCAGAGTGATGGAGTTGTTTTCCTGGGAGGCCTTGGTGGCTCTGGCCGCCCTGACCAGCCTGGAAGTGGTTCTGGGCATAGACAACGTGGTGTTCATTGCGGTGCTGGCCGGGAGGCTGCCCGCGTCCCGTCAGGCTACGGCCCGCCGTTTGGGCCTGAGCCTGGCCATGTTCACCCGCATTGCCCTGCTTTTCGCCATCTCCTGGACCCTGTCGCTTACCACACCCCTGTTCAAGATGTTCAGCCACGCGGTCTCCTGGCGCGACCTCATCCTTCTGGGCGGAGGGCTGTTTCTCATAGTCAAGGCCACCCACGAGATATTCGCCCAGATGGAAACCCATGACCCTCACCAGCCCAAGGCCAAGGCAGCCTCCTTTTGGGGGGTCATCGTGCAGATCGGCCTGCTGGACATGATCTTTTCCTTGGACTCGGTGATCACCGCGGTGGGCATGGCCCGCCAGATATGGGTCATGGTGGTGGCCATCGTGCTGGCCGTGGTCATAATGCTGATCTTCTCGGGAGTGGTCAGCCGCTTTATCGAGCGCCATCCCTCCTTTAGGGTGCTGGCCCTGGCCTTTTTGCTTTTGGTGGGGGTGATGCTCACCGCCGAGGGTATGGGCCAGCACATAGACCGGGGCTACATCTACTTTGCCATGGCCTTCTC
>JAHLLJ010000269.1 GCA_020444205.1 Deltaproteobacteria bacterium | reverse complement strand
CCGGGTCAGCGCGGTGCTGGGCACCCACACCCACGTGCCCACCGCCGACGAGCGCGTCCTGGCCGGGGGCACCGCCTACCAAAGCGACGTGGGCCTCACCGGCCCGGTGGAGTCGGTGATCGGCATGGACCCTAAAACCGCCACCTTCCGTTTGCGGGCCATGCGCCCCATGCCCTTCAAGGTGGCTCCCGGCCCGGCGGCCATAAACGCCACCCTGGTCAGCGTGGACCCGGCCACCGGCAAGGCCACCCACATAGAGCGCGTTTACGAGGCGCTGGCCTAAGGCTCCACTTCCCACCCACAGCCCGTATTCCAACTGCTATACTGGGAGATACAAGGGCACAACCCACCAGTATTCTCCTGTGGCCTGGCCGGATGCGAATGGAGGATATGATGAACCGGCATAATCTGACAGCACAGGAACTGATTGCCAAGACGCAGGGGTATGAGGGCATTCAGGCGGGGATCGTCGACCTGCACACCGTGCTGGACGGCCCATCCTACCGGGCCGCGGACCAGGAGTCCTGGCAGGATGACCACGATGAAAAGGCCGTCTGTTGGCTGCCCGGGGCCCGCTCCCTGCTGGTGCTGGCCATGCACCACCCCCCGGATCAGCCGCAGCTGGATTGGTTTGAGCGGGGCAACACCGCCGGAAACCGCCGCTTGCAGCAAATCTCCGGCGAGCTGGCCACCTGGCTGCTGCGAGCCCACCGGGTCCATGCCCAGCCCCTGCCCTATCAGCTGGAAATGGGCGGGGTTTTTCTAAAGGATGCCGCCGTGATGGCCGGGTTGGGCGTGATCGGCAAAAACAACCTCCTGCTGCACCCCCAGTGGGGCCCCAGCCTGCGTCTGAGGGCGGTTTTGATTCAGGACAAGCTGCCCCCCACTACGCCGCTCAGCGATTTCAACCCCTGCCAAGGCTGCGACGAGCCCTGCCTAAGCGCTTGCCCGCAAGAGGCCTTCGGGGCTGGGCGATACCGCCGCGCCTCCTGCATGCCGCGTCTGGATCAGGACCGGGACAACTCCGTGGACAGCGGCCGAACCAATAAAAAGGGCCGGCCCATCATGATCACCAAATGGTGCCGCCGCTGCGAATTAGCCTGTATCGCTGGAGAATACTAGCCCAAGCGGCAACCCCCGGTTAGAATATCCCAAAGGACCTGTAAGGACTCCGAGTGGACCCCGGGGGCCATCTTCTTATGGGCGGCGCAACCTGCCGGCGCTTTCCTGCCTTCTCTCGGAAAAATAAAGGGGGTACGATGAGCCGGCATCGGCTGGCAGCCGAAGAGTTGATCATAAAAGCTGAAGCCTTTGAGGGTGTACGCGCGGGGATTGTTGGCGTGCAAGAATTGCTGAGCAGCCCCTCCTACCAGTGCCTCAGCCAGGGCGACTGGCGGGACAGCCACCCGGAAAAGGCGGTCACCTGGCTACCCAAGGCCCGCTCCCTGCTGGTTTTGGCCATGCACCACCCTCCGGACCATCCCAGCATGGATTGGTTTTACCGCAGCAACTCCCCGGGCAACCGCCGCATGTATGAGATCTCCGAAAAGCTGGCCGCATGGCTGCTCCAGGCCCACAACCTCCACGCCATGTCCTTGCCCTATCAGCAGGAGCAGGGAGGCGTTTTCCTAAAGGACGCCGCCGTGCTGGCCGGGTTGGGTGTGGTGGGAAAAAACAACCTGCTGCTGACCCCTCAGTGGGGGCCCAACGTGCGGCTAAGGGCGGTGCTGATCCAGGAGCAGCTTCCCGCCGGCTCTCCGCTCAATGATTTTCAGCCCTGCCTGGGCTGCGACATGCCTTGCCTGAGCGCCTGCCCACAGGAGGCCTTCGGTTCTGGGCAATACCACCGCCCCGCCTGCATCCAGCGCCTTGAAAAAGACCGAACCAATCCCTTTGACGGCGGCCAAAGCGACCCCCAGGGCAAGCCCATCATGGTCATTGATTTTTGCCGCCGCTGCGAGTTCGCCTGTCGCTTGAGCCAGAGCAGCCCCACTGCCAAGCAATAAGCGCTCCGCCCTCCCCCTGTGTCGTTGCCGGCGCAGCCAAGCAATCTCTGTTCGGAACGGGTGGCCGCGCCCTGGCTTCGGCCACGTGCCTTTCTCCTACTTTTTAGGCGACTATTTTTTTAAGTTGCTCTGCCAGAATCGGCAAGTCGTCACGGACAATCTTCCACACCGCCCCAAGGTCCACGCCAAAATATTCGTGAATCAAGACGTTGCGGGTGGCCACGATCTCGGCCCAGGGTACGACGGGATGTTGGGCGCGAAACTCTTGCGGCACCTTGGCCGCCGCTTCGCCGATGGTGGCCAGCTTCCACAGCACCGAAGATTGCTTTTCTTCGGACTTGTCAAACTCCTCTCGCTCTACCCCGGTCATGAAAACTTGGATAGCCTCAATGCTCTCCAGGATATGGGCCAGGTAGATGAGAGGGTCCTTCTTCATAGGATGGGGACCTGCTCTTTTAGGATGGGCTCGCGCAGGCGGTGGTAAAGGGAGCGGTAGGTCACCACGTCCACCGGATGGCCCAGCTCTCCCTCCAGCTCCAGCTTGAGCCGCGCCAGGTCCAACAGGCTCTTTTCCTCGCCAAACTCCACCAGCAGGTCCAGGTCGCTGCCCGGCGCGGCCTCGCCGCGGGCCACCGAGCCGAATACCCCGGCGCGCACCACCGCGTTACGCCGCAGGATGGGCGTTATACGCTGGGCCAGCTCCTTAATGGCGGGCCGTTGCTGGGTGGTGGTTTGGGCCATGGTCGCTCCGTTGTTGGCTGAACCAAGCATACCATAGGTCAGCGGCGGTCAGGAAAGGGCAAGCGCCCTCCTCTCTTGTGGTTGCGAGCGCAGCGAAGCAATCTCTTGTTCGGAGCGGGTGGCCCTGCCCTGCCCAGCCCGGCCATGGCCATCATCGCCAGGTCCAGCACTGCGAAATGGCCGCCTTATTGACTTGGATCAGTTAGCTATGGTTCGATGGCATCGCTGGCTCCAAGTCGCGGCATACAGCTTACTTACGGCATAATTTGGTTCATGAATTCTGAGATGCTCATGGGTAAAAATGTTTAGCGAATTTCCTCCTAGTCTATTGATGACGGCATCGCAATATCAGCTGCTTGAACACAAAACACGTAGGCTCATTAGCTTAGTGTGTTTTCCTAGTTGCAGCACCTGTAAAACCGTGTGTTGCAACAAAGCTTTTTGTGAAGAGTCTATTAATAGCTATTGGCTTTCATTTATAAGGCATGTGGTTTCTTGTGGCGGTGGGCAATACGATGAAGTCAACGGCTGGTTGTCACCTCATGGGTGTCAGTTGCCGGCAGGGAGGCCGCCTGTATGTTATGAATTTATTTGTAATAAAATATTAACAGCCGTCTCAAGCAAGCCGTTTTGGGATTGTTTTAAATCGCTGACAATGCTGCTGACTTATGCTGGGGAAAAAGCGCTTGGAAATGAACATCTCATAACTTTATCGCGCAGGCAAATACATACTAAAATCAAACTTGCTAAGCTTGAAAAAAGGATTGTAAAAGCAATTGATCTTTACCATGAATATGAAAAGACATTGTTTTTATTTGATGAAATCAATTTACTATATAATGGTCTTAGGCACGATACGGGGTTTACTTTGGTTACACATAAGTGATGGTTTTTAAGATACGGCAGGGAAAAATCATATGTCAAGTTGGCGGGTGGCCCAGACAGCTCGCTGTCTGGGTGCCGCAGGCACAAGAGGTTT
>JAHLLJ010000017.1 GCA_020444205.1 Deltaproteobacteria bacterium | reverse complement strand
CGCTCATCATGGCCGTGGCGTTGACCCGCACGTCGTACTTGGTCTCCAGGGCGTGGATCACCTCGATGTTGTCGGTCTCTCCCTCGGGCCCGTGGATGGTGATCTTCACGTTGATGTTCTCGGCCAGGGAGGCGAACTCCCGGGCCTGATCCACCATCTGCTTGGGGTCGTTGCTGGTCACTTCCAGGGACAGGGGCAGAGGCGCGATCATGGCCGCGATTTCCTGGGCCCGTTTTTTCATACCCGCCGCACCGCCGGTTACCCCGTCCTTTAGCAAAATGGTGGGGTTGGTGGTGACTCCGCGAATAACACCCCAGCGCAAAAATTTCTCCACCTGCTCAATCTTGCCGCTGTCCAGAAAAATGGCCATAACCTATCCTTGCTCCAAAATTAAATCCACAGCCTGGGCCAAACCAGCCACCCGCTGGGCAGCCTCGACCTGGGCGTTGTAATCGGCGTTTATCAGCACGGCCCGCACTCCGGCGGCGCGGGCGGCCTGCATGTCCTTGTAACCGTCGCCCACCATCCACGACTCTGCCAGGTCCAGGCCGTATTCCTGGGCCGCCTGGGTGAGCATGCCCGGCTTGGGCTTGCGGCAGGCGCACTGGTGATGATCGTCGTGGGGGCAAAAGCGTATCTCGTCCGGCCCCACTTCCTGGGCCAGCGCTTGGTGCATGGCCGCCAGCTCGTCCTCGGCTAACAGGCCTCGGGCCAGGTCGGGCTGGTTGGTCACCACGATGACCAGATAGCCCGCCTGCCGGAGCCGGGCCACCTGTTCCCCAGCGCCGGGGACCAGGCTGAACTCGCTCCGGCTGCGGGGCGAGGCAGGCGAACCGCCGCGCATCACCACCGGGTTTAGCACCCCGTCGCGGTCCAGAAAAACCGCTCGCTTTATTTCACCGACTCCCACTTCATCTCGTTCTGCAGGATGTCAGGGTGCGAAACCACCATATGCCACACCACCGCCTGGAAGGCCTCGGTGTGGGGGGTGATGGTGGCCTGGTTCACCGTGGGGATGATGATGACCGCGTCGCCCACCTGGGCGGTGTAGCCGCCGTCGCGCCCCACCACGCCCAACACCTTGGCCCCCACCTCCTGGGCCAGCTTGAGCGCCTGAACGATGTTCACGCTGATCTGCTTTTCCACGTTGCCGCCGCCTACGCTGAACACGAACACCCCGTCCTTGGGGCCCAGGCGGCTGGTTTTGAGCCAGCGGGCGAAAACCCCGTCCCAGCCCTCGTCGTTGACCAGGGCGGTCAGCTCGCTCACGTTGTCCGTGGGGGTGTAGCACTCCAGGCCCGCGATCTTGCGGAAGTCGTTGACCGCGTGGTTGGCATTGCCCGCGCCGCCACCCACGCCCACGAAAAACAGGCGCCCGCCGTCAGTCCTGATCCGCTGGATGATGCGGACCATGTTTTCCACGGCCTTGGGGTCGATGGAGGCGGTTATGCGTCCCGCCTCTTCCAGGTATTGTTTTGCGTACTCGCTCAAGGGCTGGCTCCTTACTTGCGCAAATTGGCCACTATCTTGGCCCCTTCGTAGTCAAAGCGGAAGGGAAAGTAGCGAAGGCCCATGGCGGTCAGGCGCTGGATCACCTTGGCCTTGGTGCCGGGGCAGTAGAACATGAAGAATCCGCCGCCCCCAGCGCCCATGATCTTGCCGCCCAGGGCGCCGGAGCGCAGGGCCTCTTCATAGGCCTCGTCGATAAAGGGATTGCTTATGGCCGAGCTGAGTTTTTTCTTGGTCTTCCAGTGTTGGTGCAACAGCTCGCCAAAGGAGTCGATGTCCCCCTTTTCGAACAAACGGCGGGTCTCCAGGCCGATCTCTTTTATGCCGTGCAGCCGCTCGATGATGGACTGATCGTCCTCCTTGGTCTTTTTGTCCTGGGAGGCCAGGATCTCCGAGGCGCTACGCTCGATGCCGGTATAGAACAGGGCGATGTTGTACTCCAACTCCACCAGCTTGCCGTTAGGCATCTTCAGTGGCTCGACGTGCACACTGCCGTCTTTTTCAAAGGTCAAGGCGGTTACTCCGCCAAAAGCGGCCATGTACTGGTCTTGCTTGCCGATGGGCGCGCCCAGGATGTCGATCTCAATGTGGCAGGCCTCTTCGGCCAGGTCGCGCAGAGAAGCGAAGTCCCGGGTGTAGGAGCGCAGGGCGGTCAGCAGGGCCACGGTAAAGCTGGAGGAGGAACCCAGGCCGCAGTTGGCCGGTACGTCGGCAATGGAGGAGAGCTCCACCTGGTTCTCCACCCGGGCCAGGCGCAGGGCTTCGCGGAATATCTTGTGCTGCACCTGATCCACGCCCTCCACCACCTCGGTCTGGGAGTAGGAGAGCTTGATGGAGCGCTCGAAGCGCCGGTTGATGCAGATAAATATATACTTGTCAATACCCCCGGCGATGAGGAAGCCGCCGAATTTGGAGTAGTAGGAAGCCAGGTCGGTGCCCCCGCCTCCCAGGGATATGCGCACCGGAGCCTTGGAGATAATCATGCGGTTTTCCCGGCAAAGGTTATGCGGCTGCAGGTAGTAAAACCCAGCCGCGATTCTGCTCCCACTTTGTAGCAGTTCGGGGGTAATTTGGCAATCAGAGCCGCGGGTTGGGTTGCCGCTTTGGGGCAGGTTGCGTATATTTGAGCCAGCCAGTTAAGCCCCAAGCCCCCTGGAGCCTGATGCCAAGACTTCTCGAGAGCCTGTTGCCCGTGCCGGCCCCACCCTATTTGGCCAAGGCTAACTTGCGCTTCGCGGGGCACCTTCTGATTATGCTGGCCCTATTGGGCGGTTTCGTGTTTCACGCGTCGCGCAACCTGCCCCAGCACGCCATAGACCACGACGGCAACCACTATTTGTGCATGGCCCACAATCTGGTGTACCACGGCACCATCAGCACCCAACGCACCCTGACCCCCCATCCATGGTTGGACGCCTGGCGCTCACCCGGCTACCCCGCCTTTTTGGCCCTGGGGGTGGCGGTGGTGCCCGGCCTGGACCTGCCCCTGCCCAGCTTCCTGCGCGACGATCTGCTGCCGCTCAAAAAGTGGCAACTGGGCTGGCTGCTCCTGGCGGCCATCCTGGCCGGGGTTTTCGTGTGGCGGCGCACCGGATCGCCTTGGCCGGGCTATCTCAGCTTCGCTATGGTGGCCTACAGCCCGGCCCTGATCTATTTCATCAACCGCTTTTACAGCGAGGCGGGCGCGGCCCTGATCATCCTGTTCCTGTCCCTGGCCCTGTACCGGGCCCTGCGGCGTCCCAGCCTTTGGGCCTTTGCCCTGGCTGGGCTGTTGTTGGCCCTGGGGGCCCTCACCCGGGCGGCGCTGATGTATTTCTGGCTTCCAGTGATGATCTACTTCGCCTTGCTGGCCTGGCGCAGCCGCCTTCCCAGGGGCAGGTTGCTGGCGGGCATGGCCGTCTTCACTCTGACTTTCGTTATCCCGGTGGGGGCCTGGATGGCCCGCAACCACTATAGCTATGGCCGGTGGATGCTGACTTACCGTAGCGGCCTGGTGTTGGAAATCCGCTCCAACTATGCGGCCATGACCCCCAAAGAGTATTTGGCCGCCTTCATTTACTACACCCCCTGGGTCTACCTGAACCCTCTGGTCCAGGAGTCGCCCACCCCGGGCAACCACCGTTGGAACCCGCCCAAACACCAAAAGCTGGGGGGAGTCGATCTTTACCAAGCCACTCTAGGCAGGTTCCTGACCATGGATGATTTCAACCACCTGCGGGAGTGGTTCCGGGGCGACACCTATGAGATGAGAGGTCAGCACAACTGGACTCGCAGCGCCAATTGGCTGGGCCACTACACTGTGGGCGACACCTACAGCCAAAAGGCGGCCATTCGCAAGATATTGGCCAACCCTTGGGGCCATTTGCTGGCCTCCATCCCCCTGGCCTGGCGCGGCCTGTTCGCGGACACCTGGTGGGTGGCCCTGCCCGGCTTTGTCTGCCTATTTTATCTGGGTGTGTCTTCCCTGCGCAGGCGCGATTGGCCCCTATTGGCCTTTGTGCTGCCCTCTATCTACATGTACATCTTTCACAGCCTGATAACCGCCAACTATGCGCGCTTCAACTCGCCTTTGGTTCCCATATTGGCCATCTGCCTGGGTCTGTGCATCCACCGCCTGGCCCGGTGTTGGATTAGGCGGCGCGAGGCTAAGGAGCCGGTCCATGCCTGAGGTTTACTTCCGCATGATTGATTTTCCCAACCAATCCGGAGTGGATGCCGCAGTGGATGGTACCCTGGAATTCGCCGGGCTTACCCATGGCCATCTGGGCAAACGCTGCCCAATCAAAATCAACGCCCTGCTCCGGGAGATACTGCAAAACTCATCCTGGGGCGAGGTGTACCGCCTGTTGCCTGGTTGCCGAGGGAAATTATGATCATCACCCGCCGCCTTAGTGCCCTGGCCCTGCTCCTGGCCGTGCTGCTGGCCGCCGCGCCGGCCCTGGCCGCGAGCGATCCCCTAGCCGGTGACCACGCCCCCCTGCCCGGCCCTCAGTGGCGCATTCAAGAAGACCGGGGGGTGAGCCTGGCCATACCCAAAAACTGGTATGGCTTTTTCTACGTGGGCCTCAGGCACTTCTACGGCTGGTGGGCCCGCAAGACCGCGCCCTTATACACCAAAATGGAGTTTTCCCTATTCCAATACGACAAGCTGCCCCAGCCGGGCGTTGCCGACCGGGTGCGCACCAAGACCCTGGGTCAGGCTGACCTGGCCGGGCGGCCGGCTCTGCTTTTTGAGCAAACCGAACTGGAAGGCACCACCGACGCCCGGCGGCGTCATATTTTCATCCTCAAACAAACCCTGCCTGATGGCGGCCGTCTTTGGGCCATCACCGACAGCGACAGCAAGCTGTGGGATAAAAACCAACCCACCTTGGAAACCATCCTGGCCTCGCTACGTATCCAACCCTTCTTCTTCGTGCTGGGCTCAGAGTGGCGTTTGGCTGAATGGCGGGGCATGTACGTATCCCTGCCCTGGGCCTGGGAAGGCCGCAGCCTGCCTCACGGCTATCTATGGCAAGGCCAGGTGGGCGACAGCCGCGAGATGAGCTTGGAGCTGCATCAAGAGGCCCTGCCCTCTTTGGATGGCTTTACGCTGCTGGGTCAGTCGGTGGTGGACCGCCGCAGGATGAGTGTGTATCGCCGCCAGAGCGAGGGCGGCTACGAACTGATGGCCGTGGTGCACCGCCGCCTGCCGGGCGGAACTTTCCTATGGGCCCGGGGCGCCCTGCGGGGCCGGGTGGCGGCCGAGGACTGGGCCCTGCTGAGCCCGGCCATCAAAACCATGCTGCGCTCCTTGCGCATCGACTGGGAACTGTTCCCCCCGCAATAGAGCTATTTCTCTATAAAGATGTCCGGCCAGCGGTCGTTGGCCTGGTTTTGGGTCAGGCGCAGGGCGCTCTTCCAGGGCGTGCCCAAACGCCACAGGAATATCTCGTAGTCGGCTATGTCGTGCTCGTGGCCCTTGGCCGCCGCGCCCCACACCAGCCATTTGCCGTCCGGCGACAGGCGGGGAAAGTACTCATGGCTGTAATCGCCGGGCAGATCCATGAGCACCTGGGGCTTCACCGGGCTAAGCGCCGAGTGCAGGATCTGGTTGCCCCCATGGCCGCCGTTTTCCACCCACAACACCCGGCGGCTGTCCGGATACCAGGTGATCTCACAGCCACCGGCCACTTTGCGCAGCTTCTTGGAGGCCAGGTCGTAGACCATGGTGCCCCGGGAGCCGCCCCGGGCGGTAAAGGCCAGCAGGCGCTGGTCGGGTGAAAGCTCCGGAGTCTGGGGCACTCCCTTTACCGGCGGCTGGGCAGCGTCGTAGAGCACCCTTTCCTTGCCTGTGGCCAGATTCTTGAGCACCACCTGGCCGCCCCGCATGAAGCTGACCTTGTCGTTACCAACCCATTGGGGGTAGTTGCCGTTTTTAGCCACCTCGGTCTGGTCCTTGGTGTCCAGGTCCATGATCCACACATCCCAGGGCAGCTCGTCGCGCTCGCTGACCCATAGGCGCTGGGAGCGGGCAAAGACTATGCGCTTGCCGTCGGGCGAAAAGCGGCTGTAATACTCCACCCGGTCGTTGTGGGTCAGGCGAAAGAACTCCATATCCGGCAGGGTGAGCAGGTACAGCTCGTGGTTGCCGCTACGGCTGGAGGACCATACCACCTTGGCCTTGAGGCCCCGGGTGCCCTGACGCACCGCCTCTTTCTGGGCCTGGCTAAGCCCGCCCACCACTTTGCCCAACACCAAATCTCCGAAGTGGGAGTAGAGGTATCGGGGGCCGAAGTGCACCGCGGTGACCACCAGCATAAGGGCCAGCACCCCCATAATGATCCAGTGCTTGAGTGGAAGGCTTTTAAACTTCGTCTTCATGCTCAATCTCTCGCGGCTTGATGAGGCTAAGGGCCACCAGGGCCAGCGCCCCCAAGCTGTAGTCGATCACTTGGGTGAGTAGATGCAGTCCAAAGGGTATCAGGGCCGCCTGGGTGGGCGCCAGCCCGGCGCCCCTGAGGGTGGCCATCATCACCCCCTCGTAGGCTCCAAAGCCCGCTATGCCGCTCACCGGCAGGCTGGCCGTGGCCTCGGCCGCAATCAGGGCGAACAGCACCAGAGGGAAGGAAAGATGAGCTGCCTGCACGGGCCACTGAGCAGCGAGACCGGTTACCAACACATACAGGCCCAGGTACTTGAGCGCCCGTATAGCCACCGAGACCCACAGCACCCGGCCGTATACGCCCTGGCTTTTGACCTTACCCACGTCCTGGGCCATGGCCGCCACCTCCTCGGCGGCCCGCCCGGCCCAAGCAGCAGCCTTGCCCGGCAGGCGGGGGGCCAGCCATTGCACCACTCCGGCGATAATGGCCAGCACTTTTTCCAGCAGATACAGGGCCAGCAGGGCGATGATCGCCAGCACCCCCAACAGCACCCACAGCAGGGGAGCCTGCTCCCCGGCGGCCAAGCCGTGCAGCACGATGGCCAAAAAGAACAGGGGCAGCATGCCGATGAGGTCGAAGATAAAGGAAAAGGCAAAGGAGCTGAAGCAGGCGGGCAGGCCCACGGCCAGTTTGCGGTTGAGAAACACGATGTAAGCCAGGCTGCCCGAGCGCGCGGGCAGCAGGTCCACGAACAAATTGCTCACAAAGGTGACCGCCACCAGGCCAGCGAAGCGTGGCGGCTTTTCCTGGCTACTGGCCGCCAAAAGCAGACGGTAGCGCAGAGCCTTTAGGACCATGGAGCCCAGAAAGCAGGCCAGATAGGCCAGCAGAAAGACCAGGGGCAGACCTTGGTAAAGGCTCACCCAGTCGTCAAGGGTCGTAGCCTTGGCCAGGTAATAGAACAGCCCGGCGGTGACCGCGCCGGCCAGGATCAAAGTCAGCCAGGCTCCGGCCCGGCGGCGGCGGGAGCGGGGCTTAGGGTTGGGGGAGGGTTCTCTCATGACGTTTTGACTAGGCAGAATCTTCCTCAATGCGCATCTTGATGAGCTTGGCGGGCACTCCGCCCACCACGGCCAGATCGGGCACGTCGCTGGCCACCACCGCTCCGGCGGCGGCTATGGCCCCTTGGCCCACGGTGACTCCGTCCAGTACATAGACCCCGGCTCCCAGCCAGGCCCCGGCTTGAATCTTGATGCCGCCCATGTCCTTTATGCCCTGCACCCCGATGGGTAGGTCCAACCGGCCGGTGTGGTAATTGCCGCCTCCAGCCAGATAGCAAAGGGGGCCGATGACCACGTCCGGGCCGATGGTCACCGGGTTGCCCGCCACCGAATGGACCACCACCCGGGCCCCCAGGCCGCAGCGGGGGCCTATCTCGATATAGCCTTGCTTGGCCGAGAGCATCACCTCGTTGGCCAAGTTCACATCGTCGCCCACCACCACTGCCCGCTCGCTCTCCGGGCTGCGTCCGTCCAGGATGCAACGTTCGCTTATCACCACCCGCTCGCCCAAGTGGATACGCCCGGGATGGCGCAGCACCACCCCGGCGGCGAACATCACTCCCTTGCCGCAGGAGGCGAACAAGCGGGGCCACAGTAGCTTGCGCAGGAACAGCCCCAAGGCGCCTGGGCAGTTGGCCATGAGCATGCACAGCTCAAAGTAGAAAAGACGCCCCCAGGAGCGCGTACCAACGATGAGATCTTGGTAGCGCTTCAATGCGCTGCCCCCGCTGGTGGCCATCTGGTGAGTCTTGAGATTGGCTGGCTGGTCCTGGGAGGAGTTGGCCATTAAATCCTCTTGTGTGGCGAATAGTTAGCCTTTAAGAAAATTATCATGGGGTCGTGGAAGCTGTCCAGCCCAGGTGCCTCATGGGGGTTGGGCTGAAAAAATCAACGATTCATTAATTATGCGGTCCTTGCGAATAAACCGCCAGCCCTATGGTAGTGCGTTTGATGCCCGGCCTAGTTCTCGAAGAATCGGCGATGCCACAGAGCCGCGTTCATCAATGCCCACAGCACGTGATTGTGGTTGTGGGTGCCGGCCAAATGTTGGGCCATGAGGGTGTTCACCGTGGCTGGTTGCAAGTATTCGGTGACCAGGGGGCTGGTGGTCAAGAGCTCCTTCATCACCGGCTGGAGCTGATCGCGCAACAGGTTTTTGACCGGCAGGGAGTATCCCTGCTTGCCCCTGAAAGCCACCCGGTCGGGCACCAATCCCCGGATTGCCTGGCGCAGGATGTACTTGGTGGTGAAGCCCTTGAGCTTGAACCAGGAGGGCATGGATGCGGTAAACTCGATCACCTCGTGATCCAGGAAGGGAACGCGCACCTCCAGGGAGGTGGACATGGACATCTTGTCCACCTTCATGAGCACGCTGTCGGCCATGGCCAGCTTGAGGTCCAGATAAACCTCCCGGTCCAGGCGGTCTTTAGAGTTGCAAGAGGCCAGCACCGAGCGGATGGGCGCGAAGGGGTCGTTTATGTTGAGCTGGGCCGTGGCCTCGCGGTTGAACAGCTCACCGGCCAGGGCCGGAGGCAGGAAGTACTGCCAGCGCAAATGCTCCCCCTCCCGGGGCAGCACGCAGCCATCCAGAAAACGCTTGGCCACGTTGATGGCCCCCTTTTTTTGCGGCTGGTCCGGCAAAAGGGAGGCCATACGGTGCAGCAGGGGGGCGCAGCCGGGCAGGCGGCCCAGGTAGCCCGCCGCCTTGGAGGCCTTGAAGCGATCATAGCCCGCGAATATCTCGTCGCCGCCCTCGCCGGAGAGCACCACGGTGACCGTCTCCTTGGCCTTGCGGCAGATGAGCATAAGGGGGATGGCCGAAAGGTCGGTCATGGGCTCGTCCAGGTGGTAGACCGCGCTCTCCAGGTCTTCCATGGTCAGGCCCTCGATCATCAGCACCGTCTGGTCGGTGCCGTAGTGTTGGGCCATGTCGTTGGCATACTCCAGCTCGCTGAAGCTGGGGTCGGGATAGGCGATGGAAAAGCTGCGGATGTGCTCCACCCCCAGCTCGCGCATCAGGGCCACCACGGTGGTGGAGTCCAGCCCGCCGGAGAGGAACACCCCCAGGGGCACGTCGCTCATCAGGCGGCGCTTGACCGCCAGTTTGAGCAAGGCCTGAAGCTCCTCCACCGCCTCCTCGGGGCGGGAAAAGCGCGGGGCGAACTCCACGTCCCAGTACTGAGTTTCGCTGAAGTTGCCCGAGTCCATTTCGAAAATGGCGTAATGGCCTTGCTTTAGCTTTTTCACCCCATCGAAAAGGGTGCGCGGAGCGGGTACGTACTCATAGCCCAGGTATTGATATAGCCCCGGCAGGTCCACCCGGCGCTGCAGGCCGTCCCAGCAAAGCAGGCCCTTGATTTCGTTGCTGAAGATCAGCTTGTTGCCCGCGTGGTGGTAGTAGAGGGGCTTGATGCCCAGGCGGTCGCGGCCCAGCATGACGCGGCGGCGTTTTTCATCCAGCACCGCAAAGCAAAACATGCCCGAGATGCGCTCGATTACTCCCGGCCCCCATTCTTCATAGCCGTGCAGCACCACCTCGGAGTCGCTGTCTGAGCGGAACACGTGCCCCGCATCGATAAGTTCCTTGCGCAGATCCAGGTAATTGTATATCTCGCCGTTGACCACTATGCGCACATCGCCGTGCTCGTTGACCATGGGCTGGCGGCCACGCTCGGACAGGTCGATGATGGACAAACGGGTGTGCCCCAGGCTGGCCCCACCGCCCACGTAGTCGCCGTGGGCGTCAGGTCCCCGGTGAACCAGGCGCTTGTTCATGGCCTGGATAAGGCCTTGGTCTTCCCAGCTGAATCCATTGATGCCGCACATAACCGCCCTCGCTGTCCGCCATGGAGCATGGCCCCAGGCGTGAGATTTGGCTAAGCCTAATGAAACCTGGCGGTTTGTGCAACCGGCATGGCGGGGAGCCGAGGCCAGCGCACGGCATGACCACTCGCCGCCGGGGCCCTTTGGCTAGGCCCCGGCGGTGGGGTGTGTTGGAGCTGGATTTGTCCGCAGTTTAGTAGATGGGCACCAGGGCAAAACCCTTTTGCTGATAAGCGATCACCGAAATCCAGCCGTTGGGCACCTTTTTTATCACCGGCAGGATGGTGGCCGGGTCCACCTTGAGCAAGTGGGCCGCAAAAACACAAATCTCCAACTCGATACCGTCGGCGGCCATGGCCTTCAGGGTCTGGGCAAGCTGGTCCAGCACCTTGGCGTCATCCATGGAAAAACCCTTGCGGTTGGTGGACACCAGCTTTACGGCGGGACCTATGAAAATCACCGCGAACTTGGGGTCCGGGTCCGCTTTCCTAAGCGCCTGGTCCTTGTACATGCTGTGCACCAGTTTCAAACCGATCAGCACGGACTTGGGGCTCTTGCCCCGTATGTCGAACACGGCGTCCATGGATTTGACCCCTTGCAGGGCTCCGTAGTCCCCGGCGGTTGCCACCTGGGCCAACCCAGGCAGGGCCAAGGCAACGGCCAACAAAATCACTAAGCCAAAAAATTTCCTGCTGGGCATGGTGTCTCCTTAGGTTGCAAGAAAAGGTTTACCGCGGTACTGCCAACGCTCCGCGCATAGCCTTGGGGCTGGCCGGCCTATGCGGCCGGATTCTCGAACGCCTGATCATCCCGGGGACGGGCGTAATGCCTACCTATACAATCAGGTTAACCACCCTCGGGAACCGAAACAAGGCGGGCCATGCCCGCGTTGACGCCCAAGGGGGCGGGTGATAACTTGGCTCAGGACATTTCCCCAGGAGGCCGCGCCGCTTGAAAAAATCCGCCAAAACCTGGTTGCGCATGGGCATAAGCCTGGGCCTGCTGATAATCCTGCTTTTGTTCTTCGTGGACCTTAAGCAGGCCTGGCGGGCGGTGGCCGGGGCCCGGTGGGAGTTCTTGGTCCTGCTTTTGGTTGCTTTCACCCTGGACCGCTGGCTCATGAGCTACAAGTGGCGTCTGCTGCTGGTGAGTCAGGGCTTTCAAGCGGGGCACGGCGAGTCGCTGAAGGCTTACTATTTAGCCACCTTTGCGGGTTGCTTTTTGCCCAGCACCCTGGGGGCCGACGCGGTGCGGGTGGGTATTTTCGCCAAGCCGGGCCGCCCCAGCCAGGCGGTGGCGGCCAGCATCTTCTTGGAGCGAGCCCTGGGCTTTGTGGCCGCCGCCCTGGCGGCGGTTATCGGCCTGGTGCTGCTGGCCGGCATCACCACCGGGCTGCCCAGCGAGTTTTTCTACTGGTCATTCGGCTTCTTGGCCGCGGCCTGCCTGGCGGTGCTGCTCAGCTTTACCGCCTGGGCCGAGCGCCTACATGGCCAGGCCGAGCGCCGCTGGCGCCAGCGCAGCCGGTTGCTGGCCTGGCTGCTGGATTTTGTCAAGGCCTACCACCAGTACCGGCGCAACCGGGGGGTGTTGCTGTGGTTCTTGTTTTTGTCTTTCCTGGAGCAGGGCGCGCCGGTGATCTTCAACTGGCTCATCGCCAAGGCCCTGAACCTGGACCTCACCCTGCTGGAGTCGGCGGCGGTGACCCCGGCGGTGTTCTTCCTGGCCCGCTTGCCGGTCAGCTTTTCCAGCTTCGGGGTGTTGGAGGGCCTGTACGTAGCCTTTTTCAGCCTGGTGGGCATCAGCTCCACCTCCGCCTTTTTGATCGGCTTTTTGGTCAACCTGGGCTCCATGGCCAGCGCCCTGCCCGCCATCCCCATGTACCTGAGGGGAGGCATAGAGCGCGCCGCCAAGTCGCTCCCGCCTTCCGACCCGCCGTCCTAATTCCGCGCCTTGCCCATTAAAAATCAGGTTATTTAATACCTTGCGATGCTTACACCCATAGGACGGACTGCTATACTACATTCGAACCGGCTTTGGGCCTCCTTTGGACGCCTTTTAGGCAATCCAGCGCGTTCCCCACGGAGGCCGGCCCGGTAAAACGGGTGGCGCGGTGTGCCGAAGGAATATCCCTTGAGTAGCACGCGGCAAACGTGCTACAGGAAAAGTTGGTAATAAACGGGGCCTTATACCAGATAGCCCCGTTGGGGCCGGCCTGGCCCGCCCTTGCAACCCGCACACGACCTCCCTGGCGCCCGTGGCACCCGGGGTAGTCTTAGGGGAGCCCAAGTAGCTTGAATCCCTCCTCCCTGCAGCCCACGCCCCAGCGGCATGGCCTCCCCCCCTGGCTAATCACGGTAGTGGTGGTGGTGGCCGCGCTGATCCTGTTGTGGCCCACCCTGCAGGGGCGCGAGCTTCGCCGCCTGGCCGCCCAGCACCGCCTGGAGGAGAACCGGCGGCCCGACTACCGCCTGCTGCCGCGTCTGGGCCTGGCTCATCAAAAAAGCGTGGCTCAGGGGGGCCAGCTCTCCAAAGAGCAGCGCGAGGGCCTGTGGGCCGAGTTGGAGGCCTACCGGGGTAGCTATCCAGTGTTTTTTTGGCTGGAGCTGGCCTGGCTGGAGGCCCGGGCCGGGGATGACGACCGAGCCCGGGAGGCCCTTAAACGGGCCAAGGCCGACAACCCGCGCCTTTATAAAGACATGACCCGCACCCGCCTCTGGGACCCCTGGCGGGAGCGCTATGGGCTGCCAAAGCGATGAACGCCGTACAGATCAAATTAGGCGGCCTGAGCCACCCTTTGGTCTGGGCCGCGGGTCTGTCCTGGGGCCTTTTGGCCGCCACCCGTTGGGCGGTGGTCATGGCCGCCCAAGAGGGTGGCCAAAACGCGGTGATCTGGCAATGGCCTCCCTGGTGGATTCCGGTGACCTTGGGCCTGGCCATGTGGCTGGCGCAGATACTTACCTCCTGCTGGCAATACTCCTGGCTTACCCGCCAGGGGATGGAAGGCCCCCGGGCGCGCCGTCTGGCGGGCAGGGCCTGGCTGCCTTCCCTGGCCCTGTTCCTGGTGCCCTTGGCCGAGCTACTGCCCCCGATGTACGGCGGCAGCCCGGCCCCCCTGGCCCTGTCCCGGGAGGCCTGGCCCCTGGCCGCCCTGGCCGCCGCCGGAGCAGTATTCATACAGACCCGCTTGGCCGCGCCGGAGCTTCTGCGCAAGCGCGATGAGCCGCACAGCCGCTGGCTTTCATTAATAGTGTTCATCCTGGCCCTGGCGCTGTTCGCCGGGGTGGGGGCGCGGCTCACCCTGGTGAGCAGCCAAGTGGGCAAGTTCATGGGCGGCGACGAGCCCCAGTACCTTTTCAACGCCCACACCCTGGCCGTGGACCACGACCTGGATCTGGCTGAAAACATCTTCCTGCGGGAAAACTCTTATTACCTGGACCCGGGCAAGGTCATTGGCGGGCACGGCGGCTGGACCGACGATGGCCGCTGGATAAGCAAGCACCGGCCCGGCCTGCCCACCCTGATGGCCCCTTTCTACGCCTGGGGCCTCTACCTGGGCCAGGGGCCGCGCAAGACCGCCACCATATGCCTGTGGCTGTTGGCCGCCTGGATGGTCACCGAGGTGTTCTGGCTGGGGCGGCTGTTCACGGGGCGTGACGGCCCGGCCCTGCTGGGCGCGGCCGGGGCGGCCCTGGCCCTGCCCGGGCTCATCTACTCCAACCTGGCCTTTCCCGAGATAGCCGCGGCCGCCTTTTCGGTGAGCGCCTTCCGTTTGATGCGCTCGGCCGGGCGGGGCCAATGGGGGCTGCTGTTTTTGGCGGGCCTTCTCACCGGCTATCTGCCCTGGTTCCATGAGCGCTTTGCCGTGCTGTGCCTGGTGTTGGGGGCCTATTTCCTGGCCCGCATGCATTGGCGCTCTTTCAAGGGACTGATCGCCTTTGCCCTGCCCTGCCTGGCTTCGGCCGGGCTGCTGGCTTCCTACTTCATGTGGCTCTATGGCCAGCCCTTTCCCGGGCAGGAGATACACGCCCAGGGCCACTACCTGAACCCGCGCGGCTTTTGGGAGGGGCTTAGCGGCATTTGGGTGGACGCGGGCGAGGGCATGCTCACCTACGGAGCCATTTGGCTGGCCGCCGTGGCCGGGCTGGTGTGGCTGGTGCGCCGGCGCTTCAGCGACGGCTTCTGGTGCCTGGCCATGGCCGGGGCGGTGTATGTGGTGGCCGGGCTGTTCGCCGACTGGTTCGGGGGCATCAATCCCCCTTCGCGTTACCTGGTGGCCGCGGTGCCTTTTTTGGCCGTGGGCCTGGCCGCCGGAGCCCATTGGGGCCCGCCCCGTTACCTGCTCTACGTGGCGGTGTTGGGCGTGCTTAGCCTGGCGGCCTCGCTGTGGGTGATGCACTACCCTTCGGCGGTGTACGGCCACAAGGTGGTATTGGGCAGCGGCCTGCAGTTCCCACTCATCGACAACCTGCTGCCCGCCTTTATCTTTAACTACAAGGTTCCCCAGGAAAACGCCCAACTGGCCCTTATCTGGATGCTCCTGGCCCTGGCGGCAGTGGTGGCCATGAACCTGGGCAACCAGCGCTTTGGCCCAGGACGCGCCCTAGCGGGCCTGGTGCTGGCCATGCTCCTGGTGGCCGGCTCCGGAGTGGCCGCCGACCACATCGGCCAAGGGGTGCTCAACTACCGCAACCCGGCCCAGCGGGTGGTGCTGTGGAACCGGCTCTCGGATATGCCGTCAGGCGGGGCTATCTGGCGCCTGGGCGCACCGGATGTGGAGCCCAAGGCCCTCATGGAGTTGCCCCTTCCTCCGGCCCGCTATCAGCACGGCCCGGTCAAGACCGCGCCGGAGGATCCCCAGGCCCTGGACATACCCGCCGGGATCAAACCCGGCTTGTACGTATGGGGTCAGTACCTGGCCCTGCCGCCGGGGCGCTACCAGGCCACCGCGATCATACACAGCCCCTACGCCGGGCCGGAGCAGGTGGCCTGGGTTGATCTGAGCGAAAACAAAGGTCAGAGCACCCTGATGACCCGCAGGCTAAGCGGACAAGAGCTTAAGCAAGCGGTATCCCTGGAGTTCAGCCTGAAGCGTTGGGCCACCAATTTGGAGTTCCGGGTGGGCACCACCGGCCTGGCATCCCTGCGGGTGCTCTCCATGAATATTACTCGGCTGGAGCCATGAACAAAGAGCCTAAAGAGCAAGCCGCGCCCCGCCGCGCCTGGCCCGCCGGGCTGGCCGTGGTGGTGCTGTTGGCCTTGCTCACTCTGGCCCACACCTGGCCCCTGGCCGCTCACTGGAACCAGGCCATCCCTTACGTGTACCACCCCTCGCCGGGCTGGGAGCTGGTGCCCCAGATGCCCGGCGATCATTTGCAGTTCTATTACTGGTCCTGGCTGTTCACCGACAACCTGACCGGCCCCAGCTCCTTCCCCAGCAATCCCTATGAGTTCAACACCTTCCTGCACCCCCAGGGCATCGCCCTGTACGCCAATTTCCCCTTCAGCCTGTTCTACCTGGTGCTCCAGCCCCTGGGCGCGCTATCGGCCTACAACGCGGTGGTGCTGCTCACCTATCTTTTGGCCGGGCTGGCCGCCTTCGCCCTGGCCCGGCGCATGCTGGGCTCTTCCCTGGCCGCGTTGCCCGTGGCCCTGATCTACGCCCTATTGCCCTTTAGGGCCTCCCAGGCCCTGTCCGGCCATCTCTACGGCTTCATAGCCTTTATGCTCCCCGCCACCCTGTGGTGCTTGGAAAAGGGCTGGGCCAGGGGGTCGGCCTGGTGGGGGGCCCTGGGCGGGTTGCTGCTTTTGGCCGTGGGACTCATGGAAGGGCATTTGCTTTTCTACACAACCCTGCTTCTGGGCCTGTACCTGCCTCTGCGCCTGCTCACCCTGAGCGGCCAGGGCGAGCCGGGTGACGCCCTCCAGAACGGCGGTGCGGCATCTGCCTGGTGGGTGGCCGGGGCGGGGTTGGCCTTGGGGCTGAGCCTGCACTTGGCCGCCGGGAGAGGCCATGAGAGCCTGGCCACGGGCATGGGTATGGCGGTGAGTCTGGCCTTGGGCCTGGTGTTGCTGATCTCTCTGTGGCTGGTGCTGGCTGAGCTGGCCGCCCGGCTCACCACCCTGGGCATTGCAGGCTCACGGCTTTACCTGGCCCGTGGTTTGGCCCCTCTATTGCTCAGCCCCTTGTACGCGGTGCAGTACTGGCTGGACGTACCCCACCTGGGCAAGCTGCTGATCCTGCTCCTGTTGGCGTGGGGTGCTTGGCGCTGCCTGCCCGCCCTGTGGCGGGCCCGGCAATGGCCCGGCCTGCCCCGGGGCACCTGGCTGCCGCTCATCGCCCTGGGCGTGGGCTGGGGCCTGGGCGCGGCGGCCATGATGGTGCAAAAGGCCCGGGTGCTGGATGAGAGCATCGCCAGTAAGGGACGCAGTCTGGGCGAGGTCAAGCTCTTTGCTCCGCATCTGGCCGATCTGTTCCGCATCAGCCCGGCTCACTCCGAGCAGGTGGTCTACCTGGGCCTGGTCACCTTGATCCTGGCCGGGGCGGGCCTGCTGCTGTTGGCCTTGGGTCGCCGGGGCCAGGGGCTTCGCGCCCCGGTGGCTCTGTGGGCCGGCCTGGGCACCCTGGCCGCCTTACTGTGCCTGGGGCCCAACCTGCCCCAACTGCCCCTCTACGCCTGGCTCTATGAGTACATGCCCTTTTTCAACTACCCCCGGGTGCCCGGACGGTTGGTGATTTTCGCGGTGCTGTTCCTGGGCTTGTTGGGCGGCTGGACCCTCAAGGAGCTGGCCAAGGCCTGGGGCGGCGGGCGCATCGCAGCCCTGGCGCTGGCCGTGGCGGTGAGCCTGGGCGTGGCCTGGGACTTCTGGCCTGCCCGCGACCCGGGCCTGTGCCTCATGCCCCCGCCCGGCCCCCTGGCCACGGAGGTCAAGGAAAAGCTGCCCACCGGCCCCCAGGCCAAGCAGCGCCTGCTGGGCCTGCCCATCTGGCCGGGGGATTCCCACCAGTCCTCGGTGTACGAGCTCTTGATCTCCCAGACCAGGGCGGTGATGGTCAACGGCTACTCCCCCCAAGTGCCCCAGGCCTATGTGGACCAGGTTTTCTGGCCTTTGTACCCCCTGGACTTCGGCTTGGTCACGCCTCAGGCTTGGGACACCCTCACCCGCCTCAAAGTGGGCATGGTGGCCTTTTACGAGGACGAGGAGGTCTACACCCGCAAGGTGTGCCCCTTCCCGCCCGAGCTGGCTCGCAGGCGCCTGGTGGCCGGAAGCCGCTTCCAGGCAGAGCTACAGGCGGGCAATGTTTGGCTGCTCAAACCCAGAAACGCGGCCCTGGAGCCCGCCCAAGCACTGGCCCAGGTCTCGCCGGTGACCAGTTGGTGGGACGCCTCTTGGTTGCCAGGCAACACCGGGCGCCTGGTGGAGGATAAGAACGCCTCGGGCTGGGGGCTGCTGTTTGAGGAAGCAACGAGCTTGGACGGCCCCTTGGGGCCGCGTTTGGAGCGCCCGGCGGGCAACGTGGCCCAGGCCAAGGCGGGTGGCGACGCCCCAGGCTGGTTGGCCAGGGGTCCGGGACGTCCCCTGCCACCGGGCACCTATGTGGCCCGCCTACGTCTGCGCCGGGGGCCCGGCGGTCTGCCCGGCCGGGTGGAGGCCGTGGACAAGAGCACCGGCAAGGTGTTGGCCAGGTTAAAGTTGGTCCCTTCCAGCTTGCCCGTGGACAATGCTTGGCACGACGTGGTCCTGCCCTTCACCCTTGAGGGATTGGTTCCCCTGGAGCTTAGGGTGTGGTTCAGCGGCAGGGCCGATTTGGCCCTGGATGCGGCCATGCTCAACTTCGCGGGCATGCAACGGCCCCAGGCCTATTACCCGGCCAGCCGTTTGTGGCGGCAGGCGGGCCAACTGGTAGCCGACCCGGCCGCATCCACCGGCCTGGCAATATCGGCTCGCAAGGGCCTGACCCCTCCCCTGTACCTGATGCACGGCCCTCAGCAGACCTACCCGCCGGGACGCTACGTAGCCCGCTTCCGCCTGGCCGCTACCCAAGGCGCAGCGCCCCAGGCCTTGCTGGCCGAGCTGAGCGTGGCCACCGACCTGGGCCGCCTACCCTTGGCCACGGCCAGGGTGCGCGGCAAGGACCTGGGCGCCAAGTACCGCGATATAGAGCTTGTATTTGAGTTGAAACGGCGCTGCGAGTTGGGCCTGAGGGTGCGCTACGCCCAGGGCGGCGATCTGCGGGTGGCCGGAGCCTCCATCACTTCTTTGGATTAGCTTTCGGCGCCAAAACCTCGATCTTGCTCACTTCCAGGTGACGGCGTCCCGCATCCTCGCCTTTGATAACCGTCAAGGCCTCGCTGGCCACCGCCGGGTCCCATAGGCCCACGGTAAGGGTGTAGCTTCCCGGCGGAACGCTTTTAAGTATATTAAGGCTCAAATCTTCGCGTACCACCTGCCCGGCGCGCAGGGTGGTCATGGAGCGGCGGCCCCTATCCAGGCGGTGATCATAGTTGAGCACTCCGCCCGGCCCCACCAGGTGCACGAATATGGTGTAATCCACCGGCACCGCCTGCCAAGCCCGCCAGTAGAGATTCACCTCCAGCTTGCCGCCGGGCTTCACCTTGTTTTTGGGCAAATCGTATCCCAATAGGCTCATGCCGTCTTCAAAACGGCTCACCCTTTTGAGCGAGGGGCGCAGATGGCCCAGCCGCTTTTCCACCCGGGCCAAGGCATCTTTTTGACGCAAATCCTTGTACAAGGCCGACACCTGAGTCAGACGGTCGGGAAAGGAATGATAGGCATCCTCGGCTAAGTTGGTCACCTGGGTGGCTTCGTCCAGCTTGCCGATCTCCAACAAAGAGCGGGCCAGGGGCAGATAGGCGGGACGGTAGGTGGGGAACATGTCCAAAAGCGCTTGAAAGGCGTCCACCGCCTTCTGGTGCTGCCCCGCGCCCAGGGCCACCAGCCCCCGGGCATCGTAGTACCAGAGCAAAATGCGGCGCATGTGGGCCTGTATGTCCGCACCCACCCGCAAGCCCGCCAGGCTCAGGCCCGCGTCCTGGGCCAGGTTGAGGCGCAGCTCCAGGCGATTGCCGTCCTCGCCCAGGCGGAAAGGCATTTCCAGTCCGCCGTGGGCCAGGCTATCGTTGGCAATAACCTCATGAGCCACCAGGCGGCTGCCCTGGGGCCCCACGGCCCTCAGCTCGGCCTGACCCAACAGCCGCTCCGGATCATCCGGGTCATGGCCACGCATCTTGACTACCGCTTTCCACTGGCCCTGGGGCCAAGGAGTCTTGAGCCACAGATTGAGCACCAAGCCATCGCCCTTGGCCGAGTGGCGCAAGCTACCGGTAAAGCCCTCGCCCTGCAGGCTCACCGGCCGGTCGTCGCCCAGATACAGGGCGCCCAATACCTCGTAGTCCAGGGAAGTGGCCCGCTCCAGCAGCTCCAGGTCATAGCCGGTCAGCTCGGCCAGGCCCTTGCGCCAAGCTTGGTTCCGCTCTCCGTGGGCCAGGGCGATGTAGCGTTCCGGGTACATGTAGTCCAGATGGAACAAAGCCAAGGATGCCTCTTTGAGCTTGTTCTGGCGGGCCAGGGCTCCGGCCAGCATGCTCATGGCCTCAAAGCCTTGGTGCCTTTTCACTGCCAAGTTGAGCCATTCCTGGGCCCTTCCCCAGCGTCCAGCCTCCATGTCCAGCTTGCCCAGGAGCAAGGGGTCGGACAGCAGGCGGGCCCACAGCACGCCCTTGTCACCCACGGCCAGCTTCACCGGATACAGACCATCCACCACCGGCGGCCAGCCCCGCACTTCCAGGGGGATATCCGCTTGCTGGCCGGGGTAAAGGGTAAGGTGCCGCCGGCTCCAGGGCCCCTGGGTAAGGTCAGCGCTTAGCAGGCCGGAGCCCAAATTGCGCAAACGCAGCCCCACCGGCGGAGGCCCGTCAAAACGGCGCAGCACCCTTACCGCCTTGCCGCCCGGTTGGGCCAGCATCACCGCATCATCACGGCTGTAAGGCAAACCGTTTTGATATACCAGGCCATAGGGGCGCCCGGCCCCCACCGGTGGGCGGTCCAGGGCCATGGGTTCTCTAATCTGGCCGCGGGGGGTGGGGGCGTAAACCGCCAGGGTAGGGTTGAGCAGGACCGGATAAGCCGCGCGCAGACCCCAAGGGCCACGGCTCCAAGCGCTCTTCAGGTCGAATCGCTGCATGGGCTGGAGGGCGGCAACCTTTTCCTCCAGGCGGCCATCCCCATTGGAGCGGCTGACCTGGGCGGGGTTCAGCACCAGATAAGCCTCGTCGGCATCCTGGCCGGGCCGCCAAAGGCGCGCACCGGGGAAGACGTCCAGGGGAGCTCCTGGACCAGCCAAAACCGGGGTTCCGGGCCGCAGGTTTTTTTCCAGCCAGAAGCGGGCCGCGGCCACGGTGCCTTCCTGCCAAAAAAGATATCCCACCCCAGCCGAGCGCCACATCCCGGCCAGGGCCATGGCCGCCAGCAGCACGCCGACCGCGGCGACCTGCCAGGCGTAAACCGGCAGGCGGCGGCAGAGCAGGACCAGCGGCCAAACCGCGATGGCCAAGGCCCCCGGCAGCCACAGGGCCAGCCATCCCTGACCGCTGGTGCCTGGCCAAGACAAGGCCAAAAGGGCCGCGGGCACCGGCACCAGAGCCACCACCAGGCGTCGCCACTGCTTTTTCCTTATCAAGACGGCCACGGCCAACAGCCACAGGACGGCTATCTCCAGGCCCTCCCACCTCATCAGGACGTGGCTTTCCTGGATCAGCCGTTGCCGTATCAGTGAAGGCCAGTCGGCCCCGCCGGGTATGAACAGGCCCAGCGTAGACAGGCTCCAGGTTAGGTCTATGTCATGGGGCCACCACAGCCCGGGCGCGCCCAGGCCCAGGCCCAGGATCATCCCGCCCACCAAGCACAGGGGCCAAAGCGCCCAGCGCCTTGAGGCAGGGCGCCTTACCATTCGGCCCCCCACCAGCGCGGCGGCCAGCCCCGCCGGCCAAAGTAGCAGGCCCAGCACCGAGGTAGCCGCCGCCAGGCCCATTACCAAGCCCAGGCCGCCCATGATGCCCTTGCGGGGCTCCTCCATGGCGTGCCAGGCCAGCAAAGCAGTCACAAGAGCCAAAAAGCCCAAAGGAGTTTCCAGGGAAATGTAGTGGCTTTGAGTTACCAACAAGGGGCTGACCGCTATCGCGGCGGCGGCCAGCAGGCCGGCGGCCACACTGTTAAAACAGCGGCGGCTCAAAAGGTAGGCCAGGGGTATTTGCCCGGCCCCCAAAAGGGCGGCGCACAGGCGTCCGGCCACGCGGGGGTCCAAAAGCCACTCGCCCACGAAGCGGGCCTGGCCGGTCAACAGGGCCAGCCCGCCGGAGACCAAAGACACGGCTCCCTGCAACAGGGCGGCCAGGGAGAAAAAGGCCTGGGTGATCAATCCGGGATAGGCCGGAGAGCTCCAGCTAAGGCTGGATATGACCCGCCATCCCCACTGCTCGGGTCCTCCCGTGCCCATGGCCGGGGCTTCCCAGTCCAGGCCCCAAAGGCGTAGGCCCAGGCCCAGCAGCAAAAATACGGCCAGCACCAGGCGCCGGGGGGGTATGTGGCGTCCCAAGGTCATGGGGCATTGTGCGGCGCGCGCGCCGCCCGGGTCAAGCGGGAGACAAGGACCGCACGCATATTGAGTAAAGGCGGAGCCACTGCGAATGGCGCTTTGAAGATTACACGGCTCATAGGAGAAGCCATAAGCTTTGCCAAGGAGCTGTGTCTAAGCCAACCGGCACAGCCAGCCGTCGGCAGACAAGGCAACCGGCTAGCGAGGGCCGCAGGCGCAGCCAAATCTACGCCGAGGCCCAAGCGCTGCCGGCAACACCGTCTGCCGGCGGCTGGCTGCGCCGGGCGCACGGCATGCATGAAATATGAAACCTAAAACTGGCTTTCCATAGCCCCATAAGAACAGGCGGCTATGCAGGACTCGCACATGATGCAGTGGGAGGGCTCGAAAACTATCTCCCGGCTCACCGGCTCCACGGTCAGGGCGTCGGTGGGGCACACCGCGGTGCAGGCGGTGCACTGCACACAATTCTCATGGTAGTGGCGCATCTCCTGGACCATGGGGTCCACCTGCACGCCCTGTTCTTCCAGGTACTCCAGGCCCGCCTTGATGTTCTTGGCCGAACCCTTGAGCTGCATGACTATGCGGCCCCTTTCGCGGGGGACCACCCTGGCCCGCAGAATGTTGACCTCAAGGTCGAACTTGCGAATCAGGTTGTTGGTAACCGGCTGCTGGATAAGCCGGGGGGGAAAACTCAGTATGAGCTTCTTTTTGACCATGGCCCTGCTCCTTTCTCGCGGTGTGTGTCTACAGGCCCTGGGCCAGTTCGGCGCCGGGGAGGGCGGCCGACGGCCGGGTCAGGAAAAAGCTGCCCTGGGTAATGCGCTCTTTGAGCTCCAAGGCCACTTCGCGGCCGCGGGCCCGGCTGGCCATGCCGCCGGTGGGCACTTTCTTGCCGTCCACCTCGATGGACCCGGCCATGAGCTCGGCCATGGATACCCGCCCCAGGGCGCCGGGGCGCCCCAGGGGATAGGCCTCTGAATAATCCACCACCGGGTAGGTGATGTCCGCGTCGGTCACCGCTGCATAGGCGATCACCTCCTCGTCCACTACCGGTAGGGGGATGCCCAGGCCAACGGCCAGGGAGGAACCATAGCCGGCTATGGAAGCCGCCCTGATGTAACGATCACTCATGCCTTTGAGATCGCCGATAACCGCCAGGGTGGCCGACGGGGTCAGGGGCAGGCCCTTTTCATCGCGCTCGGGATCGGGCACATGCTGGGTTCCCGGCCAGACCACGTAACCGTCGCCTCCTCCCAGGAAGATGCGCGTGCCGATGCCCACGGTGCGTAGCTTGGGGTCGTTGAGCAGGGGGCTGAGAGACCCGCAGGTGGCGAAGTTGGCGTTGCCCAGGCGAGGCTTGAGCACACCCATGTAGGTGTAGATGGTGCGCTTGCCCAGGTTCACCGCCACGTTGTAGAGCTGATAGGCGTTGCGCGGGTTGAACAGCACCGCTTCGTTCATGTCGCGCAGGCCCAGCTCGGTGTCGTACTCCTTGCGGGGGTAGCAGTCGGTGCCGTAGGTGCGCACCTGCAGCCGGACCTTTTCCCCGGCCACCAGCTTCTGAATGACGTGGGCTCCGCCGAACTTGAACAGACCGGGATAGACCGCGTTGCGCGGGTCCTCGTCGGTCATGGCCGAGCAGCCCAAAATGATGTCCGCGGCCGCCCAACCGGCATAGGCCGCCACGCCATCCACGGTAACCCGTCCACCCCCACACTTGATCTTGGGGGTGGACTGCTTGATGTTGAAGTAGATCCCCGAGGAGCACATGGGCCCAAAGGTACCGGTGGTGACAACGTCAACCATTCGGGCGGTCTTCTTGACGCCCTTATCCTTCACCATGTCCACGACCTCTTCGGCCGTGGCCACCACTACCTTGCCCGACTTAATTTTGTCGTTGATCTCCTCGAGGCTTCTCATCGCTGTCTCCTTTGTTTATCCTGCTGCCGCCGCCTCTGCCGCCTGGCAGGTACGATCCCTCTCTCTCTGGCGCCGAACCATCTCGGCCAGGGAGATGTTGGAAAGGAAGTCCACCAGCAACTGACCCATGTCGCCCCACACCATATGCACGGTGCAGCCGCCGACCCGGTCGCAATAATTGGCGTCTTGTACGCACTCCACCGGGGCCAAAGGCCCTTCCAGGCTACGTACGATATCGTACAGGGAGATGCTCTCCGGGTCACTGGAAAGAAGATAACCGCCGCGCGCTCCCCGCACGCTCTTGACCAGTCCGGCACCCTTGAGGGGTATGAGCAGCTGCTCCAGATACTTAGCGGAAATTTCCTGGCGCGAAGCCAGATCCCTGAGGGGCACCGGCCCCTTACCGGCGTTGATGGCCAATTCCAACATGGCCCGCACACCGTAACGTCCTCTTGTGGAAAGTTTCATGATGTCCCTATCCTTAGTGGTTGTATTGCCTTGTCAATCCAAGCCGAGCCCGCTATGCGGCGGTCCCGGTAAAACACCGCCAACTGGCCCGGGGCCACCGCCCCCTGCTCTTGGGCGAACAGCGCCCGCAAGCCTTGACCCTTTGGCTCCACCCGACATTTTACGCCTGGGTGGGAATAACGAAAACGCACCAAAAACTCTTCATCGCCCTGAGGAGGCAGGTACCAGAGGGGTTGTTTGGCCTCCAGGCCCGAGGTGGCCAGTTCCGGCTTGGGCCCCACCCTTACCGCGGCCCGTCCACCGTCCAGGCTGGTCACATAGACCGGTTGGCCCATGGCCAGTCCCAGCCCGCGGCGCTGCCCCACGGTAAAGCGGTGCAGCCCCTGGTGACGCCCCAGTTGATTCCCCTGGGCGTCTTCCAAAACCCCGGGCCTAACAGCCTCCCGTTGCTTCATGAACTCGTCCCAGCCGCCGGGAGGCAAAAAGCAGCAATCCTGGCTCTCGGGCCTATGAGCCGCCACCAGGCCCTCCTGGGCCGCCAGGCGGCGCACCTGGCCTTTTTCCATCTCCCCCAAGGGGAACCTCAGCCGGGGCAGCAGAGCGGGCTCCACGCGGGCCAGGAAGTAAGCCTGGCTTTTGCTCCGGTCCTCGGCCTCGGCCAGTTGCCAGCCGTGGGCATTTTGCACCAGGCGGGCGTAGTGTCCGGTGGCCAGGGCCTCGCAACCCATGCCCCGAGCCGCTTCCCAAAGCAGGGGCAGCTTTACCCGGGCGTTACACATGGCGCAGGGATTTGGCGTAAATCCCCCCGCGTATGCTTGAGCCACCGGCCCTAAAACTCTTTGTTCAAAGGGCCCGCCTGCCTCAACTATCTGATGTTCCAGGCCCAATTGGGCCGCCGCCGCGGCCCCGGCGCTCCAGGCCCCATCAGGCCCCGCGCCCAGGCGCAGGCTGAGCCCCACTACCTGGTGACCCTCCTGCTTTAAAACAAGCGCGGCCAATGAGGAGTCCACGCCCCCGCTCATGGCCACTGCTAGCTTCGCCAATTATCCTTCCCCCTGTTGAACAATTCATATGCAGCGCATGGTCTTTAGGGAGGATTAAGAATATATCCGTGGGGGATAGACCTGTCAATGTTAATTCCTTGATAAAACCTATGAAATGTTACCATTAACATCTCCAATAAAGGGTTTTACCTGTAACGGTACGTATTTACTTACTAATACTAATTAATCGTGCGGCAGGAAAAAGGCAGGATTTAGTGCTTAAGAGCGCGGGCCATCTCCCTCTCTTGTTCACGTTTTTTAATGGTAGCTCGTTTGTCGTGCTTTTTCTTACCCCTGGCCAAGGCCAGTTCCACCTTGGCCTTGCCCCGCTTAAAGTACAGGGCGGTGGGGATAAGGCTATAGCCCTGCTCGGCCAGCTTGACGCCCAGGCGCTTGAGCTCGCGCTTATGCAACAGCAGCTTGCGCTGACGGGTGGGCTCATGGTTGTCGTAATAGGCAAAGGGATAGGGCTGTATCTGGCAACCCACCAGCCAGGCCTCCCCACCCGTGACCTTGGCGTAGGCCTCGCTCAAGCTGGCCTTGCCCATGCGCAGGGATTTGACCTCCGTGCCGGTGAGCACCAGGCCCGCCTCAAAGCGGTCACCCAACTCGTAGTCAAAACGGGCCTTTTTGTTGCGGGCCACTATTTTGATGTTGCCGCCTTCCATGGATCTAGGCCAACTCGGCCGGGACAGGCCCGCGCGGCGGCAGCACCTGGGAGAAATGATCTTCCAACTCTTGATCCATGAAACGCCCCACTTCAGCGGCGGTGGCATAGCCCAAGGCCTGCTCGGCCAAGCCGCCCCACTCCCCGGCCGAGGCCAGGCGCAACACCTGCTTGACCCTGGGAATACCCAAGGGGTTCATGGACAGCGAGTCCAGGCCCAGGCCCAAGAGCAGGGGCACCGCCCGGGCGTCGCCGGCCATCTCGCCGCACATGCCCACGGGGATGCCCGCGCCGTGCCCGGCGGCAACCACCTGGTGCACCATCCTAAGCACCGCCGGGTGCATGGGTTGGTACAAATGGGCCACGAACTCGTTGACCCGGTCGATAGCCAAGGAGTACTGAATCAGATCGTTGGTGCCGATGGAGAAAAAGTCCGCATGCTGGGCCAATAGGTCGGCAATGGCCACGGCCGAAGGCACCTCGATCATAATGCCCACCTTGAGGCCAGGGTCAAACTCCTGTCCCTCGGCGCTGAGCTCTTGCTTGACCTCCTCCAGGATTTCGCGGGCCTGCAGCAGCTCGCTCACTCCGGAGATGAGCGGGAACATCACCCGCACCTGGCCCAGGGCCGAGGCCCTGAGGATGGCTCGAAGCTGGGTGCGGAACAGACCCTGCTCCTTGAGGCAGTAGCGGATGGCCCGAAGCCCCAGGGCCGGGTTGATCTCCGGGGCCAACTCCAAGGAACTGGCGAACTTGTCACCGCCGATGTCCAGGGTGCGGATGTTCACCGGACGCCCGTCCAGGCGCTGAGCCACGGCGGCGAAGTTGGCGAACAGCTCCTCTTCGGTGGGCAGGGTTTTTTGGCTCACGTATAAGAACTCGGTGCGGAACAGGCCCACCGCCTCGGCCCCGTAGTTGAGCGCGGTGCCCACTTCCTCGGCCAGCTCGATGTTGGCCCCCACCTCCAGGCGGCGGCCGTCCACCGTGGCCGCGGGAAGATGGGCCTGGGCCAAAATCTCCTGGGCGTAGATCTCGTAGGCTTCCTGCTTGTCCCGGTAATCGTGCAGGGTCTCCTCGTCGGGGTGCACGATTATGGTGCCATTGGAGCCGTCGACGATGATGAAGTCGCCGCTGGCCACCTCGGCGCTCACCCGCTCCAGGCCCACCACCGCGGGGATGGCCTTGGCCTGGGCCATGATGGCCGTGTGGCTGGTGGGGCCGCCCATGTCGGTGACAAAGCCCATGATCCAGCCCAGGTCCATCTGGGTGGTCTCGGCCGGGCTCAGGTCGTGGGCCACCACCACCACCTTCTCGCGGATGTTGGAAAGCTCGATGCCATTGTTGCCCGAAAGATGCCTGAGCACCTGCCCGGCCACGTACTCCACGTCCGAGGCCCGGGAGCGGATGTAGTCGTCCTTGACCTTTTCAAAGATGCTTTTGGCCTCGGCCTCGGCCAGGCCCAGGGCCCACTCGGCGTTGATTTGCTGGGCGCGGATCAGCTCTTCCGAGCGCTGGGAGATCATCTTGTCGCCCAGAATGCTCAGGTGGGCCTCGATGATATAGGCGTAGTCGGCCAGATCCGGGCCCAGCTCCGCCTTGGCCGCGTTGAGCTCTTCTCGAGCGGCGTTCACCGCCCGGCCGAAGCGCTCCACCTCCCTGTCCACCTGGTCCTCGGCCAGGGGGCGGTAGGGAACCTGCACCGGACTGCGGCTGACCACCAGGGCCCGCCCAATGGCGATACCCGGGCTGGCGCCCACCCCGCGCATTATTTTTTCGGCGCTGGAGCTCAACGGCCCTCTCCAAACAATCCGGCGAAAAGCTTATCCAAGGCGTTAAGGGCTTCCAAGGCCTGGGGCCCCTGGGCCCGGGCCACCACCTGGCTGCCCTTGGGCGCGTCCAGACCCAAGATGGAAAGTACGCTGGAAGCGTCGGCCTCCTCCTTGCCCTTGTGCAAGGTCACCGAGCAGTCGAAGTTGCTCACCGCCTCGGTGATCTTGGCCGCCGCCCTGGCATGCAGGCCCAGGCTGTTGGCCACCAGGAGCCGACGTTCCTGAGATTCTTCCTCGCTGATCTCTTCGTGGATCACTGCCTCGTCCTCGTCCTGCTCCGCCTCGTCCCGAATGGCCAGAATGATCTGATAAACCTCTTCGCGGCCCAACCCCGTGGCCCCGGCTACTTGTTTGGCCAGGGCGCTGGGTTTCAGCTCCCCTGCGGCCAGACCTTGTTCCACCAGGCTCCGCACTTGTTCCGGGTCGGCCTCTTGGGCCTTCCCCGGCCCGATCACCAGGGTTATCTCGCCCCGGAGCTTTTCCGGCTCCAGGTGATCGGCCAGCTCGGCGCAGGTGGTGCGCAAAATCTCTTCGTGCAGCTTGGTCAGCTCCCGGCAAACCACCACTTGCCGCTCGCCCAAAACCTGGCCCAAATCCTTGGCCGCCTCGGCCAGCCGGTGGGGGGCCTCATAGGCCACCAAGCTCCAGCCGCTGGCCCCTGCCTGCTCCAGCAGCCGCTTGCGCGCCCCGCTCTTGGCCGGCAAAAAGCCCAGAAACACAAAGGGCGCTTGCTTTATGCCGGCCACGGACAGGGCTGCGGCCAGGGCGCTGGGCCCGGCCACCGGGCTGATGCGGTGCCCAAGCTTGCCCACCTCTTCCACCACCGCCTGGCCGGGATCGCTGAGCCCCGGGGTGCCGGCGTCGGAGATCAGGGCCACGTCCTTGCCCTCGCCCAGGGCCTGAAGGACCTTGGCCGCGGCCTGGCGGCGGTTGGCCTCCCTACAGGAGATGAGCCACTTGCCGCTAAGGCCCAGATGAGCCAAAAGCTTCTTGGCCCTTCCCACGCTTTCCGCGGCCACCACCGGCGACTGGGTCAGCACCCTGGCCGCCCTGGGGCTCAGATCCTCCAGGTTGCCGATGGGCGTAGCCACCACGAACAGCGTGGCCATATCTAGTCCCCCAGCCGAAAGGCGTCGGTCAAATGCCGCAGCTTGGGCGGTCCGGGGCCCATTTCCACGGCCACCACGTCGAAGCGGCAGGGCGGGGACGGCGGCCCCATTTGGGCCAGATAGGCTGCCGCCGCCTGGCCCAGGCGCTCGCGTTTGCGCCGGTCCACCATCTCCTCGGCCCGCCCGAAGCCCGCGCCGGTGCGCGCCTTGACTTCCACGAACACCAAGGTGGGTCCGTCCCAGGCCACCAAATCCAACTCGCCCCCTGAGGTGCGCTTGCGGGTGGCCACCACCTGGTAACCGCCCCGCTCCAGGTGCGCTTTGGCCAGGGCCTCGGCCTCGCGCCCGTGGGCCTCGCCCAGCCTAGCCAAAGCCCAGATCCAGTTGGCGCTGAGCCACCGGCGCGTAGGAGCGCCGGTGCAGGGGGCAAGGGCCGCATTCAGCCAGGGCTTGACGGTGTTCGGCGGTGCCGTAGCCCTTGTTGGAGGCGAAGTTGTACCGCGGCCATATCCAGTGCATGGCCCGCATCAGCGCGTCGCGCTCCACTTTAGCCAGTATGGAGGCCGCGGCCACCGCTGTACAAGAGCCGTCGCCGCCCACCACAGCCTCCTGGGGCAACTCCAACTCCAAAACAAAGCGCCCATCCACCAGCAAGTAGTCCGGTGAGGGCGCTAAGGCGTTCACTGCCCGCCGCATGGCCAAAAGGCTGGCCCGGTGGATGTTGATGCGGTCGATCTCCTGGGGCGTGACTCCGGCCACCGCCCAGGCCAGGGCCTCCCGCTTGATGGCCGTCGACAGGGCGCGGCGCCGCTGGTGGTCCAGGCGCTTGGAGTCGTTGACTCCCCGAACACTCCACCGCGGCGGCAGAATAACCGCCGCGGCCACCACCGGCCCCGCCAAGGGGCCGCGCCCCACCTCGTCCACCCCAGCCACTAGACGGTACCCGGAGCGCGCCAAGCTGCGTTCCCGGGCTCGGCTTGGGCCGGCGGGAGAGGCGGACATGCCTACCTCCGGGAGGCCTCCTTGATGCGGGCGGCTTTGCCCCTGAGGCCGCGCAGGTAGTAGATGCGCCCTTGGCGCACCTTGCCCCGGGTGACCACTTCCACCCGGTCCACTACCGGCGAGTTGAGCGGGAAGATGCGCTCCACGCCCACGCCGTAGGAGATTTTGCGCACGGTGAAGGTGGCTCCGGGTCCGTGGCCGCGGCGGCGAAGCACCACGCCCTCGAACATCTGGAGACGTTCCTTCTCGCCCTCTTTGATGCGCACATGCACCTTCACGGTATCACCAGCGCGGAACTGGGGAATATCTACCCTGACCTGTTCCCGCGCAATAAGCTCTATGGGATCCATCTGTAAAAACCTCCTGGGAAGCCTCACCGGCCGCAGAATCCGGCCGGGTGCGTATTTTACCCTAAATTCCTGTCTTTGCCAGTCCTATCCTGGCTTGGCTTAATCCATTTCGCCGCGTATCTCGGCCAACAGCTTGTGGTCCTCGGCACTCAGGGGAGCGGTGTTGAGCAGCTCCGGGCGTTTGCGCAATGTGCGTCTAAGCGACTCTTTGCGCCGCCAGCGCTCAATGGCCGCGTGGTTGCCGCTGGTGAGCACCTCGGGCACCGTAAGGCCCCTAAATTCCGGAGGCCTGGTGTAGTGCGGGTGCTCCAATATCCCGTCGCTGAAGCTGTCGGCCGCGGCCGAGCACTCACCGCCCAGCACCCCGGGGATGAGCCGGCTCACCGCGTCCACCACAGCCAAAGCGGGCAGCTCGCCTCCGCTCAAGACGAAGTCGCCCAGGGAAATCTCCTGGTCAACCGCCAACTTGCGCACCCGCTCGTCAATGCCCTCATAGCGCCCGCAGATAATCACCAAGCGCTCCAGCCCGGCCAGCTCGGCGGCCATCTGTTGGCTGAAGGGCCGCCCCTGGGGGGCCATGAGCACGATGCGCGGCCGGGGCTTGCCCGGCAGGCTCTCCAGGGCGGCCACCAAGGGCTCCACCTTCATGACCATGCCGTTGCCCCCGCCGTAAGGAGCATCGTCCACCGTGCGGTGTCGGTCAAAGGCGAAGTCGCGGATGTTGGTCAGGCGCACCTGAATGTGCCCCGCCTTTTGAGCCCGTCCCAAAATCGAGGCCTTGAGATAGGCCTTGCAGACCTCGGGCAAGAGGGTGAGGATGTCGAAGATCATTCCTCCTCCTCCCAGCCCTGGCACTCCAGCAGACCGGGCGGCGGGTCGATCACCACCCTGCCCTGCTCCGGGGCTATCTCCTTTACGATATCATCCACCACCGGCACCAACAGCTCCGGCTTTTGCGGCGCGCTCACCACCAACAGCTCCTGGGCCCCGGCGTCGGTAACCGCCTTCACCCGGCCCAGCAAACGCCCTCCGGCGGTGAGCACCTGGGCCCCCTTTAGCTGGAACCAGTAGTACTCGTCCTCGCCCAGGGGGTCGAGATCCTCCACCCTGAGATAAACCCAGGCTCCGCCCAGGGCGGCGGCCTGCTCGCGGGTGGCGATCTCCTTCAGGCGCAACAAGAGGCGGCCGCTGTGGCGGCGCGCCCCAAGTATGGTCAGCGGTTTGGCCGCGCCGGGCTCGGACCCGGCGTAGATTAGTTCAACCCGCTTGAATATGCTGTCGTCCTGGGCAAAGGAAGTCAGCTTCACTTCGCCCTTGACCCCGAAGGCCCCCGCCGCCCGACCCATTAGAACCAGGTCGGGAAGGGCCATGGCTACTCGATAATTTCCAGCACCGAACGCTTGCGAATCTTGGTGGAAGCGGCGCTCAGAATGGTGCGCATGGCCCGGGCGGTGCGGCCCTGTTTGCCGATTACCTTGCCCAGGTCCTCCTTGGCCACCTTGAGCTCTATTACCGAAGTTTGTTCACCCTCGATCTCGTTGACTGAAACTTGATCCGGGTTGTCCACCAAAGCTTGGGCAATATACCTGATGAGCTCCTTCATTGAGCACCTCCACCGTCGCGAGAGAGCAAAATCACTTCAACCGCTTCAGGACCACGGCCCTACTTTAGGATTGGGCAGCGGCAGCCTCTCCCTCACTGGCCTGGGTGAACATCCCCTGGGCCTTGAGCAAGTTAAAAACGGTGTCCGAAGGGGTCGCGCCCCTGTCCAACCACATCTGCAAGCGCTCACCGTCCACCTTGATCTGGGCAGGCTCTTGGAGAGGATCGTAGATGCCCAAAACCTCGAGGAACTTACCATCGCGCGGAGCCTCGGAGTCGGCGGCCACGATACGGTAAAAAGGTTTTTTCTTGGCGCCCTTGCGGGTCAGTCTGATTCTCACTGCCATGATTGTTCTTTCCGCCTATGTGTCTATGGCTATTATCAACGCGAGAGTGTCTCGCTGTCTACTGCATGGCCCCCATCAAGCGGGCCAGTTGTTTCTTTTTGCCGCCGCCCATCTTAGCCATGCCCTTCATCATCTTGCGGGCCTGGGTGAAGTTTTTGAGCAGCCGGTTCACCTCGGAGACCGAGGTTCCCGATCCCCGCGCAATGCGCTTGCGGCGAGAGGCGTTGATGATCTGATGGTTGCCCCGCTCGCCGGGGGTCATGGAATTTATGATGGCCTCGGTGCGCTTGAGCTCTTTTTCATCGGGCTGCAGATTCTTGAGCCCCTTGAGCTTGCCCGCTCCGGGCAGCATGGACAGCAGGCCGTCCAGCGAGCCCATGTTCTTGAGCTGCTGCAGCTGGTCCCTAAAGTCCTCCAAGGTAAAACTGTCGGTGGCCATTTTCTTGGCCAGGGCCTCGGCCTTTTCAGCCTCAAAGGCCTCGCCCGCCTTTTCCACCAGGGTGAGCACGTCGCCCATGCCCAAAATGCGCCCGGCCAGGCGGTCCGGATGGAAGGGCTCGATGGCGTCGAGCTTCTCGCCCACGCCCACCAGCTTGATGGGCACCTGGCTCACCGCGCGGATGGAAAGGGCCGCTCCGCCCCGGGCGTCGCCTTCCACCTTGGTTAGCACCACCCCGGTGAGCCCCAATTGCTCGTGAAAGGCCTGGGCCACGGTCACCGCGTCCTGGCCGGTCATGGCGTCGGCCACCAAGAGCACCTCTTGAGGCTTCAGGCGGCTTTGGATGCGCTCCAACTGGGCCATGAGCTCGGTGTCCACGTGCAAACGGCCGGCGGTGTCCAGGATGATGACATCGCAACCAGCCCGGGAGGCGCCGGAAAGCGACTGCACACATATGTCCACCGGGTCCTGAGCCGGGTCGCTGTCAAACACCGGCACCTGGATCTGGGCCCCCAGCTTCTTGAGCTGCTCAATGGCCGCCGGGCGCTGGGTGTCCGCGGGCACCAGGTAGGGGTTGCGGCCCTGCTTTCTGAGCATCAGGGCCAGCTTGCCGCTGGTGGTGGTCTTACCCGAGCCCTGCAGGCCCACCATCATGAACAGGTGGGGCGCCTTGCCGCTCAGGTCCAGGGGCTCGGCCTCGCCGCCCATGAGCTCGCACAGCTCGTCGCGCACGATCTTGATGACCTGCTGGGCCGGGGTGAGGCTCTTCATCACCTCCTGGCCCACGGCGCGGTCCTTGATCTTGGCGATGAACTGCTTGGCGACCTTGTAGTTGACGTCGGCTTCCAGCAGGGCCAGGCGCACCTCTCTCAGGGCCTCGGAGATGTTGCTCTCCGAGAGCTTGCCATGGCCTTTGAGCTTCTTGAAAGTCAGCGCCAAACGATCACTGAGATTGTCAAACATTACCCGGGTCTGCTGCCTTATAAAAAAGTCTTTCGCCGGTCACGGTACGCACCAATCCCGCCGCCCGTGCGGCCTAGGCGGGCAAAGTAGCGATTATAGGGTACCGGTCGGCATCCGTCAACCAAAGTACCAAGGTTTTTTAGGCTCTTAGTCGCTTCTCAAAATGATACCACCCCAAGGCGGTCGGGTTCAATCGTCATGACGTGAAGCACCTAAATACTAGCCTGGGAGAGCCGGTGCGGGTATAAAGAACTCATGTCATTAAACGAACTCTTATGCATAGACATCGGGGGCGGCACCCAGGACATTTTGTTGTGGCGAGCCGAACAAAATCTGGAAAACGCGGTCAAGCTGGTATTGCCAGCGCCCACCCAGGTGGCTGCCGCGCGCATCCGCCGGGCCACCAGCCAAGACCGTCAGGTGTTTTTGCACGGCAGGCTCATGGGCGGCGGCGCGGTGCACCGGGCGGTGGACGAGCACCTGGCCGCCGGGCTCAAGGTATACGCCACCCCCACCGCGGCGGCCACCTTTGCCGACGACCCGGCCAAGGTGGAGGCCATGGGCGTGCGGATCACCGACCAAACGCCGGAGGAGGCTCAGGCCGTGCCCATGGGCGACCTCAACCTGGAGGAGCTGACCCAGGCCTGCGCGCGCTTTGAAATTGCCCTGCCCTCCCAACTGGCCCTGGCGGTTTGCGATCACGGCTACAGCCCCGGCTACTCCAACCGCAAGTTCCGCTTTGACCAATGGCGGAGCTTTCTTCAGGCCGGCGGCGACCTGGGCCGCTTGATCTTTGATCAGGCCCCCCCGGCCATGACCCGCCTGGCCGCCTTGACCGATCAGGCGCCGGGATGCCTGCTCATGGACACCGCGGCCGCCGCGGCTTGGGGTGCTCTGCAAGACCCGGCAGTGGCTGCCATGGCCCAGGACGAGGGCGTGTGCATCCTAAACCTGGGCAACATGCACACCGTGGCCTTTTTGGTGCAGGGCAACAAGGTGCTGGGCATATATGAGCACCACACCCGCTGCCTGGACACCATGAGCCTGGCCGGCCAAGTTGAGCGCTTCATACATGGCGTTTTGGATGAGGACGAGGTGTTTGCCGGCCACGGCCACGGCGTGGCCCGCCTGCCCCAAGCGCCCAAGGGGCTGCCCCACGCGCCGGTGATAACCGGGCCCCAACGCCGCCTGGCCCAAGGGTTGGGCTGGCAGACCGCGGTGCCCCATGGCGACGTAATGCTTAGCGGTTGTTTTGGCCTTTTGGCCGCTGCCCGCAACTGGGCCGGAGAAACCGATCCCTTGCCAACCACATGAGTAAAAGCAATAATTGATCTCAGGTTCTATCCCAGTCAGATAATGGGCAAAACGGGGCGGCAAGAACCATGAGGCGTAAATTTGCGCAAAATTTAGCGGTGAAACTGCTGTGGGCCGTGGGCCTGGCGGCGGTTCAGGCCGTTACCGCGGCCCCGGCCTCAGCCGCTCCCCCCCTGGTGTTGGAAGGCAAGGACTGTTACCTGCTGGCCACCAGCGTGGAGATACTGCGTTCCCCCGCGCAGGGGCTCACCCTGGAGCAGGTGCGCAACCCTCCTTGGTCCACCCGCTTTCAGGCGGCCCAGGAAACCCCCACCCTGCGTCTGGGCATCAACCAAAGGCCGGTTTGGCTTCGCTTCCGGATCAAGGAAATCAGCGGAAAGCCACCCTATTTCCTGGAGTTGGATTCATCCCAGATTCAAAATATTGACGCTTACCTGGCCCAAGCAGGCTCTTCCGGGGACCCAGAACCATCTTTTCGCGAATATTTCACGGGCAGTGCCCGGCCGGTTAACAGCCGCCCCATAGATTTTCGCACCTTTGTGCTGCCCTTGCCGCCGGATATGCCGCCTCAGCAGTACTCCTATGTCCGCTTGGCCAACAGCGGGGCCTTGGTGGTAAGGCCCTATGTCTGGTCCCAGGATGGGCTGGAAGGCCGCCTAAGCTCGGACAGCTATTTTTTCGGGATAATTTTCGGCGTGTTGGTGGCCATGTTGCTCACCAACCTCTTTTTCTACACCACCCTCAGAGACCCGGCCTATCTCTACTACGTGGTCTATGTGCTGAGCATGATCTTTTTTGAGATGTCCCTGTACGGCCAATGGGATGTTTGGTTCAAACTGGCACCAGCCGTAAACCAGAGGGCTCCTTGGGTGGCGGCGGGTTTGGTGAGCGCCTTAGCCGCCTTATTCACCCGTTCCTTTTTGCGCACCCGCCTGCTGACCCCCAAGGCCGACAAGGTATTGAAGGTCTTTGCCGGCCTGGGTGTTTTGGAAATCGGCCTGGCCCTGGTCGGAGGCCTGGCCATGGCCAGCATAACCGCCCATGTGCTGGGCCTGCTCGGCCCGGTGCTGGCCATATGTGTGGGTTTGGTGGCCCTGCGCAAGGGCCAATCTTCGGCCCGCTACTTTCTTTTGGCCTGGTCGGTAATGGCCGTGGCCTTGTTTACTTTGGCCTTAAAGGGCCTGGGACTTTTGCCGCAGGCCATCTCCTCCACCACCACCCTGCCCTTGGCCACGGCCTTGGAATCGGTCTTGTTGTCCCTGGCCCTGGCTGATAGGGTGCGCAGCTTACGCCGCCAGCGGGAAGAGGCCCAGGTAAGCGAGAGGCGCTTCAGGCAGCTTAGCCTCACCGATGAGTTGACTCATTTGTACAACAAACGCTTTTTGGACAGCCGCCTGCAAAGCGAAGTTGACCATGCCGTGCGCTCCGCTCAGCCTCTTTCGGTGCTAGCCTTGGACGTGGATTACCTTAAGGAGTTTAACGACAACTTTGGCCACGCCGCCGGAGACTTGGTTTTGCTCACCGTGGCCCAGGTGATGCGCCAGAGGCTGCGCAACAGCGATTATGCCGTCCGCACCGGGGGCGACGAGTTCGTGGTGATAATGCCCGAAACCAACCTGGAGCAGGCCCGCTGGGCCGCCGAGCGCATTAGGGCAGGTGTCTACGAGCATGACTTCCAGCTCAACCAGGTGACACAGATGCGCGCCACCGTCAGCGTGGGGGCCGCCCAGCACCAGGGCGAGCAAAGCCCGGCCCGCCTTTTGGAAAGGGCCGACCAGGCCATGTATCAGGCCAAGCAGGAAGGCAAGAACCGGGTGCGCGAGGCTGGCTCGGCTTAATCCGGATGTATCATAAGGGCCGGACGCCCCCGGCCAAGCACTTGAATCAATGAGCAAGCACACAGGCACTTGCGAGACAAGGCCTTCTCGGGATAAATCTGAACCATGAACATGAGCACCAAACAGGCCTCCGGACGCATAGCGGAACTTTCAGCCAAGCTGCGCCGCCTCAACCACCTGTATTACAACGAGGGCATGAGCGAGGTGGCTGACGCGGTCTACGACCAGATGCTGGCCGAGCTGCAGGATCTGGAGGCCCGGTTCCCTGAGCTGGCCCTGCCCGACTCTCCCTCCCAGACCGTGGGCGCGCCACTCAAGAGCAGCTTCGCGGCGGTGGAGCATTTCCAGCCCATGCTCAGCCTGGAGTCCAAGGTGGAGTTCACCGTGGTCAGCGATCTGTTCAAGCGCCTGGAGCAGGCCGGACAGGCCCAGGCCGAGCTTTTGGCCCAGCCCAAGATCGACGGCCTGTCCGTGGAGCTGGTTTTCCGCCAGGGGTTGTTCAGCATAGGTTCCACCAGGGGCGACGGGGCGGTGGGTGAAGACATCACCCCCAACCTGCGCACCCTGGGCGACATTCCCCCCCACATCGCCAATGCCCCGGAGCGGGTGGTGGTGCGCGGCGAGGTGTACATGGACCGGGAGGGCTTTTTGGAACTCAACCGGGGCCTGGTGGAGCGAGGGGGCGAGGGTTTTGCCAACCCGCGCAACGCCGCGGCGGGCAGCCTGCGCCAACTGGACCCCTCGGTAACCGCCACCCGCCCACTGAGGTTTTTCCCCTTTGAGCTGAGCAACGCCGAGGAGTTGGGCCTGACGGGCGACTGGCAAGCCCTGGAACAACTGGCCGCCTGGGGCTTTCCCCGATACCCCCAAGACCAGAAGTTGGGCCAAGGCCCTGAGTTCATAGAAGAGTTCCACGCCAAATATCAACAGCGCCGCGACGATCTTGTATTTGAAATCGACGGTGTGGTCATCAAGGTCAACGACTTGGCCCTGCGCCGGGAGATGGGCACCCGCTCGCGCACTCCCCGCTGGGCCGTGGCCTGGAAGTTCCCGCCCCGCCAGGAAGAGACCGAAGTACGCGATGTGGTGGTGCAGGTGGGGCGCACCGGCAAGCTCACCCCCGTGGCCCTGATGATGCCCGTGGACGTGGGCGGGGTTACGGTGAGCCGGGCCACTTTACACAACTTTGAGATCGTCAAGAACCTGGACGTACGCATCGGCGACACGGTGCGCATCGTGCGCGCCGGGGACGTGATTCCCAAGGTAGTGGAGGTGGTGGAAAAGGGAAAGCCGAGAGGGGAAGAAATTGCGCCACCGACAAGTTGCCCTGTTTGTGAAAGTAAAATTGAAAAAGCGCAGATATTGGACAAGGTTCTAAAAAGGGGAGCCGTCTTCAAAGAGGGAACAAACTATTTATGTCCCAACCACCTAGGCTGTCCAGCTCAAATAGAGGCTGCGCTTCAGCACTATGCTAGCCGCCATGCCATGGATATTGAAGGATTGGGAAAGAAAACCGTAATTGACTTTAGAGAGCGGGGCCTACTTACTGACCTTCCTTCCATTTACCAACTAAAAAACCACACAGAAAAATTACGCAAGCTCGAAGGGTGGGGAGATTTAAGTACTAGCAATTTAATCAATGCTATCGAAAAAACGAGAGGAACAAGTCTTGATCGGTTTATTTTTAGCCTGGGCATTCCAAATCTGGGAGAAACCTCTGCCAGGTCATTGGCAACAAGAATGGGAAGCCTCGAAAAAATTATAGAAGCTGCGGATGAAGAATACTTAAAAAGAAATTTAGACGGTCTACCAGAAGTTTCATCAAAAGTTGCTAAAAACATTGTTGACTACTTCTCTACTAAGGAAGGGCAAGGGGTTTTAAACAATAACAATCCAAATGAAATACTTTACCAACTTAGGAAAATAAACGGTATCGGCCCCGAAACTTCCAAAACGCTCGTCGCGAAATTTAAAACTCCAAATAGAATATTAGCTGCGGCTAAGGAGCAAACCAAGAAAGATAGTATTCGCGGCCTAAGCGCGATTGATATTCCAGACGTTGGTTACGCTGGCGCAGGTATTATCGCTAATTTTTTCGCACAGCCTGATACTCGAGAAGCGGTATTAGCCCTGGCCGCCGAGGTGCAACCTGCCGAGGTGGAGGGCGCGGGCCAAAAGCGCGACCTACCTTGGAAGGACATGACCGTGGTTTTCACCGGGGCCCTGGAAGGACTGACCCGGGACGAGGCCAGCGAGATGGTACGCTCTCTGGGCGGCAAGGTAAGCTCCAGCGTAAGTAAAAAGACCAGCATGGTGGTGACCGGGGATGATCCCGGCTCCAAGGCGGACAAGGCCCGCGATCTGGGCGTGGAGATGATAGGCTTGGAGGAGTTTCGTAAGCGGGTGGATCAGGCCACCGGCAAGCAGGCGCCGGCCGATCAAGGCGAGACGCCCGGTCCCCTGTTCGCCAAAAGGGAGGAATGATGCCCCAGGTAAGAGCCGTGGCCCTGATAAAAGGCAAGGTGCAGGGAGTGTGGTTCCGGGCCTCCACCCAGCGCGAGGCCCAGGCTCTGGGCCTGGTCGGCTACGTGCGCAACCTGCCCCTACGCCGGGTAGAGGCGGTCTTTCAAGGCCCCCGGGAGGCGGTGGAGCAGGCTTTGGCCTGGTGCCATCAGGGGCCGCCCAGCGCCGATGTGCGCGAGGTCGGCGTAAGCTGGCAGGACCCAGACCCTGGGCTCAAGGGCTTCGAGATCCGCTATTAAATGATGAATCAAATCAGCCGGGTGTTTACAAGAGTCCCCGGGGCGGCGATAATGCCCAGTGTCGAGGTTCGCAACCAGGAGAGAAACAATGCACCGAATTAAATGCCACCCCCGGCTTCTGGCCGCCCTGCTGCTGCTGGGCCTGGCCCTCACCGCCCTGGGTTGCGGTTTCACCCAAACGATGAGCGACTACTGGCACGATCTGATGGACAGCCAGGACACCAACCTGCGCAAGCGGGTGGTGGTGGCTCCCTTTCTCAGTAAGCTGCCCGGCATGGAGGCCAGGGCCAAGGCCCTGGGTCTGGCCATCAGCCAAAGGCTGGAGAAGCAGGGCGGCATGGTCATGGTGGAGTTTAAAGAGCTCCGCCAAGCCCTTACCCAGGTAAGCCCCCGCATTGAGAACAGCGAAGACCGCATAGTGGCCGCGGCCCGCTCCCTGGGGCTGAACACGGTGCTTTCGGGCGCGGTGGTCAACCTGTCCATGCAGTACGACAAGACCGGAATCTACGGCTTTAGGGAAAACGAACCCTTCGCCCTCATGGAACTTGACCTCAAGCTCATCGACGTGGCCACTGGCGTGCTCCTGGCCGAAACCACCCTAAGCATTCGCACCGAGTTGACCGAGACTCAGGCCAGCAACATACGCTTGGGCCAGCCCTATCCGCCCAAGGTGGTGGATAAGCTGCAAGGCGAGCTGGTGTCTCCGGCCATGCGCTGGATAAGCCAGAACATCTCGGCCCAGGCCTGGGTGGGCTTCATCCTGGCGGTGGAAGGCGAGCGCATCAAGGTCACCGTGGGCCGCGACACCGGCCTGTCTTTGGGCTCGCAGCTTACGGTCTATGCCAAGGGCGAGGCCATCAAGTCCGGCAGCGGACGTATTCTTTATATGCCCGGCCCGGTGGTGGGCCGCATCAAGCTGGTGAAGTTTGAGCCGCGCACCGCCTGGGCGGTGCCGGTCTGGCTGGCGGCGGACGACGCAGCCAAGGCCGAGGCTGAAAAGCAAAAAGAGCTGGAGGCCCAGCGAGAAGCCGAGCGCAAGCAGAAGGAGCAGGAGGCCAAGGAAGCCAAGGCGGCGGTTGCCGAGGCGGGGGCCAAGCCGGACACCGGCAACATGGCCTTCAAGGCGGCTACCCCGCCCGAGCCCAAGGTGAGGACGGTCACCCGCAGGTTGACCTTTGAGCCGGGCCAGATCCTGCGTACGCGCTAGAAGGAAGTTTTACTCTGACGGGCCGAGTCCAGGAGCTGCCGGGCGTGCTGCCGGGCAGTGGACTCCGGCCCGGCTCCAGCCAACATACGGCTTAGTTCATCCAAGCGGCCGCCCTCGTCCAGCAAGCTGAGGCGAGTGGCGGTCCTTCCGTTGGTGACCGCTTTTTCCACCGCATAGTGACGGTCGGCCCAGGCGGCGATCTGGGGCAGATGAGTGATGCAGATCACTTGCCCCGCCGTGGACAGACTGGCCAGCTTTTGCCCCACCGCCGAACCGGTGGCCCCGCCAATGCCCGCGTCCACCTCGTCGAAGATCAGGGTAGGCGCGCCGTGGCGGCGGGCTACCAAAGTTCGCAGAGCCAAGAGCATGCGCGAAAGCTCCCCTCCGCTGGCAATGCGCTTCAGCGGATTGAAGCCCTCGCCCGGGTTGGGGGCGATGAGTATCTCCGCCTGCTCCAGGCCGCGGCCTCCCATAGGGCCGGCATCGGTGTCCAGGGCCGCGCCGCCGGGCTCGCTAAAGGAGACCTGCATGCGGCAGGCAGCCAGGCTAAGCTGGGCCAGCTCGGCCTCGGCGGCTTGGGCCAAGCGGGGCGCGGCCTCGCGGCGGTCCTGGCTGAGCTTTTTGGCCAGGGCCACCGCCTCGTCCAGGGCCTGCTCCCGCCGGGCTTGCAGTTCCTCCAGGTGTTGCTCACCGCTGGCCAGGCCGGCCAGCTCTTCTTTGGCCTGTTCCAGAGTCTCCAAAGCCCCGGTTACGTCCCCGCCATAGCGCCGGGTGAGGCGGCGGATGCCGTGCAGCCGCTCCTCCAGCCACTCCAAGCGGTAGGGGTCAAAGCTCAGGCCCGCCTCATAGTCTCGCACCAGGTGGGCCAGGTCTTCCAAAAGATAGAACGCCTCTTCCAAGCGGGCGGCGGCTTGCTTCATGCTGGGGTCCAGCTCGGCCAACTGGGACAGCACCGCGCGGTGGCGGTCCACCATCTCCAGGGCCGAGCCGTCAGCCGAGTACAGGCCCTGGTGGGCCTGGCGGGCCAGGTCGGCAATCTCCTGGGAGTTGGCCATGAGGTTGCGCTCGGCCTTGAGCTCAGCCTCCTCCTGGGGGTCCAGCTCGGCTGCCTCCAGCTCCTTGACCATGCGCTCCAGCTCTTGGCGGCGCTGCTCGCGCTCCCGCAGGGCCCCACGCTGCGCATCGATCTCTTGGTCCAGTTCGCGCACCGCGCGCACTGCCCGGCCCACCTCTTGGGTTTGTCCCTCCAGTCCGGCAAAGGCGTCCAGCAGCCAAAGCTGCTCCTCGCTTTTGAGTAGGGCTTGGGAGGCATGCTGCCCCACCACGCTGACCAGCTCGGGGCCAAGGTCGGCCAACAGGCCCAAGGTGGCCAGGTTGCCGTTGACCTGCACCCGGTTGCGCCCTTCGCGGCTGACCAGGCGGCGCACCACCAACTCACCCTCCTCGCCTTCCAGGGCCTCCTCGGCCAGGCGCAGGGCCGGATCGCTGGCCGGGTCCAGGACGAACTGGGCCTCCAGCACCGCCTGCTCCGAGCCCGCCCTGATGAGGTCCGAGGCGGCCCGCTGGCCGATGAGCATGCTTACCGCGGCCAAAATAATGGACTTGCCCGCCCCGGTCTCGCCGGTGAGCACGGTCAGCCCTGGCCCCGGTTCCAGCTCCAGGGACTCGATGAGCGCGAAATTGCGTATGCCCAGATAAGTAAGCATGAAGCTTAAGATGCCACCCGCCGGGCCGGAGCGCAAGAGGCAGGCCAGCGCACCCGCACCCAGGGCAGCAGGACCAAGGCCAAAAGGCCCTGCCCGGCATGCACCCACCAGGTGGCCATGAGCGCCGGGTCCGAGGCCCCGCCCAGCCAAAACTCACCCAGCCACATGCCCACCGGCGAGGACCAGGCCCAGTCAGGCCGGATGGCTCCCAAACGGCCCGCCTCCACCACAAAGCCGCTGAAGCCCACTACCACACCAAGCAGGGGAGCCCACCAGCTCACCCGTCCCGGTCCCTTGCGCCAGAAGCTCAGGCGCAGCAAAAACAACAGACCGCAGGCCAGGGTGAACGCCGCGCCCAGCCAGTCCATGGCCCAGGAATAGGCCAGATATACCGGGCCGCGCAGGAATGGAAAAAGCCACATGTGGGCCAACCACAATACGCTGCCCAGGGCCATGAGCCACAAAGGCCACCAAGCCATAGCCAGGAGCGCGGCCCGCACCGGAGCCGCTGGCCACAGGGGCCCCAAGAGCAGCCAGCGCCGGGCATCCCAGCCAGAGGGCTCGGACTCGCGCCGCCCAGCCAGGCCCCACAAACAAAGGGCCAGGGCAACCGCCCCGGCCACATAAAAAAGCCAGGCCGGACCCGCCCCGAAAAAGGCGCTCCGGCCAGGCTCCATGGTCATGGCTATTAAGAAACCTCGCCGGCCTGCATGAGGATGCCTTCCACCCTGAGGGCGTCCTCGGGGCGGTCAACCTCCGGCGAGTCGTAGTCGGTTATCACGCAGCGCACCTTGTAGCCATGCTCCAGGGCCCGTAGCTGCTCCAGCTTTTCCACCTGCTCCAAAACCCCGGTGGGCAAGGCGGCAAAGGTGGCCAGGAACTCCCGGCGGAAGACATAGACCCCCAGGTGCTTGTAATAGGTGGTCTCCTCGCCGTCGCGGGGAAAAGGTATGGCCAGGCGCGAAAAATAAAGGGCGTTGCCATGCACGTCCATCACCGTCTTGACGTGGTTGGGGTCGGGCACCTCGCCGGGGTTGGTTATGGCCACCACCGGGGTGGACATGCCCAGCTCCGGCTCGGCCAGCAGGGGCGCGGCGCACTCCTCCAGCACCTCCGGGGGCAGCAGGGGCTGGTCGCCCTGTACGTTGACCACCAACTCGTCACCGCCCAGACCCAGGGACTCCACGGCCAGGGCCACCCGGTCGCTGCCGCTGCGGCAGGCCTCCGGGGTCATGATCACCTTGCCCCCAAAGGCCTCCACCGCCGCGGCCACCCGGTCGTCGTCGGTGGCCACGGCCACGGTGGCCACTCCCTTGGCCTGGGAGGCCCGCTCCATGACGTGCTGAACCATGGGCTTGCCCGCTATGGTCACCAGGGGCTTGCCCGGAAAGCGGCTGGAGCCAAAGCGGGCCGGGATGATTACATGCACGGCCATGGCGTTTACAAGGCCGCCACAGCGCGGTTGATGGCCTCGGTCATGTGCTTTAACTTGGCCTCGTCCCAGCCCAGCATGATCTGCCAGCTCAGGCAGCGCGACAGAATGGCGTCGGTCTGGGGCAAGGCGTCGGCGTCGTACTCGGCCGGGCCTTCCGGCCTTTGGAAAGGCCAGCCGCTCTTGGCCAGGGAGGCCCCGGCATGCAGATGCTCCCAATGGGCGTAGGCGTGCCAGGTGTTCTTGCCCCAAGGGATGGCCGGGACGCCCTCATCGGCCAGCAGCCCGGCGAAACGCTCGGCCGCCTCGGGGCTCTCGTGGAACCAGGCCAGGAAGGTGGCCGAATCGCCGGATTCGTCCGGCAACTGACGGAAGCTCACCCCGGGCACCCGGGCAAGGGCCTCCTTGAGGGCGGACTTGTTGCGCCGCTGGGTGGCCACCATGTCGTCCAGCTTGGCCAGCTGGGTCACGCCCAGGGCGCCTTGCAGCTCCATCATACGGAAGTTCATGCCCATGAAGCGACGTCCCTCGTTGCCCCGGCCCACCGGCTTGTGGTCGTGGCCGTGGTCGTGGTACTCGCAGGCGTTCTGGTACAGCTCGGGATCGCTGGTGATGACCATGCCCCCCTCGCCGCAGGTGAGGGTCTTAACCGAGTCGAAACTGAAGGTGCCCATGGCCCCAAAGGTGCCCAGGTGTTTGCCGTTCAAGGTGCAGCCCGCCGACTGGGCGGTGTCCTCGAGCACCGGGATGCCCGCCTCATCGGCAATGGCCATGATCTCGGCGATGCGGGCCTGAGCCCCCATCATGTGCACCGGCACGATGCAGCGGGTCTTGTCGGTAATTTTATTTTTGAGGTCATCGGGGTCCATGCACAGGGTTTCATCCACCTCGCAGAACACCGGTTTGGCCCCGCAGTCCAGGATGGCTTCCCAGGTGGCCACGAAAGTGAAACCCTGGGTAATCACCTCGTCGCCATAGCCGATGCCCAGAGAGGCCAGGGCCACCTTGAGGGCCGCGCTGCCGCTGGTCACGGCCAGGGCGTTGGCCGCGCCGGTGTAGGCGGCGAAGTTTTCTTCAAAACGCCGCACCATGTACACGCCTTGGCGCTGGTCGGCGAACTCGTAGCGGAACAACACCCCCCGCTGCATTACATCGTTTACGGCCTCGGTCTCTTGTTTACCCAGCCACTCAAATCCCGGCATAGTTACTTACTCCCTAGACAAAGGCTTCGCGGTAGATGATCTCCAGGTCCTCGGCGGTGACCTGGCGGGGGTTGTTGGCAATGGGCCGGGCCACGGTCATGGCCTTTTCAGCCATGGCGGGCACCGAGTCCTCGGGCACCTCAAGCTGGCGCAGGCTGGTGGGGATGCCCACCATGGCGCTGAGGTCCGACACCTCTTCCACGCAGGCGGCAGCCGCCTCCATGGTGCTCAGGTCGTCGGGCAACTCGGTCAAGGCGTAGGCCATGTCGGCAAAGCGCTCCGGGCAGGCCATGAGGTTGTAGCGCAGCACGTAGGGCAGCAGCAGGGCGTTGGCTTCGCCGTGGGGGATGTCGTAAAAGGCGCCCAGGGGATAGGCCATGGCGTGCACCGCGCCCACCCCGGCCTGGGCC
>JAHLLJ010000268.1 GCA_020444205.1 Deltaproteobacteria bacterium | reverse complement strand
GTTCATGGCCGCGGGCAGCGTGCTCACCATGACCGGGCGCATCCGCTGCACCGATTTGGGAGGGCTGTACAAAACCATGCCCCTGACCGCCGTTTTCTGCATGGTGGGCTCGGCCTCCATCAGCGCCTTCCCCCTGTTCAGCGGCTTTGTGTCCAAGTCCATGATCGTCAGCGCGGCCGGGCTGCAACACCTGACCACCATTTGGTTCATGCTTCAGTTCGCCTCTGTCGGGGTCATCGATCACGCGGGCATCAAAGTTCCCTACTTCACCTTCTTTGGCCACGACTCGGGGCTCAGGGCCAGCGACCCGCCCTGGAACATGACCTGGGCCATGGGCATTGCCGCCTTTTTCTGCCTGGGCATCGGCATATTTCCCCAGCCCCTGTACAACATCCTGCCCTTCCCGGTGGACTACGCGCCCTACTCCGGGGCCCACGTGGTGGGCCAGCTCCAGCTATTGCTCTTCGGCGCCCTGGCCTTTGTGCTGCTCATCTACTCCGGCTACTACCCGGCCGAGATCCGGGCCATCAACCTGGACTTTGACTGGTTCTACCGCAAGGGCGGCCGGGCTTTTTACCGGCTGATGGATTGGGGGCTGGGCGGCATCAACTCGGCCAGCGACCGTTGGCTGGTAAACGGGGCCACCGGGGCGGTAAACAGCTTCGCCCGCCAGGCCCCGGCGCTGATGTCCAAGCTGCTGCTGGTGCCGCTGTGGTGGTTGTTCAAGGTGCGCGGCTGGCCCTTGGAGCAACGAAAGAGGGACTTGGAGCGCGGTTTCGCCCGGGGCGCCTTGCCGGTAGGGGTGGGCGCCCTGGCCGCCGCGGTGATGCTGCTTGTGCTCTACCTTTTGGCGTAAGATAGAGGAAAGGCTACTAAAAAACTTAAACGTCCAGCCGTTGAAGGAGAGAAGCCATGGCTTCCATCGAAGAACTTAAGCAAATCTATTTGCTCCAAAACCTGGAGGACCAGATGCTGGAGAGGCTGGCCCCCCTGGCCCAGGTGAAACAATTAGAGGAAAAGGACGTCATATTCGAACAGGGTCAGGCGGCGGATAACTTCTTCATGCTTATGAACGGCAAGGTGTTGCTCAAGGTTGACATATCGGCCGCGGTCACCATCTCCCTGGGCGCGGTGAAGCCCGGCTATTCCTTTGGCTGGTCTTCCCTGTTGGGACTGGATTACACCTCCCAGGCCGCCTGCGCCGAGCCCAGCGAAGTGCTGGTGGTTAAGGGCTCGGCTTTCAAGGAGGTCTTGGACAGCGATCACACCATGGGCTACCAGGTGATGGAAGGCGTGGTGCGCATTTTGGAGAACCGCCTCAAACGCCGTACCGAGCAGTTCATCAAGACCCTGCGCAAGCAGATGGAGATCTGGGACCTGTTTTAGACTTGATATTACTTGGGGGCCGTTCGGGCGGCTGCGCCAGACCCTACATGGCTGCGTTGTCGGCGTCACTCGGTCCTCGGCGTAGGTCTACTACGCCTGGGTCCCTCGCTCGCCCCAGCGCGCCGCTGGAGGCAAAGCGGGTCGATTAGCAATTTGCCATTACCTACCTCGCATACTCCCGGTGAAACTCATTTGGCAGCCCAAGCCTTGGGTCGCCTTGCCCTGCGGCGCCTGGCTGTGCCGCAAATTGGTGAGCACCTGGCGCACAAATTTCATGAAAATCAGAGCTGACCCATTAGAAAACCGTCCCGGCGCGGGCTTGACACCGCGCAGGCCCCGGCGTATTGGTGATTAGCACTAATTCAAACCTCACGGAGACAGCATGGCAGAGCGTAAGGGGCTGGTGATGATCAACACCGGCGACGGCAAGGGCAAGACCACCGCCGCCTTGGGCCTGGCTCTTAGGGCTTCGGGCTATGGCTGGAACATACTCATCATCCAGTTCATTAAAAGCGGCAAAGGCTACAGCGAGTTTGAAGCCGCGGGCAAGCTTCCCGGCGTGGAGATCAGAGCCACTGGCGAGGGCTTGATCTTGCCGGGCACCGACCGCACCTCCCACAGGGAGGCGGCCCGCCATGGTTGGGAGATGGCCAAGGACGAAGTGGCTTCGGGCGAGTGGGACCTGATCATCCTGGATGAGATCAACATCGCCATGACCATGGGTTTCGTGGACCCGGGCGAGGTGGCTGAGCTTATCAAGGCCAAGCCCCCGGAGCTGCATTTGGTGCTCACCGGCCGGAGCTGCCCCAAGCAGATAATGGAGCTGGCCGACACGGTCACGGTGATGGAGCCCCGGAAACACCACGCCGACAGCGGGGTGCCCGCTCAAAAGGGCGTGGAGTATTAGTCCACGGAATATGTGGGCTGGTCCTATTGGCCTGCCTAAGGACGCGTGATGGTTTACAGCGGCGTGGGATATTGTCCCTGCGGCCAGGAGGTATGGATAGAATACCTGCATGGAGCGCAAGGTTGGCGTTGCCGTTTTTTCGGCCCTGACGATCAGGAGATAGAGCGCTGCCCCGCCTGCGGCCGCGAGTTGGATGAAGACGACCTGGAATCCCGCTAATACCTTTTCCTTGTGCAAATCCCTATTTGAATCCCAGAAATTTGCTTTGTGCCAGATAAGAACCTATCCTAATAAATAGGATGACTCATCTGGAGGCGGGCATGAACGCTAGAAGATTTAACCAGCCTTGGATTTGGGCCTTGCTACTGGCGGCTAGTGTACTGGTGGCCGCCACGGCCATGGGGAAGGATATGAGCGATAAACAACAAAAGACGGCTACGGCCATCTTTGCGGGTGGTTGCTTCTGGTGCATGGAGCCACCGTACGACAAACTGGACGGAGTGATCTCCACCACATCGGGCTACACCGGTGGCCATGTGGAAAATCCCACCTATGAGCAGGTATCCGCCGGGGGCACCGGCCACGCCGAGGCCTTGAAGGTGGTTTATAACCCGGACAAGATCGGCTACGCCCAGTTATTGGAGGTGTTCTGGCGCAACATAGACCCCACGGTCAAGGACCGCCAGTTCTGCGACGTGGGCAATCAATACCGAACGGCGATTTTTTATGAAAACGACGAGCAGAAGCGCCTGGCCGAGGAATCCAAGCAGCGCCTGGAAAAAAGCGGCAAATTCGGAGCCATTTACACCGAGATAGTACCTGCCGGGCCTTTTTACCCGGCCGAGGAATACCATCAGGACTATTACCAAAAGAACCCCATCCGCTACAAGTACTACCGTTGGAGTTGTGGCCGAGACCAACGCCTGGATGAGCTGTGGGGCAAGTAGGCTAGGGCGGGCCGGGGCGGGGTCGGCCTAGGCCTCCTTGGCTCCCAACACCTGGAATACCTCAATGGGCTCGGCCACGTTCTTAAGGCTTTGAGGGCCGATGCTCTTGAGTTCAAAGCGGTGCTCGACCCGCTTGGCGGTCTCCGGGCCGATGAATATCCTACCCTCGGTGGCCAGGGCGCCGATGCGCGCCGCGTTGTTGGTCACCGAACCGCTGGCGGTGAAGGTCCAGCGGGTGCCCGCAATACCCTCGAAACGCGAACTGCCCACCAGGGCGGTGCCCGAGTTCACCCCGATATTGACAAGCACCGGCTGGAAGCGTCCGGCCAGCTCCTGGTTGACCTTGGCCACCTTGCGCTCCACCGCCAGGGCGGTGGTCACCGCGTTCACCGCGTGCTTCACCGGGTCTTCGTCCTGGAATATGATCATCAAGCCGTCCCCGGCGGTTTCGTTGATGTCGCCGTGGTTCTGGTAGATGTCGTCCAGGAAGCTGGAGAAGTAGC
>JAHLLJ010000267.1 GCA_020444205.1 Deltaproteobacteria bacterium | reverse complement strand
CACTGGATGGTGGCGCACTGCCAGGAGCGCTTGAGGGCGTCGGTGAGCTTGAAGTCGATCTTGGGGCCGTAGAAGGCGCCGTCGCCCTCGTTGATGTCGTAATCCTTGCCCGAAGCAATGAGGGCCTTGGTCAGGGCGGCGGTGGCCCGCTCCCAGTCCTCGTCGCTGCCGATGGACTTGTCCGGCCGGGTGGAAAGCTCCAAGGAGTATTCAAAGCCGAACAGCTCCATGAAGTCGGTGACAAAGGCCATCACCCCCAGGATTTCCTCTTCCAGCTGATCTGGTCTACAGATCAGGTGGGCGTCATCCTGGGTAAAGGCGCGCACCCTGGTCAGGCCGTGCATAACCCCGCTTTTTTCGTGGCGGTGCACCAGGCCCAGCTCGAACAGCCGGAGCGGCAGGTCGCGGTAGGAGCGCAGCTTGGATTTGTACACCAGCATGTGGGCCAGGCAGTTCATGGGTTTGAGCCCATAGGCCACCTCGTCCACCTCGGTGAAGTACATGTTCTCGCGGTAATTGTCGAAATGCCCCGAACGCTCCCACAGCTCCCGCTTGAGGATCTGGGGCCCCTGCACCATGGAGTAGCCCCGCTTGAGGTGCTCGGAGCGCTCCAAATTCTCGATGATGGTCCTTAGGATCATGCCCCGGGGGTGCCACACCACCAGGCCCGCGCCGATCTCGTCATGAAAGGAGAACAGATCCAGCTCGCGTCCCAGCTTGCGGTGGTCGCGCTTTTTGGCTTCCTCGATGAGGGCCAGGTGGCGCTTGAGCTCCTTCTTGTCGAAAAAGGCGGTGCCGTAGATGCGGCTGAGCATGGGGCGCTTCTCATCGCCGCGCCAATAGGCCCCGGCCACGCTGGTGAGCTTGAAAGCCCCCATGCGGCCGGTGGAGGGCAGGTGCGGGCCACGGCACAGGTCGGTGAAGTTGCCCTGGCGGTAGATGCCCACCTTGTCGGCGTCCAGGTCGTCGATCAGCTCCACCTTGAACTGCTCGCCCTGGTCGGCAAAGTGTTGGCGGGCCTTGTCCCGGTCCCAGAGTTCACACTCAAATGGTGCGTTTTGCTTGACGATTTCGCGCATCTTATCTTCGATGGCCGGCAGGTCCTCCGGAGTGAAGGGCCGCTCGTAATCGAAATCGTAATAAAAACCGTCTTCAATGGCCGGGCCGATGGCCACCTTGACTCCGGGGAAAAGCTCCCTGACCGCCTCGGCCATGATGTGGGCCGTGCTGTGACGCAGCAGCTCCAGGGCCTCGGGATCACCCGGCAGGACCGGAGTCAGCTCGTCTTGGGGGTCCACCACGGCGGACAGGTCCACCAACCTCCCGTTATCCCTGGCGGCAATAGCTTTCCGGGCCGCCTTGGGGTCCTGGCTGGCCAGGATTTGTCCGGCGGTGTTTTGTTCTTGCGAAGTTGTGCTCATCTCAGGAGCCAAAACAAACAAATCCCCCTTCCCCTGGCGCAAGCGCCCCCGGCCGGCAAATGCCGGCTCCAAGGGTACCCGTATGCCCGGGCGGGTCTGGTAGGCACGCCGGGATTTGAACCCGGGACCTCCACCGTGTCAGGGTGGCGCTCTCCCCCTGAGCTACGTGCCTGAAATTGAAACCTTCTTCTACCAGCCGGGCCATGGACTGTCAAGCCGGGATCACTGTCCGGATGGTGTTGTTTGGGGCATTTGCGCCTCTGGCTGGCTGGCCATGGAATCCCTGTACATCCCCGGCAGGGAAGGCCCGGCGGGCGCGCCCGCTCCCGGTTTGGTGGGTGGGCTTGAGCCGGGCTGGCGCGGGATGATCACCACCTGTAGCCCCTTGGCGTCGCTTTCCACCACGTTTACCAGGAAATCTCCGTAATTTTGAACCATTAGCTGGTCGGCCAGCTGGGTAGGCGAACCTTTGAGCGTAAGCTTGAACTCCGCCTGTCCCGCTCCGGCGCTGACCCGCTGCACATTCCCCACCAGATCGCTCATGGAGCCCAACACCTTTTCCAGGCGCATGAGCTGACTCAGGGAGCGCACGCCGGTGACTTTAAGGCTCAGGTCTTTGGTGGTGGGGGCCACCTCGGCCATGCGGGCGGCCAAGTTGGCCATGAGCCTACGCACCGAGCTTTCCACCGTGTCCACCACCTCGCTTGCGTCCTCGGCGTTGGGGGTGGTGTGATACACCGGCGAATCGGTCTCTTCCATGGACACCACCTGGCCCTCGGCGGTTTCGATGGCCAATAGCTGCACCAGGGGAGGGGGCAAAACATGCTTGGGAGTGACCAGGGGGTAGGTGCGTACACTGCCTATGATCACCACCTGGGCGCCGACCTGCCTGGCGAACTCCAGGGCCTGGGACTCGCTGAGCACCGGATGGTGCATATCCGGGGTCAACAAGGGCTTGACCACGTTGGGGTTGATTATGCGCACCCCCATCTTCTTTATGACCTTGGCCACCGGGGCCGGGGCGTCCGGCGCGCCGGGCAGGCCGGACCACCAATACACCGGCGGGCGCCCCGGCGCGGCCTCCTCGCTCACCATCACCAAGATGGTCCCCAGATGGGAGGTGGGCAGCTTGAGCGCCGCCTGGATCAGGCTTTTGGTCAGGGAACGGCCGTCGATGCTCACCGAGACCAGGGCCAGGAACTCCTGGCCCGAGGGGGCCGAGGCCACCAGGCTGTAGTTGGTGATGTAGCGCTTGGCGTCCTTTAACACCTGCTGGTCCAGAGTGGCCAGGTTGCCCCGCAGGGTGGCCGGGTCCAAGGTGGCGGCCGCGGCCTGGGCCACCGCCCTCACCAAGGCGTCGGCAACCGCCTTGTCCTTGGCCTGGGCCTCGTTGCCGTCCATGGGCGCCCGGCCCAGCACCAAGAAGGATTCAGCCCCAACGGGCAAGGCGGCGCCAAGCAGCAGCAGCGCAACCATCAGGAATCTGACTGCAAGTTTCATCATCGTCCTCATTCAAGACCAGAAAGCCGACACCCGGCGTCCGATGCCCTGGGAGTCACCGGCATTATGCCATACCAAACCCCGCACCCCGCGAAACCAGGTAAGCTGGCGTTTGGCATAGGCCTTGGTTTTCTTAATCATATCAAACAGCGCGTCCTCGGACTGCATTTGACCGCGTAAAAAAGCCACCGCCTGGCGGTAGCCCAGGCTGCCAAGCCCTGGTGCGTCCGGGGGCACCCCAGCCTCCAGTAGAGCCCGGGTTTCCTCCAGCAGGCCTTGCTCCCACATTTCCCGGGCCCGCTGTTCGATGCGCCGGTTCAATTCCTCCCGGGGCCGCTGAAGGCCGATCATCAAGTGGGGATAGCGCGGCTCGCTAAAGCCATGCTCCTGTTGGCCGCGGCTCATGGGCGCTCCGGTCTGAATGCACACTTCCAGGGCCCTGAGCACCCTCTGGCGGTCGTTGGGGTGCAGTTTGGCCCCGGTTGTCGGGTCCAACTCGCAAAGGCGCTGGTGCATGGCCTGAGGGCCTTGCGCCTCCCATTCTTCTTTCAGGCGAGCGCGCAGCTCCTGATCCACCGGCGGGGTAGGGGCCAGGCCGAAGATCAGGGCCTTGATGTACAGGCCGGTGCCTCCCACCACCAATGCCCGTTTGCCCCGGGCGGTGATGTTCTCGATGGCCTCGCCGGCCAAACGGGCGTAGCGGGCCGCGCTGAAGGCCTCACTGGGATCGGCCACGTCGATGAGGTGGTGGCGGGCCTGGGCCTGCTCTTCGGGTGTGGGCTTGGCCGAGCCGATGTCCAGGCCCCGGTAGACCTGCACGCTGTCCGCGC
>JAHLLJ010000266.1 GCA_020444205.1 Deltaproteobacteria bacterium | reverse complement strand
GCCGGTGATGAGCACCGTGGCCTGGCTGGGGGCCACCAGGGCCATGGTCTCCTTTAGGTGGCGCATGGGCGGGCTCTCGCCCACCAGGGCTGAAAAGTCGAAACGCTCGCCCAAGCGCTCGGCCTGGGTGGCCACCCGGCGGGCCAGGCTGGCGGCCTTTAACTGCCGCTCGATCTTGATGAGCACCTCGTCTACGTCCAGGGGCTTGGTGATGTAGTCCCCGGCCCCCAGCTTGAGGGCCTTGACCGCGTTGTCGATGGAGCCGTAGGCGGTCATCATCAGCACTGGCAAGTCGGGGTGGCTGGACTTGATGCGCTTGAGCGCCTCCATGCCATCGATGCGCGGCATAACCAAATCCATGAGCACCAGGTCAACGTGGGCCTGCTCCACCTGAGCCAAAGCGGCTTGCCCGTCACCGGCCTCCACAACGCTGTAGCCGGATTCTTCCAGGTGAGCGGTAAGCATTAGGCGATGAGCCGCCTCGTCGTCCACAACTAAAATGATGGGTTGCTTGCTCATGCTCGGGCCTCGTCGGGGATGAGGGTTAAAATAAATCTGGCCCCGCTTTGCTCCACGGCCGATCCGGCGATAAGGTCGCCGCCCATGCCCCGGGCCAGGCGGCGGGCGATGGCCAGGCCCAGCCCGGTTCCCCTCTCCTTGGTGCTGAAGAAGGGATCGAATAGCTCCTCGGAATTGCCGGAAGGCAGGCCCGGCCCTTGGTCGCTGACCTCCACCCACACGTGGCGGCCGTGGCGGCGGGCCGAAACGGTTACCTGGCCGGAACCGTTGTTGGCCTCCAGGGCGTTGATGAGCAGGTTCATTATTATCTGGCGAACCTGATCCGGGTCAGCCTTGACCAGGGGCAGGTCGTCAGCCAGGCGGCTGATGATCTCCACCCCTTGGGAACGGGGCTCGTCGGACAACAGGCGCAGGGTGCCGGCTATGCTTTCATCCAGGTCCATGGAGATCAGGCGCGGCGAGCGGGGCCTGGTGTAGTCTAGCAAGCCGGAAACCACCCGTTCCAGACGGTCAACCTCTGCCACCGCGGTTTCGGCGCATTGGTAGGATCGGGTGCCGGGTTCATGGCCCTTGGCCAAAAATTGCACCAGTCCCCGCAGGGCGGAAAGCGGGTTGCGCACCTCATGGGCTACCGATCCGGCCAAACGGCCCACCGCAGCCAGGTGCTGGTTTTCAGCCACCTCCTCGCGCAGGCGGGCCAGCTCGCCCTGGCGCCGCCGGGCATAGAGGAACATGGCCGCGGCCAAAGCGCCGGTGGAGAAGAACACCACTCCGGCCAGGATCAGTGAGCTGGCCAGGTCGCGGGCCTGAGCCGCGTGGATGGATGCGGTGGAAAGGCGGACCAGCACATAGCCCGGCTTTGGGGTGGGGGGAGGGGAATCCGGCGATCCATTGCCGGGCCGGTCCGGAGGAGGCCCCATCATACGGCGCATATGGTCGTCCATGGACCGGGCCCAAGGGGGCATTGAACGGCCTTGCCGCCGGAAGGGCGCGAGCGGCTCAAAGGGGCGGCCCACCACCAGCTCCTTGCCCAGAAACTGGATGACCGGCAGGCGCTTGTCCATGGCCTGTTGCACTTGGCTGGGCAGGCCGGTTAGGGCCCGGCCCGGCACGTCGGCCACCTGGCTGGCGGCCACTCCAGCAGCCAACACCTCACCCCGGGAGCCGATGACCGCCAGGGAGTCGAGGGAGGGCAGGCGCAACATCTCCTCAACCAGAGACTGCATTCTAAGGGAGCCCCACATATGGTGGCGCATGCCAAAGCGGGTGGCCCCTTCCAGAGATTTGATCACCAATTCGCCCTGGGTGGCCAAGGCGTGGCGCATTAGCTGCCCGGTGCTTTGCATGCGCCGGGCCGTGGTAACCCCGATCACCGCCAGAATCAAAAGCAAAACCCCCACCAGCAAAAGTCCGGTAAGCCTACTTTTGGGCTCGGCCAGGGGGCTCGTGGGGGTGTCGCTCATTTGGTTCTGTTTCTCCTAAGCCAATCAGGGCCCGAGCCTAGGCCCGGACCCTGATTGTAACCGAGGGTAGGGGGTTACCGCCAGCAGGTACCAGGGCCGTAGCCGGTACCAGGGCCGTAGCCCATCATGCCGGGGCCGTAGCCGCCGCGAGGGCCGTAACCCATCATGCCGGGGCCGTAGCCGCCGCCACGGGGGCCGCGATGAAAGCCTCGGCCAAAGCCGCGCCCAAAGGCGGGCAGGCCGGCGTCATTGGCCTTCTTGGCCAACTGGCCGCGCAGGTCGATGATCTCGCCACGCAGGGCCTGGATCTTGGCCTGGTCAGCGTTGGGCTGGGAGTACAGGGTACGCAGCTCGATGCGCTTGTTGGCCATGCTCTGGCGAAGCGCCAAGGTGTCCTTCATAAAAGCGGCCCGCTTGGCCTGGAATTGCTCGTACTGCTCCTTGGTCATGTTGGGGCCGGGGCCGTATCCAGGGCCATATCCGGAACCCGCAGCATAGCCGGGGCAGTTACCCGGGCCATAACCCGGGCCGGGACCCCAGGGGCCGGCCCACGCGCCCACCGCCATGGTGGCCACCAGGGCCATGCTGCCTAAGATCACCATCATCTTTTTCATAACTCAGTCTCCTTTGTGTCTTTGCCGGTTTTTTGGTTAGGTGCGTATCCGGTTGCCCCCATAAGTAGCAGGCAGCGTGCCAAAGGCCGCCAAGGGAAAAAATAAAATTAATACTCTAGTAAAATCAAATTGATATCAGCGATAGCCGTGGAGGGTTCCATGGGCGGCAAAGGTCGCGGCGGGGAAAAATATTAGCAAGACGAACAGGGTGTGGGTAAAAATTATGCACCGGGGATAAATGCCCCGCAGGTAGTGGTCTGGGGCTTGAGCTGGGGGCGGCTAAACCGTTAGCCGGATGTTATCCACGGATAATTGACTGGCCAGGCCCGTGGCTGTGGAGCCCGGCCGCAAGCTGGGCCATTTCCATTATGGCGGCTCGCTGCGTGGAGGATACGGGCTGGTGGCCGGGAGAACATCCGGTGATGCCGGCCTGTTTTTTATTCTCTAAGCGGCAAGCCTGCGAGGGCCGCAGGGAGTTCCTAGCCCATTGGCCGCCTCCCGTTTAAAACCCACCAGTTTGTCTATTTTTCTTGACCAAGCATAAATATTGCCCTATGGTAAATATTAACCGAACACACTTCTTGGTTAAGCAATTAATATATCGGGGAAAATAGTGAATCTAGGTAACGAGCTGCGCCGCTGCCGCAAGCAACAAAACCTTACGCTGAAAGCGGTGGCTGAAAAGGCGGGAGTTTCCGAAGGCTTTTTGAGCCAGGTGGAAAACAACGTCAAGTCTCCTTCGGTGGAGACCCTGATGTCCATTGGCCAAGCCCTGTCCGTGGACGTGGGCGGCTTGCTGAGCCGCTTGCAAAACCAGGAAAGGGTTTTTGTCTTCCACACCGATGAGTGGGGCGAGGTGGACATGCCTCACACCGGCTTTGCCACCCGCCGCATGAGTCCACCCAAAGACCGCGAGGTGCTTGATAGCGCGGTCTTGTTCATAGAGCCCGGCAAGTCGCTGCCGGTTCGTAAAGACGTCAAAAACGGCCAGGAGGTTCTGTGCGTTTTGGACGGGCAGATCCAGCTGCGTCATGGGGACAAGGAGTTCCGCCTGCAAAAGCACGACGCCGCCCATTTCTGGGCGGAACCCAAGGCCCAGGCCATTACCAACGTTGGTGAGCGGCTTGCCGTGGTGCTTTGGGTGGGCACCATGTAGGCGCGGCTTTCGCGGCCTGGC